>NZ_FOZY01000003.1:0-356477 GCF_900116245.1 Methylobacterium sp. yr668 | reverse complement strand
AGTCCTGGATTGCGGCCGTTGGCGTAAGGACGGCCTACATCAGCCCTGGCTCGCCGTGGGAGAACGGATATGTCGAGAGCTTCAACGCACAGATACGCAACGAGCTGCTGAATGGCGAGATTTTTTACACGCTCAAGGAGGCGCAGATCATGATCGAGGGCTGGCGACGGCACTACAATACGGTTCGGCCGCATGGCGCATTGGGCTACCGGCCGCCCGCGCCAGAGGTGTTCGTGCCAGCTATAGCCGCTTGGCCGGCTGCACCGGCCAAGCTCGCCGTGGTCCAGCGACCGACACTGCACTAACTTTGACCTTGGACCACCTCGTGGGGGCCGATCAGCTGCAGGCGGGGGCCGTCGGGACGACGATATCCGCCTGCCGGACGGACCGACCCTGACAATGATGCGTGGCATGTCGTTCGCGCAGATGCAGCACTACGCCGACGAGGCCAACGCCACGACCGACCGGGCGATCTCGCAAGGTGTCTCAAAGGACCCGGAGTGGCTGCGGAAGCGCTTCGAGGAAGCCGACATGGTCGTCGCCGTGTTCCCCCACGCCAGCGAGCGCGGCGGTGGCGGCATCGCCTGCCTGAAGGGGTGGGGGCGCCTCATGCTCATGTCCCAGGGCAAGAGCGACGCTGACGTGAAGATCTTCTACTGGCGATGCGTCGACATCTATCAGGCGGAGGCATTCTGCCTGGAGTTCGGAGACGGTCGGCAGGCCATGGCCAGGGCCGAGGCGCAGGCAGGCTCGACGGCGGCCTAGGCCATGGCGGCGAAAGGGTGGCCCCATCCTGTCGTCGGTAGATCCGCCCCGTCCCTAAGTTGCACGCACCGGCCGCCAGGATAGCGCCGGACGGTACCGTGCCCGGGGAGGCCCCACGTATCGGGCGTCCCCGTGGCGTCGGCCTCGACGATGTAGGCCGGGGGCTCGCCCTTCGCCGCCCGGGCGGCCTCGCGGGCCTGCATCGCGGCGACCATATCGATGAGGGTCGTCATCCCCGTAGCGTGGCAGGCTCGATGCCGGCCGGCAACCCAACGCCTGCGGCGTCCTGTCCTGCGAGCCGACTTCCGTTTCCGGTCCCCGTGCTTCGCTTCGATTGCAGGGACAAGGAAACCTGCCATGACCGAAGCCGACCTCCGCGACGACGTGATCTTCGAGCCCCACCTCGCCGAGGGCGAGGCCGAGCGGAACGCGACCCTGGTGCGCCTCGTCCGGGCGTACCCCGACCTGCGAGAAGACCTCCTCGACCACTGGTACGAGATCGTCCTGATGGAGCTCCGGGCGGCCGCCTAGCCAAAGCCGGAGTGCCCGCCCATCGACGAGGACGTCGCGGCCCGGGCGCTGGCGCAGTTCCGGGAGTTGGCAGCTGAGATGGCCGCAAAGCGCCCCTTAAACTGGTATCAGGCTGGTATCACGCTAACGGGGCAGTCCCGGGCAAGGAAAAGACCGGAGAGCTAAACCCCTGTAACGGGGCAGCTTTCCGGCCTTGAAAAGATGGAGCGGGTACCGGGAATCGAACCCGGGTATTCAGCTTGGAAGGCTGCTGCTCTACCATTGAGCTACACCCGCGCGGGCGGATCGTTAGCACGCCGGGTCGGCCGTGAGAAGGTGGGTCGGGATCGCCGCCGCGCGGGCGACGTCCCGAAACCGCGACGTCGCCGGCCGGCTCACAGGCACGGATTCATGACCGGCTCGCGCGGGATCGAGAGCAGGTCGTCGACCTGGGCGCGCAGGCCCGCGGCGCCGCCGGTCCGCAGGGCCTCGTACAGGGCCTCCGCGTCGCGGCCGCAGACCGCGCCGGGCCGCTGCTCCGGTTCCGCCGTCCCGTCGCGCGACGGGACGGCCCTGTCCGGGGCGTTGTCGGCGATGAACCGATCGATGCGCGCGAGCGCGGCGCGCAATTCCTGCTGGAAGTCCGGGTCGGCGCCGGCGTGGCACGCCTGTCCGACGGCGCGCATCGCCTGCAGGATGCCGCGCATGCACAGCACCGCACCCTTGCCGGTCCGGTCGACCTTCGTGACGGTGTCGCCGCGCCGAATGGTCTGGATCCCGTTCACGAGCGCCTCCTCCGATCCCGGACCTGCCTGACCGGGAGCCTCCGAGGACACGACCAGGAACGCGCAGGCCGCGGCGGCGCAGCCGACGATCAGGGATCGCAGTCGGGACGGCGTGCGTGAGGCGCATGGATCCGGTGCCGTCTCCACCGCGCGATCGCGGCAACATCCGCGCCCGCTCAATCCAGGCCCAGGGCGGCGCGGGCCTCCGCGGGCGTGGCGACGCGGCGGCCGTGGCGCGCCACCGCCTCGGCGGCGAGGCCGACGAGCTCGGCGTTGCTGGCCGCCAGACGATCCTTCGTCACCCGGATGTTGTCCTCCAGGCCCGTGCGGACCGCGTCCGCCCCGCGGGCGAGCGCCCAGTCCATCACGATCGCTTGGTTGCGCCCGATCCCGGCCGCCGTCCAGGTCGCCTCCGGCAGGATCCGCCGGGTCTCGGCGAGCAGGATGTCGAGGAGGTGCTCCTCGGCCGGCATCGCGTTCTGGACGCCCATGACGAACTGCACGTGCGGGCGCGCATCGATCAGGCCCGCCTCCACCAGCCGCTTGGCGCCGTGCAGGTGCGAGAGGTCGAAGATCTCGATCTCGGGACGGACGCCGTACTGCTTCATCTGGCCGGCGAGGTCGGTCACGAGGCTCGCGGAATTCTCGTAGACGATCGTCGGGAAGTTCACCGAGCCGGTGGACAGGGAAGCCATGTCGGGCCGGTGCTTGAGCGAGAGGCCGCGTGCGGCCGGGTCGCGCCCGCGCCCGCCCGTCGAGAACTGCACGATCATCCCCGGGCAGTGCCGGCGCAGCCCCTCCTGCACGGCGGCGAACCTGTCCGGATCGGAGGAGGGCGACTCGTCGTCGTTGCGCACGTGGATGTGGCAGAGCGTGGCGCCGGCCTCGAAGGCCTGCTGCGTCGACTCGATCTGCTCGGGCACGGTGACCGGAACGGCCGGGTTGTCGGTCTTGCGCGGCACCGAGCCGGTGATCGCCACCGCGATCACCACGGGCGCGTCGCTCCGGGATCCTGCCATTCGCCTGTCCTCCCTGCCGCATCGGGCTTCCGCGACCGGGATAGCGCCGCGGGATCCGGATCTGAACCGCCCGGCGCGGGCGGCAGCTCCGTGTGCGGGACATCTCCGGCCGGATGACAGCCCGGACTTGAGTCTTGCGGGCGCTTGCCGCACCTCTCGACCCGCGAGGCACACGATGAACGACACCGTCCTGGTCCTGAACGGGCCGAACCTGAACCTGCTCGGCAAGCGCCAGCCGGAGATCTACGGCCGCGAGACGCTGGCCGACGTCGAGGCCCTGTGCCGCGCGACGGCCGCCGGCCTCGGCCTCGCGGTCGATTTCCGCCAGAGCAACGCCGAACACGTGCTGATCGACGCGATCCACGAGTACCGCGTCGGCTCGGCCGGCATCGTCATCAACGCGGGCGCCTACACCCACACCTCGGTCGCCATCCTCGACGCGCTGAACACTTGCGAGGTGCCGGTGATCGAGTGCCACATCTCGAACGTTCATCGCCGCGAGGCCTTCCGCCACCATTCCTACATCTCGCTCGCGGCCACGGCCGTGCTGGCGGGATTCGGCACGCACGGCTACGCGCTGGCGATCCGGCACCTCGCGCATCTGCGGGCCGGCAGACCTGCGTGAGGCGCGGATAGCGCCGCGATCAGGGTTGACGCTGGCGGAGACAGGGCGGAGGAGGGCGGTCAGGCCCTATTCCCACGCGATCTCTCTGGCCGGACCATTTCTCAAGGCCCCGGAGAGCGCCCCAAGCGGAGCGCGCACGCCGCATGACCAGCCCCTTCCTGCCCCTCGACCGGAAAGTGATCGCCCGCGAGGCGGCCAAGATGTTCCTCGAGATCGAGGCGGTGCTCTTCTACAAGGACGAGCCGTTCAAGTTCACCTCGGGCTGGGCGAGCCCGGTCTACACCGACAGCCGGAAGATCATCTCGTTCCCGCGCCTGCGCTCGACGCTGATGGATTTCGCCACCGCCACCATCGTGCGCGAGATCGGCTACGAGAAGCTGACCCACATCGCCGGCGGCGAGACCGCCGGCATCCCGTTCGCGGCCTGGATCGCCGACCGGATGATGCTGCCGATGCAGTACATCCGGAAGAAGCCCAAGGGGTTCGGTCGCAACGCCCAGATCGAGGGTGAGATCGTCGAGGGCGCCCGGACGCTGCTCGTCGAGGACCTCGCCACCGACGGGCGCAGCAAGGTCAATTTCTGCAAGGCCCTGCGCGATTCGGGCGCCCAGGTCGAGCACTGCTTCGTGCTCTTCTACTACGACATCTTCCCTGACAGCGCCGCGCTGATGGAGGAGATCGGTATCAAGCTCCACTACCTCACCACGTGGTGGGACGTGCTGGCGGTGGCCAAGGAGATGGGCACCTTCGACCCGAAGACGCTGGCCGAGGTCGAGCGCTTCCTCAACGCGCCGGCGGAATGGTCGGCGGCCCACGGCGGCATCTCCGCCTTCGGCCAGGCCTGAGGGGCATCCCGCGATGAGCGTCGCCGACCTGTTCCCCGCCGAGCGCCAGGCCGCGAAGTCCGTCGACCGGATCACGATCCGGCGGCCGGACGACTGGCACATCCACCTGCGCGACGGCGCGATGCTGAAGGCGGTGCTGCCCTACACGGCGGCGCAGTTCGCCCGGGGCATCATCATGCCGAACCTCGTGCCGCCGGTGACAACGGTCGCCGCGGCGCAGGCCTACCGGGAGCGCATCCTGGCGGCCCTGCCCGCCGGCATGGACTTCACCCCGCTGATGACCTGCTACCTGCGGGACGACACCGACCCGGACGAGATCGAGCGGGGCTTCGCCGAGAAGGTCTGGGTCGCCGCCAAGCTCTACCCGGCCGGCGCGACCACGAACTCGCACGCGGGCGTCACGGACCTCGTCGGCATTACCCCCGTCCTGGAGCGCATGGAGCGGATCGGCATGCCGCTCCTGATCCACGGCGAGGCGACCGACCCGGAGATCGACATCTTCGACCGCGAGGCCGCCTTCATGGAGGGCAGCCTGATCCCGCTGCTCGCTCGCCATCAGGGGCTGAAGGTCACCGTCGAGCACGCCACCACGGCGGAGATCCTCGACGTGGTCCGGGAGCACCGCGGCCGGTGCGCGGCGACGATCACGCCGCACCACCTCGTGATCAACAGGACGCACATCTTCCAGGGGGGGCTGCGCCCGCACCTCTACTGCCTGCCGGTGGCCAAGCGCGAGCGGCACCGTTTGGCCCTGCGCGAGGCCGCGACCTCCGGCGAGGCCTGCTTCTATCTCGGCACCGACACCGCGCCGCATGTCCGCGGGGCCAAGGAGGCGTCCTGCGGCTGCGCCGGCGTGTTCTGCGGGCCTTCCGCGCTCCAGACCTACGTGCAGGTCTTCGACGAGGAGGGGGCGCTGAACCGGTTGGAGGCCTTCGCGTCGCTGAACGGCGCCCGCTTCCACGGGCTGGAGCCCAATGCCGGGACCGTCACCCTGGAGCGGCGGCCGGGCCGGGTCGCAGAGGCGGTCGCGGTCGACGACACCGCGGTGGTGGTGTTCCGGGGCGAGGAGACGCTGCCCTGGTCGGTGGCGTGACGGCCTCCGTGGCTGCAAGCCGTCATCGCGAGCGCAGCGAAGCGACCCAGGGCAGCGCGACATCGGTGATCGTCGGGCGACACTGGATTGCTTCGCTGCGCTCGCAAAGACGGACCTCGGCAACCCATCCTTTCCGCTGAAGCCATCTTTGCCTGGATCCAACCTCCGGTTACCGATCTTCCGTTGATCCGGGGGAGGGCAAGATGCAGGACGCGCGACAGGACGGCATCACCGCCATGGGCGCGGTGGACCTCGCGGCCGCCATTCTCGGTCGGGTCGTCTCCTGCGCCGAGGTGATGCGCGCCTATCTGGAGCGGATCCATCGGATCAACCCGCAGGTGAACGCCCTCGTGGGCCTCGCCGACGATGCCGCGCTCCTGCGGGAGGCCGAGGCCGCCGACGCCGCGCTGGCGCGGGGGGACGCCGTCGGGCCGCTGCACGGCTTCCCGCTTGCCGTGAAGGATCTCGATCCGGTCCGCGGCCTGCGGTTCACGCAGGGCTCCCCGATCTTCGCCGACCGGGTCGCCGACACCGACTCGATCATGGTGACGCGCCTGCGCGCCGCCGGGGCGATCTTCATCGGCAAGACCAACATCCCCGAGTTCGGCCTGGGCTCGCACAGCTTCAACCCGGTCTACGGCGCCACCGGCAACGCCTACGATCCGGCCAAGACCGGGGGCGGCTCGAGCGGCGGCGCCGCGGTCGCAGTCGCCTTGCGGATGCAGCCGGTCGCCGACGGCAGCGACCATGCCGGCTCCCTGCGCAACCCGCCGGCCTTCAACAACTGCTACGGCCTGCGCCCGAGCTGGGGCCGGATCCCCGCCGAGGCCAAGGACGTGTTCAGCCCGAACCTCGGCGTGCTCGGGGCGATCGGGCGCACGCCCGGCGATATCGGCCTGATGCTCTCGGTGCTGGCGGGCTACGACCCGCGCTGCCCGAACGCCATTCGGCAGGACCCGTCCGCCTTCGCGAGCCCGCTCGCCCGCGACTTCCGCGGGACCCGGATCGCGTGGCTCGGGGATTGCGGCGGCCAGATCCCGTTCGATCCCGGCGTGCTCGACGTCGGGCGTTCGGCGCTCGCCACCTTCGCGGAGATCGGCTGCACCGTCGAGGAGGCGATGCCGCGCTACGACATGGAGACCCTCTGGCAGGACTGGCTGGTGCTGCGGGCCTTCACCGTCGCGGCGAACCTCCGCCCGTTCTACGACGAGCCCCGCCACCGGGCCCTGCTGAAGCCGGAGGCGGCCTGGGAGGTCGAGCGGGGGCTGGCGCTCGGCGCCGACCGGATCATCGCGGCGCTGGAGGGGCGCACCCGCTGGTACGAGACCCTGCGCCGCGTCATGGAGACCTACGACTACGTGGTCATGCCCAGCGCCCAGGTCTTCCCGTTCGACAAGGGCCTGCGCTGGCCCGAGACGGTGGGCGGACGGGCGATGGACACCTACCACCGCTGGATGCAGATCACGATCCCCGCGACGATGTCGGGCCTCCCGTCGCTCGCCGTGCCGGCGGGCTTCGGCGAGGCCGGTCTGCCCACTGGCATCCAGATCGTCGGTCCGAACCACGGCGAATTCGCCTGCCTGCAGCTCGGCGCCGCCTACGACGCGGCGAGCGGCTGGGTGCGCCGCTACCCGCCGCCGCTGCAGTGAGCCGCGGCTCCGGCACTCAGCCGGCGCGGAACCAGCGCGATTGCACGCACGGACGCGTTGACCGGCTCCGCGCTCTCCGCTAAGAGGCCCGACACTTCGCGCGCCGACTATGAGCCAGTTCCGGATCATGGGGCCGCCGCGGGGCAGTTTCGGGTTTCCGATGACGACGGTCCTTATTGTAGCGGTAGCGTCACCGACGGGGCGGCCCTGAACGAGGGTCGCGATCCGAGCGGTGGCGCATGCAGGGTCCCTCGGGGCCCTTTTTTGTTGCCCGCTCCAGGGCGGCATGGGATCGGCGCAGACGGGTGACCGAGGCGAGAGGCACCTTCGGGCGAGGCGGAGACCGCCCCGCGTGACGGGGGTGCCGGGAGAGAGGACGGGGCAGGGCGGCGATCATGGGATCGCGGTGGCCTCGGAGAGCGCGAGGAGACGAGCATGGGCGGCGAGGTCATGACCGGGGCCGAGATGGTCATCCGGGCCTTCCAGGATCAGGGTGTCGACACGCTGTTCGGGTACCCGGGCGGCGCCGTACTTCCGATCTACGACGCGCTCTTCCACCAGAACACCGTCAAGCACATCCTCGTCCGCCACGAGCAGGGCGCCGTCCACGCCGCGGAGGGCTACGCCCGCTCGTCCGGCAAGGTCGGCTGCGTCCTCGTCACCTCGGGCCCCGGCGCGACCAACATCGTCACCGGGCTCACCGACGCGATGCTGGATTCGATCCCGCTGGTCTGCATCACCGGCCAGGTTCCGACGCACCTGATCGGCACCGACGCGTTCCAGGAATGCGACACGGTCGGCATCACGCGCCATTGCACGAAGCACAATTACCTGGTCAAATCGATCGACGACCTGCCGCGCATCCTGCACGAGGCGTTCTACGTTGCGGCGAACGGCCGGCCGGGCCCGGTCGTCGTCGATCTGCCCAAGGACATCCAGTTCGCCTCCGGCCTCTACGAGCGTCCGGAGATCGCGAGCCACAAGACGTACCGCCCGGCCGTGAAGGGCGACGCCGACCGGATCCGCGCGGCCGTCGAGCTGATGGCGACCGCACGGCGGCCGGTCTTCTACACCGGCGGCGGCGTGATCAACTCGGGCCCGGAGGCCTCGCGGCTGCTGCGCGAGCTCGTCCGCGAGACCGGCTTCCCGATCACCTCGACCCTGATGGGGCTCGGCGCCTATCCGGGCACGGACGAGAAGTTCCTGGGCATGCTCGGCATGCACGGGACCTACGAGGCCAACCTCGCGATGCACGAGTGCGACGTGATGATCTGCGTCGGCGCGCGGTTTGACGACCGGATCACCGGCCGGCTCGACGCGTTCTCGCCCTTCTCCAAGAAGATCCACATCGACGTCGACGCCTCCTCGATCAACAAGGTCGTGAAGGTCGATGTCGGGATCGTCGGCGACTGCGCCTCGGTGCTCGGCGACATGCTGGAGGCGTGGCGCGCCCTGCCGTCGCGGCCCGACAAGTCGAACCTCGATCCGTGGTTCCAGAAGATCAGCGCCTGGAAGGCGCGGGACTGCCTCGCCTACTGGCCGTCGGGCACGATCATCAAGCCGCAATACGCCGTGCAGCGCCTCTACGAGGCCTGCAAGGACCGCGAGACCTACATCACCACCGAGGTCGGTCAGCACCAGATGTGGGCCGCCCAGTACTTCAAGTACGATGAGCCGAACCGCTGGATGACGTCGGGCGGCCTCGGCACGATGGGCTACGGCCTGCCGGCGGCGATCGGCACCCAGCTCGCGCACCCGAACGGGCTCGTGATCGACATCGCGGGCGAGGCCTCGATCCTGATGAACATGCAGGAGATGTCGACGGCGGTGCAGTACCGCCTGCCGATCAAGGTGTTCATCCTGAACAACGAGTACATGGGCATGGTCCGCCAGTGGCAGGAGCTGCTGCACGGCTCGCGCTACTCGCAGAGCTACTCGGAGAGCCTGCCGGACTTCGTGAAGCTCGCGGAGGCCTACGGTGCCAAGGGCATGCGCTGCGAGAAGCCTGGCGACCTCGACGGCGCCATCGCGGAGATGCTCGCCCATGACGGCCCGGTGATCTTCGACTGCATCGTCGACAAGACCGAGAACTGCTTCCCGATGATCCCGTCGGGCAAGGCGCACAACGAGATGCTCCTGTCCGATTACCTCGGCGAAACCGGCGTCGAGCTCGGCGACGTGATCTCCGAGGAAGGCAAGATGCTGGTGTGAGGGCGGGCGGCCCGGCGTCACCGCCGGGCCGCGATCCGCCGCTGCGGCGGCGATGGGTCGAACGACGAGGACGAGGCCGGCGATGAACGCGATGAACACCCACTACCCCGATGCCGTCCGCGTCGAGCCGGTGAACCGGCACACGCTGGCGGTGATCGTCGACAACGAGCCCGGCGTGCTCGCCCGCATCTCGGGCCTGTTCTCCGGCCGCGGCTACAATATCGAGAGTCTGACCGTCTCCGAGACCGAGGAGGCGCGCCACATCTCGCGCATCACCATCGTGACCACCGGGACGAACGCCGTGATCGAGCAGATCAAGGCGCAGCTTGACCGGCTGGTGCCGGTGCACCGGGTCGTGGACCTCACGCTCCAGGGCAACGCCATCGAGCGCGAGATCTGCCTCGTGAAGGTGAAGGGCGAGGGCGAGCACCGCAGCGAGGCCCTGCGGCTGGCCGCGGCCTTCGGCGCGAAGACGCTCGACGCCACGCTCAACTCCTTCGTGTTCGAGCTGACCGGCGCCACCGAGGATGTCGACCGGTTCGTGCGCCTGATGAGCGTGATCGGGCTGGTGGAGATCTGCCGGACGGGCATCTCCGCCATGGGGCGCGGGGCGGAGCCGCTCTGAGCTTCTGGCGCGCGGCCAGTCGGTGCTCGGGGAGCCGGAAGACGTTACCGGCTCTGAAGGCGACAGCCGGCTGGCCGTTGTCGCTGAAAACGCCGCGCCCGTGTTCGTCGATCAAGGACCCCCCATGACCGCCCGCACCCTCTACTACGCCCCCGGCGCCTGCTCGCTCGCCGCCCACATCATCCTGGAGGAATCCGGGCTGCCCTACGAGGGCCTCAAGCTCGACCTCGCCGCGGGCGACCAGCGCCGGCCGGAATACCTCGCGATCAACGATCGCGGCCGCGTGCCGGCGCTGACCGAGGACGGCTGGGTGCTCACCGAGTGCGCGGCCATCCTGCGCCACGTCGCCCGTCAGGTGCCGGAGAAGGGGCTCTGGCCCACGGATCTCCGCGAGCAGGCCGCCGCCGACGAGTGGCTCGGCTGGCTCGCCTGCAACCACCACGTGACCTACGCCCATGTCCGCCGGCCCGAGCGCTACACCGAGGACGAGAGCGCGTTCGAGGGCATCAAGGCGAAGGCGGCCAACACCTACGCGGACCTCGCCACCATGACCGAGGTGCGCCTGTCGCACGGCGGCTGGGCGGTGGGCGACCGGTTCAGCGTCGTCGACGCCTACCTGACGGTCTTCTGGTTCTGGGCCAACGGCCCGGTGCTCCGGTTCGACATGGCCGGGCGCTTCCCGGCCTGGACCGCCCATGCGCGCCGGGTCGCCGAGCGCCCGGCTGTCGAGGCCGTCTTCGCCCGCGAAGGACTGCCGCTCCCCCGCTAGCGAGGTGCGGGCACGGCACCCCCTTGCCGCACCCTACGAATCGGCCTAAAGCGCGTACCGTACGGTACGGTACGCCATTCGAGATGATGCAGGCCAGCGCTACAGCAGAGCGGGAAGAGCCGTCGGCACGCCAGCAGGCAGTGCTGGACGCCGTGCTCGGCCTGATGGTCGAGGACGGCGAGCAACTCACCATGGACGCCGTCGCGCGCCGGGCGAGCTGCTCGAAGGAGACGCTCTACAAGTGGTTCGGCGACCGGGACGGTTTGCTGACCGCCACGGTGCGCTGGCAGGCCTCCCGGGTCCATGCCGGGAACGACAGCGCGCAGGTGCTCGACGGCGCGACCCTGCGGGAGCGCCTGCAGGACTTCGCCGTGACGTGGCTTGAGGTCATCACCGGCCCGACCTCGGTGGCGCTGAACCGCATCGCCATCGCGCATGCGGGCTCGCGCAAGAGCAATCTCGGCGGCATCGTCCTGGCGAACGGGCGCTTCGCCATCGGCGAGCGGGTTAAGCCCGTGCTGGAGGCCGGCCGCGCCGCCGGCCTGCTGAGCTTCGCCGACAGCGAGGCTGCCTTCCGCACCTTCTTCGGCCTCGTCGGCCGGGATATCCAGATCCGCCTTCTGCTCGGCGAGACCCTCGACCTCGACGGGGCCGAGATCCGGCGCGACGCGGGCCGCGCCGTCGAGCAGTTCCTGGCCCTCTACGGCCGGGCCAGACCCGACCCGAAACACCAAGTCTAAGAGGAGACAGACATGCGGGTGTATTACGATCGCGACGCCGACCTGAACCTGATCAAGGGCAAGAAGGTCGCCATCGTCGGCTACGGCAGCCAGGGCCACGCCCACGCGCTCAACCTGCGCGATTCCGGCGTGAAGGACATCGTCATCGCGCTCCGCGAGGGCTCCGCCACCGCCAAGAAGGCCGAGCACGAGGGCTTCAAGGTCCTGTCGGTCGCCGAGGCCGCCAAGTGGGCCGACGTGGTGATGATGCTCACCCCCGACGAGCTGCAGGGCGACATCTACCGCGAGTCCCTCGAGGGCAACATGAAGCAGGGCGCCGCGCTCCTGTTCGCCCACGGCCTCAACGTCCACTTCAACCTGATCGAGCCGCGCAAGGACCTCGACGTCCTGATGGTCGCCCCGAAGGGCCCGGGCCACACCGTGCGCTCCGAGTACCTCCGCGGCGGCGGCGTGCCGACCCTGATCGCCATCGCGCAGGACGCCTCCGGCAACGCCCACGACCTCGGCCTGTCGTACGCCTCGGCCAATGGCGGCGGCCGCGCCGGCATCATCGAGACGACCTTCAAGGAGGAGTGCGAGACCGACCTGTTCGGCGAGCAGGCCGTGCTCTGCGGCGGCCTCGTCGAGCTGATCAAGGCCGGCTTCGAGACCCTGGTCGAGGCGGGCTACGCCCCCGAGATGGCCTATTTCGAGTGCCTCCACGAGGTGAAGCTGATCGTCGACCTCATCTACGAGGGCGGCATCGCCAACATGAACTACTCGATCTCCAACACGGCCGAGTACGGCGAGTACGTCACCGGCCCGCGCATCGTGACGCCCGAGACCAAGGCCGAGATGAAGCGCGTGCTCAACGACATCCAGTCGGGCACCTTCACCCGCAACTGGATGCTGGAGAACAAGGTCAACCAGACCTCGTTCAAGGCGACCCGCGCCAAGCTCGCCGCCCACCCGATCGAGGAGGTCGGCGCCAAGCTCCGCGGCATGATGCCGTGGATCTCCGAGAAGGCGCTGGTCGACAAGACCCGCAACTGATCCGCATCCGCGCGGTCGGGCCCGGCCCGGCCGCGCACGCGCGGGGCCGGTCACGCGGAGGCGTGGCCGGCCCTTCGCGTTCCGGGTTGCCCCACACGGGGTGTCCCGGCCATAAGCCCGCCAGCGGCCCCGCGCGTACGAGGACCGGCAAGCGGAGAGGACACGCATGGCATCGCTCTATTCCGACGCGCACCGGGCGCTGCAGGAGGAGTTCGGCACCACCAAGCTCGCCGTGCGTCTCGACGAGGACTGGGTCCACGAGACCGTCCAGCCGGACGAGGCCGCCTTCATCGGCTCCCGCGACATGTTCTTCCTCTCGACCGTCGACCCGGACGGGATGCCGACGGTCTCCTACAAGGGCGGCCCCACGGGCTTCGTGAAGGTGCTCGACGACAAGACGCTCGTCTTCCCGGGCTTCGACGGCAACGGCATGTTCTACTCGATGGGCAACATCGAGGGGCAGGCCAAGGTCGGCCTGCTGTTCATCGACTTCGAGACGCCCCACCGCATCCGCGTGCAGGGCCACGCGACGCTGCTGCGCGACGACGCCCTCATGGCCGCGTACACCGAGGCCAAGTACCTGGTGAAGGTCGCGGTGACGAAGATCTGGATCAACTGCCCGCGCTACATCCACAAGTATCAGAAGCTCGAGCAGAACAAGTACGTGCCGCGTCCCGGCCGCGAGACCCCGCTCGCCGCCTGGAAGCGCCTCGACCTCGCGGGCGACGTGATCAGCGATGCCGACAAGGCCCGCGTCGCCCAGGAGGGCCGGCTGGAAGTCGCGGAGTACGAGGCGCTGATGGCCCGCGGCGAGGCCTGATCGTCCATTCCGGCCGCCCCGCAGTCCCGGGCGGCCGGTGCGGGACTCAATTTACGTCAAATCAGATTTTTCCGAGTATAAATCTGCCGTACAAAATACTAATAAAGCAAAACTTCTGTGTTATATAGTTTAATGGTTTAAAAAATTCTTGACGATGTGAGTGCCGAGCCATAAATTTCGTGCAGATTTTGACGATCGCATCTTTGCTCGGACCGTTAAGACCATGGTTTCGCTCCCGCTGCGCGTCGCATTGATCTGCAGCATCCTGATCGCTGCGGTGTTCGCGGGGGGGACGACTTTTCTCGCCCGCCGAATCGACGCTTCCTTCGATGAGCAGGCCGCAGAGATACAGTCGGAGACGCTGTCGAACGAGGCGCGCGAGGTCCGCTTCCGCCTCGCGGTAGCGGCCAAGACTGCCGAGAGCATCGCGGCCTCCGCGTCGGCCCTGCGCGCCGGCCGCATCCAGGACCGGGACATCTACGACGCGCTGCTGCGCGAGCTTCTGCGCGCCAACCCCGAGCTGATCGCGACCTGGACGGGCTGGGAGCCGGACGCCCTGGACGGGCGCGACCGCGCGTTCGCCGGCACGGCCTCCTCGGACGCGAGCGGCCGCTTCATGCCTTACTGGAACCGCGGGAGCGGCACGATCAAGCGCGAGGTCCTCACGGGCTACGAGGCCGAGCCGGACGGCGCCTATTACCTCCGGCCGAAGCAGCTGAACCGCTTAGTCGCCATCGAACCCTACATCTACCCGGTGGCCGGGAAGGACGTCGTCATGATGTCGTTCGGCGCACCGATCACCGTGGACGGCACGTATCGCGGCACCGCCGGCGTCGACATCGATCTCGGGTCCCTGAACGCCGCCCTCGGGGCGGTGAGGCCGTTCGGGACCGGCTACCTCGCCGTGGTCTCGGCGAGCGGGACGACCGTCGCGCATCCGACCGGCGCGGCGGCCGGGAAGCCGCTGCAGGGCTTCGACGCGTCGGCGGCCGCCGCGGCCCGGCAGGCGATCGCGGCGGGGGCCAATGTGGTGACCGACGCGCCGGGTCCGGACGGTGCGCCGTGGCGCTACATGGCGCAGCATATCCAGGCGGGCGAGACCCTTGACCGCTGGGCCATCGTCGTCGCGGTGCCGGTGGCGACGCTCACGGCCGCCGCCGATCGGGCGCGCGCGACGCTGATCGGCATCTCGGTCCTCTGCGTGCTGATCGGGTGCGCGGCCGTCTTCGGCGCGCTGCACCGTCTCGTCGGGGCGCCGATCCGCGGCCTCGGCCGGACCATCGGCGACATGGCCGCGGGCGATTACGGGGCGGATGTGCGCGAGGCGCAGCGGCGCGACGAGGTCGGACTGGTCGGGCGTGCCGTGCTGAAGCTGCGCGACGGCCTGCGGGCGCAGGCGGAGGCCGACGCGCGGGCGCGGGCGGAGGCTCAGGCGGCGGCCGACCGGGACCGCAAGCGGGTGACCGCGGACCTGGCGAACAGCTTCGAGCAGGCCATCGGCGGCATCGTCGCGACGGTCACGGACGCGGCCACCGCGCTGCAGGCCACGGCCGGGGCGCTGGCCGCCACGGCGTCGGAGACCGCCGGCCAGTCGACCACCGTCGCGGCCGGGGCCGAGGAGGCCGCCGCCAACGTCCGGGCCGCGGCCTCGGCGGCCGAGGAGCTCGGCAGCTCGGTGCAGGAGATCGGGCGTCAGGTCCAGGGATCCGCGCAACTCGCGCGGGCCGCGGCCGACGAGGCCGGGCGCACGGTGCGGCTGGTGGAGGATCTGAGCGCGGCGGTGATGAAGATCGGTGATGTTGTGGCGCTGATCAGCGGCATCGCCGGCCAGACCAACCTGCTGGCCCTGAACGCCACCATCGAGGCGGCCCGCGCCGGCGAGGCCGGCCGGGGCTTCGCGGTCGTGGCCGCCGAGGTGAAGGCGCTGGCCGAGCAGACCGCACGGGCCACCGAGGAGATCGCGGGCCAGATCGCCCGCGTCCAGGCCTCGACCGAGCAGGCGGCCTCGGCGATCGGCAGCATCACGACGCGCGTCGACGAGATCAGCGGGGCGGCCACGACGATCGCGGCCGCGGTCGAGCAGCAGGGCACGGCAACCCAGGAGATCGTCCGCAACGTGACCCAGGCTGCCGCCGGCACGGGCGAGGTGACGACGAACATCGCCCGCGTGGCCGAAGCCGCCGACATGACCGGCTCTGCCGCCGGTCAGGTGCTGGAATCGTCCGCGGACCTGTCGCGGCAATCCGCGCATCTCCGGGCGGAGGTCGGCCGCTTCCTCGGAACGGTGCGGGCGGCCTGATGGTCGCCGTGCCGGCCCGCGCTACGGCGCCTTGTGGGCGACGATGAACACGCGCGGGAAGGCGAGCAGGCGCCGCCCGTCGCTGCGCGGCGGGTAGGCGGCGTCGATCGCGCGGGTGTAGGCCGCCAGGAAGCCGGCCCGCTCCTCCGGATCCAGCGGGTCGAGGAACGGCCGGAGCCCGGTCGCGCTGACCCAGTCCACGATGGCGGCCGCGTCCGCCATGCGGTGGTGGTAGGCGGTGCGCCAGACGTCGACGGCGGCGGCGCGCGGCGCCAGCAGGTCGTAGTAGGCGGCGGGTTCCAGCATCCGCCCGAGGCGGCCGGCCACGGCGGGATCGCCGATCGCGGCCGCCCAGGGGCCGTCCGCCGCGACCGCGCGCATCAGGCGATGGGTGTGCTCCGCGAGGTTGTCGGGCATCTGCACAGCGAGCACGCCGCCCGGGGCGAGCAGACCGAACAGCCGCGGCAGCAGGGTCGCGTGGTCCGGCAGCCATTGCAGCACGGCGTTGGCGTAGATCAGGTCCGGGGCCCGCTCGGGTACCCAGGTGGCGGCGTCGGCCAGCGCGAAGGACAGGCCCGGCAGGCGGGCGCGGGCGCTCTCCAGCATCGCCGGGGAAGTGTCGAGGCCGATCACCTCCGCGTCGGGGAAGCGCGCCGCGATCAGCGCGGTCGAGTTGCCGGGCCCGCAGCCGAGATCGACGGCGAGCCGCGGTGCGTCGAGGGGCACGCGGGCGAGGAGTTCGGCGGCGGGGCGGGTCCGCTCGTCCTCGAAGCGGGTGTAGAGGGCGGGGTTCCAGTCGGCCATCACACCCTCCCGTATCGATCCGTCAGCAGCCGAGCCGGTCGGCGAGATCCGCGAGATCCCGCGCCGCGTGGGTGACCGGCACCGTCGGCGCGGTCTCGCCGCCGGCCGGGCCGTGCTCGTGCGGGCGGGCGATGTGGGCGGTGGCGAGCCCGTGGCTGGCGGCCGCCGCGAGATCGTTCGAGTGGGCGGCGACCATCATGGTCTCGCCGGCCGCGAAGCCGAAGGCCGCGACCGCGTCGCGGTAGAGCGCCGGCTTCGGCTTGTAGTCGCGGGAATAGCCGGCGCCGAGCACCGCGTCGAAGATCAGGCCGTTGCGGCGGGCGAGGTCGGCCATCAGCCGGACATGTCCGTTGGAGTTCGGTGCCAGGAGGTGCTTCTCGCGCAGGCGTCGCAGCGCGTCCGGCACCTCGGGCCACGCGTCGAGCCGGTGCCATGCCTGGACCAGCTCGCCCCGCACGGCCTCGGAGACGCCCGCGATGCCGAACTGCGCCAGCACGCCGGGCAGCGACTCGGCCTGGAGCGTGTCGAGGTCGACGTAGGGTCGGGCGCCGGAGCGCACCGTCTCCATCGATGGGTTGTAGCGGGCCCGCCACGCGTCCGCGAAGGCGCCGGCATCGAGGTCCGGCGCGACGGGCGCGAGCAGCCGCGCCGCCTCGCGGGCGACGCCGGAGCGCCAGTCGACCAGCGTCCCGAAGACGTCGAAGACCAGCGCCCGGACGGTCACCGCACCGCCTGCAGGCTGGGACCGCGCCGGACGAAGCCGACGATGTCCTTGACCGCGTCGAGGGTCTGCGCCGCGATGGTCTCGGCCCGGGCGCCGCCGTCGGCCAGCACGGCGTCGATATGGCCCGGATCGGCGGTGAGGCGGCGCATCTCCTCGGCGATCGGCGCGAGGCTCGTCACCGCGAGGTCGGCCAGAGCCGGCTTGAAGGTCGAGAACTGCGCCCCGCCGAAATCGCGCAGAACGTCCTCGCGGGTGATCCCGGCGAGCGCCGCGTAGATCCCCACGAGGTTGTCGGCCTCGGGCCGCTCCTTCAGGCCCGCCACCTCGGAGGGCAGGGGCTCGGGGTCGGTCTTCGCTCTCCGGATCTTCTGCGCGATGGCGTCCGCGTCGTCCGTGAGGTTGATGCGGGCGTTGTCCGACGGATCCGACTTCGACATCTTCTTGGTGCCGTCGCGCAGCGACATGACCCGGGCGGCCGGCCCGCCGATCAGCGGCTCCGTGATCGGGAAGAACGCGTCGCCGTGGCCGTGCGCCGTGATCGACCCCGAGAAATCGGTGTTGAACTTCTGTGCGATGTCCCGAGTCAGCTCCAGGTGCTGCTTCTGGTCCTCGCCGACCGGCACATGGGTCGCCCGGTAGGCCAGGATGTCGGCCGCCATCAGCACCGGGTAGTCGTAGAGGCCGATCGAGGCGTTCTCCCGGTCCTTGCCGGCCTTCTCCTTGAACTGGGTCATGCGGTTCAGCCAGCCGAGACGGGCGACGCAGTTGAACACCCAGGCGAGCTCGGCGTGCTGGGGCACCTGGCTCTGGTTGAACACGATCGAGCGCTTCGGATCGATGCCGGCGGCGAGGAAGGCGGCCGTGACCTCGCGGATCTGGCCGCGCAGGGCCTCGGGATCCTGCCAGACGGTGATCGCGTGCAGGTCGACCACGCAGTACAGGCACTGCGCGTCGCGTTCCTGCATCTCCACGAAGCGCTTCACCGCCCCGAGATAGTTGCCGAGGTGCAGATTGCCGGTGGGCTGGACGCCCGAGAAGACCAATTCGGTGAACGCGGCCATCGGCGCCGATCCTGAGCGAGGGAAGACCGGGGCTCCGCGCCGTCCGGGCGCGCGGTTACTCGCACCCGTAGGCCGGAATGGTCAAGGACGCGCTCACGGCTCTCGCGTGGGCAGCTTCGCGCTGGGGCAGAGGTCGACCAGGACGCAGCGCCCGCAGGCCGGGCGATGATGATGGCAGACCTTCTGCCCGTGCAGCATCAGGATCTCGTGATTGTCGTAGAGGTCCTGCGCGCTCCAGTCCGCGGGGAGCTGCGCCCGCAGGATCGGGTGCGACGGGCCGACATCGACCCGCCTGCCGATCAGCCCGAGGCGCTGGGCGACCCGATGATGGTGGCTGTCGACCGGCAGCGCCGGCATCCGCAGGGTGGAGAAGGACAGGACCGCCGCGCTGGTCTTCGGCCCGACGCCCGGGATCGCCTGCAGCCATTCCCGCGCCGCCTCGACCTCCATGTCGGCCAGGAAGGCGAGGTCGAGGCTGCCGTGCCGGTCGCGCAGGGCGCGGAGCACGTCGCGGATACGCGGCGCCTTCAGCTCCGGCCAAGTCACACCCGCGATGGCGGCCTCGATCTCCGGCACGTCCGCGTCGAGCATCGCGTCCCAGTCGGGGAAGCGCGCCCGCAGCGCCTTGAAGGCCCGGCCGGATTCGGCATTGCGGGTCCGGTGCGACAGGAGCGACGAGACGAGCTCGCTGACCGGATCGAGGCTGTGGAAGTACGGGATCGGGCAGCCGTAGACCGGGCAGAGCCGCGCGTGGACGGCGAGCGCCTTCTCGGCCAGCGCCGGATCCGCGACGGCGGGGACCGCCTTGCGGCGTGAACGCGGGACGGTCGCGGATCTGAGGTCGGCGGCGGGCATGTCGGGCGAATCCGCCAGCCGCCGCCCCTGTTCCTGCCGGTACGGGGCAGCGGCGATCTGTCCGCATCGTCGGGTCCGCGCGCTTCCAGCGGAGAGCAGGGCGCGCTCGTTTCCGAGGCGGTCGTCGCGACCGAAGGGCGCCGCCGCCGGCCCGCGCTCGCCTACTTCACCAGCGCGTAGATGTTCACGTCGAGGCTGTCGTCGGTGCTGTCTTTGAGGTCGGTGGCGTACTCCTCCACGAACCGGTCCTGCACGACGATGTCCTTGGCATCGAGGTAGGCGGTCAGCGTCTCGTAGGTGCTGTCGATCGACTCGTAGGAGCCCTTGTGGGCGAAGCGCAGCGCCCTGCCGGAGGGCGTCGTGCCGAAGCGCAGGCCGTCGGTCTCGGCCGGTGCCGGGCTCGGCGCGGCCGCCACCGGGACCATCGCCTCGAACTCGAAGCCGTCGTCGTCCGTGCGGGTGAAGACCGCGAGCGGCCGGCCGGCCGGCGCGACGCCGAGCTTGGCGAGGTCGGCCTCGATCCGCGCGAAGGCCTGTTTCAGGTTCGGCACGGCCTCCTCCCACTTGGTCTTGCCGGACAGGATCGCGGCGGGCTTGGCCGGGAGGGTGACCTCGTCGACGTCGCCGGGCTCGCCGGCCTTCTCGATGAGCGTGGGCCGGCCGGGTGTCCCCGTGCTCGTGGCCGGGGGCGTTCCCGCCGCAGACTGGCCCGCGGGCGGGGGCGCCAACGATTGCTGCGGGGCCGGGGCCGCGCTCTTGTCCGGGTCGGCGACCGGGTTCGGCGCGGTCGTGGTCGGCAGCGGGTTCGTCTGGGCCGGCGCGGGCGCCGTGGAGGGCGGCGGCGCGGGCTGCTGCTGGGCGGCGATCGGGCCGGCCGACGCGAGCACGAGGGCGGCCGAGAGGGCGACGAGCGGACGAAGGCGGATCACGTAGGGCGCTCCGGTCGAGGCCCGCGGATGATCGCGCGGGCTCCCGCGGCGTAACCTAGTGGCGAACGGGACGGGCCGCGAGGGCGCCGCGGACGAGAGCCGCGGGTGCGGCGCATCTGCCACGCCGTGGCACCCCTCGCGCCGGGCGGCGGCTTTTGCGATATAGCCCGCGCCCTCCTCCAACCGCGGGACCGCATGAGCGCACTCGCCCACAGACGCTTCCTGAAGATGCACGGCGCCGGCAACGCGATCGTGGTGCTGGACCTGCGCGGCTCCGCGGCGAAAGTCCGGCCCGAGGAGGCGCGGGCGATCGCCCAGGATCCCGGCTCGACCTTCGATCAGCTGATGGTCCTGCACGATCCCGTGAGTCCGGGCACGGACGCGTTCATGCGCATCTACAACACCGACGGTTCGGAATCGGGCGCCTGCGGCAACGGCACGCGCTGCGTCGCCTACGCGATGCTCGACGACCCGGCCATGGCGCGGCCGGCCGAGGGCGGCCGGCTCACCCTGGAGACCAAGGCCGGCCTGCTCGGAGTGCGCCGCGTCTCGGAACGCGCCTTCACGGTCGATATGGGCCGCCCGCGGCTCGCCTGGGACGAGATCCCCCTGTCCGAGCCGTTCCCCGATACCCGGCGGATCGAGCTGCAGATCGGCCCGATCGACGACCCGATCCTGCACTCGCCGGGCGCCGTGAACATGGGCAACCCGCACGCGGTGTTCTTCGTGGAGCAGGATCCGGACAGCTTCGACCTCGCCCGGATCGGCCCGATGCTGGAGAACCACCCGCTGTTCCCGGAGCGCGCCAACATCTCGGTGGCGCAGGTGACGGGCCGCGAGACGATCAAGCTCCGCGTCTGGGAGCGGGGGGCCGGGCTGACGCTCGCCTGCGGCACCGCCGCCTGCGCCACCGTGGTGGCCGCCTCGCGCCTGCGGATGATCGGCCGGCAGGCCAGCGTCGCGCTGCCGGGCGGCGAGCTGTTCGTCGAGTGGCGCGCCGACGACCACGTCCTGATGACCGGTCCGGTCGCGCTCGTCGCCGAGGGGACCCTGGCGCCGGAGCTGTTCGACAGCGCGGCCTGATGGCGGTCGAGACCCTCACCTTCGGCTGCCGCCTCAACACCGTCGAGTCCGAGGCCCTGCGGGCCCACGCGGCTGCGGACGGGCGCGACCGGGTGGTGGTGAACACCTGCGCGGTGACCGCCGAGGCCGGGCGGCAGGCCCGCAAGGCGATCCGGCGCATCGCCCGGGAGCGGCCCGGCGCCGAGATCGTCGTCACCGGCTGCGGCGCCGAGGTCGAGACGGAGGCCTACGCGGCCATGCCGGAGGTCGCGCGCCTCGTCGGCAACGCCGAGAAGCTGCGGCCGGAGGGCTGGTCGGCGGCCGCGACCGGCCCGGGCGCCGTCATGGCGGCGCGAACGGCCGAGCCGACGCGGGTCGAGGCGGTCGCCGGGCACACCCGTGCCTTCGTGCCCGTGCAGAACGGCTGCGACCACCGCTGCACCTTCTGCGTGATCCCGTTCGGGCGGGGCGTCTCCCGCTCGGTGCCGGAGGCGGACGTGATCGCGCAGGTCGAGACCCTCGTGGCCCGGGGCGGGCGCGAGGTGGTGCTGACCGGCGTCGACCTCACCGCCTACGGCCGCGACCTCGCCGGCCCGGCCCCGACCCTCGGCGGTCTCGTGCGGGCGATCCTCCGGGCGGTGCCCGACCTCGCGCGCCTGCGCCTCTCCTCGATCGATTCTGTCGAGGTCGACGACGCCCTGATGGCGGCGATCGCCGAGGAGGAGCGGCTCATGCCGCACCTGCACCTGTCGCTGCAGGCTGGCGACGACCTGATCCTCAAGCGCATGAAGCGCCGGCACCTGCGCGCCGACGCGATCCGCTTCTGCGAGACGGTGCGGCGGCTGCGGCCCGACATCGTGCTCGGCGCCGATCTCATCGCGGGCTTCCCGACCGAGACGGAGGCTCAGTTCGCCCGCTCCCTCGACCTCGTGGCGGAATGCGGGCTGACGCACCTGCACGTCTTCCCCTATTCCCCACGTCCCGGGACGCCGGCCGCGCGCATGCCGCCGGTTGCGCCAGACGTGATCCGTGCGCGGGCGACGCGGCTGCGCGAGGCGGGTGCGGGTGCCCTGCGGCGGCACCTCGACGCGCAGGTCGGGCGCCGCCTGACGGTCCTGGCCGAGCGAGGCGGCGTCGGGCGGAGTGTGGATTTCACGGCCGTGCGGCTGGCGGCCGATGAGGCGCCCGGGACGTTCCACAGCATCGCCATCGCGGGGCACGACGGGGCGCGGCTGATCGGAGCCTAGCGCCCGGTTTTCCTAGCCTGTCACGCTCCGTGCCGGCCCCGAAAGGACGGATGCGGTCCAGGCGCATGTTCAATCGTGCCCGCCGCCGTCTTTGCGAGCGCAGCGAAGCAATCCAGCGGCGCCAGGTCTCCCGATGTCGCGCTGCCCTGGGTCGCTTCGCTGCGCTCGCGATGATGCGAGGCTCACGCGCCCATTGTCGCCACGGCTTCGGCGATGTGCGGTGGGGGCGGCGCCGTCACCGTAATGGCCTCCCGTTTAGGATAAAGCGGGATCGACAGCGCCCGCGCGTGGAGGTGCAGCGCGCTCCCGCGGGGCGCGCCGCCGTAGACCGCGTCGCCCAGGATCGGCCAGCCGGAGGCAGCGCAGTGGACCCGGAGCTGGTGGGTCCGGCCGGTGACCGGCTTCAGCTCCAGCCAGGTCCGCCCGCCGGCGCGGCCGAGCACCCGCCAGTGCGTCAGCGACGGGTCCCCCGCGGGGTCGGCCTTCATCCACCATGAGCGCGGATCGTCCGAGCGGCGGGCCAGCGCCAGGTCGATGCTGCCTTCCTCCTCGGCGGGACCGCCGGCCACGATCGCCCAGTAGGTCTTGTCGACGGCGCTGCCGGAGAAGAGCTTCCCGAGCCGCGCCAGAGCCTTGGCGTGGCGGCCCAGCGCGAGGCAGCCGGAGGTGTCGCGGTCGAGCCGGTGCGCGGCTTCCGGCCGGCGGGGCAGGCCGAACCGGAGCGCGTCGAGGTGGTCGGTGAGCGTCTCGCCGCCGCGGGGGCCCGGATGGACCGGCAAACCCGCCGGCTTGTCGATGACGAGCAGCAGGGCATCGCGGTAGAGGAGGCGCGCGCCTATGTCGAAGGCGTTGGACATCCGGATCGGCTAGAGGGTCGATGTCGGCGGGGCAAGGTGGGGCGAGGACGCGATTTCATGGCGAGCGAGGAGAAGCCCGGCTGGTTCGGACGCCTGTTCGGGCGCAAAGGCCAGCCCGCGCCCGAGGACAGAGCCGAGGATCAGGCCGAGGACAAGCCCGAGGCCGAGCTTCCGGCCGGGGCGGCCTCGCCCTCCGAGGGGGAGCCGGACTTCGCCACCGCCGCGGAAGATGTCACCCACGTCCCGCTGCCGCCCGAGGAGACCGGGGAGCCGGTCCCGGACGCGGTCGAGGGCGCGGACCTGCTGCCCGTGGAGGGCGAGCCGGAGCGTCCGCCGGCCGGCACCGCCGGCGACGATCCCGCGCACGGCGCCGACCCGGTCGATACCGGCGATATGAACCGGGAGCCGGTGACGGAGCCGGCCGCCGAAATGCAGCCCGAGATTCAACCCGACGCCCAGCCCGACATCCAGCCGGTCGACAGCGCCGCGGCCCTCGCGCACGACGCCGGCGCCGGACCGGACCGCGAGCCGGAGGCCAAGGGCTGGTGGAGCCGCCTCACCTCCGGGATGAAGCGGACCTCGTCGTCGCTGTCCGACCGGGTCACGGGCCTGTTCACCAAGCGCAAGCTCGACGCGACGACCCTGGAGGATCTGGAGGACGCGCTGATCCAGGCCGATTTCGGCCTGGAGACCGCGATGCGGGTCTCGGAGGCCGTCGGCAAGGGCCGCTACGAGAAGGGCATCTCGCCCGACGAGGTCCGGGCGATCCTGGCCGCGGAGGTCGAGCGGGCGCTGGAGCCCGTGGCGGTGCCGCTCGCCATCGACGCGGGCCGGAAGCCCTTCGTGATCCTGACGGTCGGGGTGAACGGCGCCGGCAAGACAACGACGCTCGGCAAGCTCGCCTCGAAGCTGCGCGCGGAGGGGCGCACCGTGATGCTCGCGGCCGGCGACACCTTCCGCGCGGCGGCGATCGACCAGCTCAAGGTCTGGGGCGCGCGCACCGGCACGCCGGTGGTGAGCGGCGCGCAGGGCGCCGACGCGGCGGGCCTCGCCTTCGACGCCCTCAAGCAGGCGGGCGCCGCCGGCACCGACGTGCTGCTGATCGACACCGCCGGCCGGCTCCAGAACAAGGCCGGCCTGATGGCCGAGCTGGAGAAGATCGTCCGCGTCCTGCGCAAGCAGGACCCGGAGGCGCCGCACGCCACGCTCCTCGTCCTCGACGCCACGGTCGGCCAGAACGCGCTGAGCCAGGTGGAGCTGTTCTCGCAGGCGGCGCCGGTCACGGGCCTGGTGATGACCAAGCTCGACGGCACCGCCCGGGGCGGCATCCTGGTGGCGCTGGCGGCGAAGTTCGGCTTGCCGGTGCACTTCATCGGCGTCGGCGAGGGCGTGGAGGATCTGGAGCCCTTCGCGGCCCGCGACTTCGCCCGGGCGATCGCCGGGCTGGAGAAGGATTAGGCGGCGGCCGCCCGCCGATCTTCGGTGCGCGATGTCATGGACATCGCGCGCTCCGCGTTCCACACACCCCGGCGAATCCCGTTCGACGCCCCCAGCCGACCGTGGGCGCCGCAGCCGAGCCAACCGAGCGTATGCAGATCGAATCCGTCCCCCCGCACCGCCACCTGCCGCCGCTCGTGAAGCTGGCGCTGGAACTCGGGCCGCTGGTGCTGTTCTTCCTCGGCAACGCCTATTCCGAGAAGTTCGGCATCGCCCCGGACCAGAAGCTGTTCGTGGCCACGGGCGTGTTCATCGCGGCGACCGTGGTGGCTCTGGCGATCCACTACGTGATGGTGCGCCGCCTGCCGATCATGCCGCTCGTGTCCGGCGTGGTGGTGGTGGTGTTCGGCGGCCTGACCCTGGCGCTGCAGGACAAGACCTTCATCATGGTCAAGCCGACCATCGTGAACGCCCTGTTCGGCACCGTGCTGCTCGGCGGCCTCGTGTTCGGGCGCTCGCTGCTGTCGGTGGTGCTCGACTCGATGTTCAGCCTCACCGACGAGGGCTGGCGGAAGCTCACCTTCCGCTGGGGCATGTTCTTCTTCGTGCTGGCGGCGCTCAACGAGCTGGTCTGGCGGACCCAGACGGAGGATTTCTGGGTCAACTTCAAGGTGTTCGGCATCATGCCGATCACCGTGCTGTTCGCCCTCGCGCAGACGCCGCTGCTCACCCGCTACGAGCGCAAGAAGGCGCAGCCGGAGGCGTGACGCCTACTGCGCCGCCGCGACCTTGCCGGCCGCGCGGATGCGGGCGAGCACGCTGGAAAAATTCTCCGGCGTGAGGATGCCGACCAGCTTGTCGCGGATCACGCCGTTGGGCCCGATGATGAAGGTCTCGGGCACGCCGTAGACGCCGAAATCGATCGCCGCGCGGCCGCCGGCGTCGGCCCCCACCGCGCTGAACGGCACGCCGTGCCGGGTCAGGAAGCGCTGGCCGGCCTCGGGGTTCGGCTCCTTGTAGTCGATCCCCACGAGCCGGATGCCGGGCTCCTTCGCCAGCCGCATCAGCATCGGGTGCTCCACCTGGCAGGGCGCGCACCACGAGGCGAAGACGTTGAGCACCGTGATCTGGCCCTTGAGGTCCGCGCTCGACAGGCCGGGCACGGGTGCGCCGTCGGCGGTCAGCCCCGGCACGGCGGGCAGGTCGAAGCGCGGGACCGGCTTGCCGATCATCGCGGAGGGGAGGGCGGCCGGGTCGGCGCCGGAGCGCAGGCGCAGGAACAGCACGGCGGCGAGCGCCGCGAAGACGAGCGCCGGCAGGATCAGCAGCAGCGAGCGGCGGACCGGCGGTGTCCGGCCGGCGGTGTCGTCGAGGGGCGCGCTCATCGCCGGTCCTCGCCGAAGCCCCTGAGGGCGCGCCGCTGCGCCCGTCGGTCGCGCAGGGCGTTGCCCACGAGAGCGACCATCACCACCGCCGTGAACGCGTAGGCGGCCAGGATGAAGCCGCCGTGAGACCCGAGTTCCATCGCGGTCCTCCTAGACCGGCTGCCCGACCGGCATCGCGGCCGGTGTCGGGGTGAGGCGCGGCTGGGCGCGGTCGAGGCGCTCGGCCTCGCGGATCGTCAGCGTCCGCACCCGGCGGCGCATGATCTCGGTGCGCATCGCGTAGAGGTGCAGGGTCGTCCCGCCGAGGGTCGCGGCGGCGATCATGACCAGCAGCGGGTGGAGCATCGAGGGATCGATGGTGGAGCCACCCATGCGCAGGATCGAGGCCGGCTGGTGAAGGGTCGACCACCAGTTCACCGAGAACTTGATGATCGGCAGGTTCACGGCGCCGACCAGCGTCAGGATCGCGACCGCGCGGGCGGCGCGGTTCGGATCCTCCAGGGTCCGCCACAGGGCGATGATGCCGCAGTAGATCAGCAGCAGGATCAGCATGGAGGTCAGGCGCGCGTCCCAGACCCAGTAGGTGCCCCACATGGGCTTGCCCCACAGCGAGCCGGTCACGAGGCAGATCAGCGTGAAGGCGGCCCCGATCGGCGCGGCCGCCCGCTGGGCGACGTCGGCCAGCGGGTGGCGCCAGACCAGGGTTCCGATCGCCGACACGCTCATCGCGCCGTAGAAGAACACGCCGAGCCACGCCGCCGGGACGTGGATGTACATGATCCGCACCGTCTCGCCCTGCTGGTAGTCGGGCGGCACCACGAAGAAGGTCTGGTACAGGCCCAGGGCCAGCACGCCGAGGGACAGGGCCGTCAGCCACGGCACGAGCGCCCCCGACCACCGCATGAAGTGGCTGGGGTTCGACAGGCGGGTCCAGAGGGAAGGCGTCATCGCGGCAGCTGTCTCGGACATCGTGGAAGCGGTCTAGCCTAGGGTGCGGTGCAGCAACAATGCGGGTCGGCGGCGCAGGCGGCGGGGGTGCCGCAATGGCATCGTGCGCCGGGCCGGACCCCGTCGGGCCTTCGGATCCGAAAGGCTGCTGTACGACTGCGCCGACAACGAGCCGTCTTCCTGAGACATCCGCGACGCACGCGCTCTCCCGCACGGGAGCGGGGACCCGCGCCACGCCCGCACGTGTCCGACGATGACGCACGTCCGCGGCCGCAGCTTTTCGCGTCCGAGCCTTGCGCATCGCGGGCGGATTGCGCATATAGATGTGAACAAAAAGAGAACGAAAGAGCGTCCCCGATAAAAGCTGTGGACGACGCGACCTCACCCTGACGGACCGAGCGCCCCATGCGAACCGCCGACAAGCAGATCGCCGACATCCTCGTCCGCTACGGCGAGCCCTTCGGGGGCAACGTCTGGCGCGTCCAGGGGACCGCCGTCATCTACCACAAGACCCTGGAGCGCATCGCCGCCCAGGCCGGCATCGTGTTCGAGCCGCCGACCGTCATCCGGGCCGAGCGCGACGAGGCCGTGATCCTGGTGACCGGCCGGCTGCCCGGCGCGAAGCCCGGGACCGAGCGGGTCGAGTGGTCCATGGGCGAGGCGCTGGTCAACGTGAACTACCGCGTCTCGGGCAAGCAGGCGGCCTACGTCTACGCCATGGCCGAGAAGCGCGGGAAGGACCGCGTCATCCTCAAGCTCATCGAGCTGCACGGCCTCGTCTACTCCGAGGAGGAGGCCGACGAGTTCCGGGCCCATCAGGTCCCGGTCCGGGCCGTCGACGAGGATTTCGAGGAGGCGCCCGCCTTCGACGAGGTGACCGAGGCCGAGGGCGACCTCAAGCGCCGCATCGACGAGGCCGAGACCATCAACGCCGTCACCGACCTGATGCTGGACGGCGCCACCCAGGCCGTCCTGGCGACGATGCCGCCCGGCACCCGCGACGAGGTGCGCGACTACGCCAAGGCCCGCCTCGTGGCGCTGGGCTGGCCGAAGCGCGCCGGACGCCGCAGCGCCGCCTGATCCCGCTTCCACCCCCACCGAAGGAGACCGCCATGCATCGCGCGACGAGCCGCCGCACCATGAAGGCCCGCCGGGATTCCCACCACGGCTGGAGCATCGAGACGCTGTCGTACAGCCCGACGCGGATCGTCCGCCTCGGCGCCGAGAAGGTCGCGATCCTGTTCCCCCCGGTCGAGCCCGGCGCGGCCTGGCAGCTCTACCCGCATCCCGACACGTTCCCGGGCCTGAACTTCGAGGGCCTGCCCGAGCCGCTGCGCCCGGAATTTCTCGCCTTCCCGGACCTTCCGGAGGTCGAGCGGTTCCTCGGCATCCGCGACGCCGAGCCCGCCGCCCTCGCGGCGTGACGCGGGCGATCAGGGCGCCGGCCACGGCGCGCCGCGATGGAGCGCCTCAGCCTCGTCGGTGAAGGTACCGTCGGGGCTGTGCAGGACGAGGGGCGGCAGCAGGCTCGGCAAGGCGCGGCTGCCGCGGGTCGCCGCGATCAGCACGCGGATCGCGGGCACGTCGCCGCGGGGATGGACCGGGCGGATCGCCAGCCCGCCGTAGCGGCCCCGGAGCGCGTCGAGGCAGGCCGGGAGGGCGTCCGCCCGGTGGATGAGGCCCAGGCGCCCGCCGGGCCGCAGGATCGCCGTACAGGCGCGGATCCAGGCGTCGAGATCGCCGCCCGCGAAGGTGTGGGCGGCGGCGCGGCCCGGATGCGGCGAGGCGCGGTGATCGCCGGCCGCGAAGAACGGCGGGTTGGTGAGCACGACGTCGAAACTGTCCGGCAGCAGACCGGCGGCGCGGCGTTCCGCCGCGGGGGCCAGCACGTCGGCGACCACGATCCGCGCGTCGATGCCGTTGAGGGCCGCGTTGGCGCGGGCCAGATCGGCGAGTGCCGGGTCGCGCTCGACCAGGGTCGGCCGGAGCCCCGGCGCCAGGGCCGCGCAGACGAGGCCGACGGCGCCGGTCCCGGCGCCGACGTCGCAGAGCCGGTCCCCGGCCCGCGGCGCGAGCAGCCGGGCGAGCAGCACCGCGTCGGTCCCGGCGCGGTGCGCGCCCCGCGGCGGCTGGTGCAGGCGCAGGCGGCCGCCGAGGAAGGGATCGGCGCCGCTGTCGGCCTCGGCGGTCACGGCTGGCGCAGCTCGTGGGCGATGCCGGCATCGGTCAGCAGGCGGCGGGCCTGGGCCTCGTGGTTGCGCGGCACGAGGAGGCGCTGGCCGAAGACGCCGATCGACCCCTCCATCAGGCTCATGTGACTGTCGGCCACGAGGACCGGGATCTCGGCCGCCTCGAGGACCGAGCGGGCGAACCCGATCAGCACGACGTCGTTGGCCCGGATCAGCTCGATCATCGCGGCGCGGCTCCGGAACGGGCGGGGATCGGCGGTTTCGTCGCGTGAGATCCGCGCTGGCGACACCCCATATCCGGCCGGCGACGATGTTGCGGCGCCGCGGGGCGCGTGCGAAGGGATCGCCCGCCCCCTGCGGGGCGACCGGTCTGGAGGTCACGGATCTTGGGTATGGCCCTCTCCATCGAGAATCCGAAGCCCGAGGCGGAGGCGGGGCTCAACGACCTCGTCGCGCTGGTGGCCGACGGCATGGCGCGGGTCAACACCACGATCCTGTCGCGGACGGGATCGGACGTGGCGATGATCCCCGAGGTCGCCAACCACCTGATCGCCTCCGGCGGCAAGCGCCTGCGCCCGATCCTGACGCTGGCCTGCGCCCGGCTCTGCGGCTACGCGGGCGCCGCCGACGGCGACGTGAAGCTCGCCGCCAGCGTCGAGTTCATGCACACCGCCACGCTCCTCCACGACGACGTGGTCGACGAGAGCGACATGCGGCGCGGCCGCGTCGCCGCCCGGATCAAGTGGGGCAACGAGGCCTCCGTGCTGGTCGGCGACTTCCTGCTCGGCCAGGCCTTCCGGATGATGGTCGAGGTCGGCTCGCTCAAGGCGCTCGACATCCTCTCGGCCGCCGCCACGGTGATCGCCGAGGGCGAGGTGATGCAGCTCACCAACGCCAAGAACCTGGAGACCGACGAGGCCGCCTACCTCGCGGTGATCCGCGGCAAGACCGCCGAGCTCTTCGCCGCCGCCTGCGAGGTCGGGCCGGTGCTCGCCGGCCGGCCCGAGGCCGAGCAGGCGGCCGCCCGGTCCTACGGGATGAATCTCGGCATCGCCTTCCAGCTGATCGACGACGTGCTCGACTACGGCGGCACCTCCGCGGAGCTCGGCAAGAACGTCGGCGACGATTTCCGCGAGGGCAAGATCACCCTGCCGATCGTGCTGGCCTATCGCCGGGCCAGCGAGGGCGAGCGCGGCTTCTGGCGGCGCACCCTGCAGCAGGGCGAGATCGGCGAGACCGACCTGGAGACCGCCCTCGACCTCCTGCAGCGCCACGGCGCCCTGGAGGAGACCGTGGCCCGCGCCCACCATTACGGCGCCGAGGCCCGGGCCGCCCTCGACATCTTCCCGGACGGGCCCGTCAAGGCGGCGCTCCTCGGGGCCGTCGAGTTTTGCGTGGCGCGGGCGCGCTGAGGGCGGGCGCCCTCGGCTCCCGCGTCGACGGCCACCGAGCTCCGCCAGCTTGACGGCCCGCGTCGGCCTCACCGCGTCACGGGCCCGAGGGCCTCGGTGAGGGCGGGGGCGAGGTCCCGCAGCTCCGCGAGATGCGCGTCCGTCAAGGTGCGCAGCAGGGCCTCGGCGCGCGGCGTCAGCGACAGCTCGCTGCGCCGCCTGTCCTCGACGGCGCGGGTCTTGGTCAGCAGGCCGGCCTCGACCATGCGGGACACCAGCTCGGCCGCGCTGTGGGGGGCGATGAGCAGCTGCTCGGCCAGCAGGCCGACCGTGGCGGGCGCGCGCCCGACGTGGCCCGCGAGCGTCAGCAGCGCCTGATGCTGCTGCGGCGGCAGCCCCGCCCGGGCCGCCGCGGCCTCGCTGAACGCCAGGAAGCGGCGGAGACGGAATCGGAAATCCGCCAGCGCCGCGTACTGCTCCCGCGACAGTGCCGCCGTTCCGGGGGCATCGGCCTCCATGATCGCCTCCGTGGTGAATCGTCCGAGCCGCCGATGCTGCGTCGTATCGGCAGTCCTGTCCCGGCTGCAACGGTCGAGCCATTGTCGAATATATCGGATCACGACATAAGTGCCGCCGCGAGGAAAGGAGGCCCTGATGATCGGCGGGACTGGGAGCGGGAGCGGGGACGGTAGGCCGTCGCGGCGGGCGCTGGGAGATTTCAGCGCGGACTGGCGGGTCCTGACGCTGGCCGGCATGGCGGTCGTCACCGGGACCGCCGCCAGCGGCACCGCCTGGATCCTGCTCACGCTGATCGGCCTCGTGACCAACCTCGCTTGGTACGGCCGGCTCGACGCCGACCTGACCTCCCTGGCCGGCGCGGCGCCGGGGCCCTGGATGGTGGCGATCCCGGTGATCGGGGCGCTGATCGTCGGCGCCATGGCGCGCTACGGCTCGGAGAAGATCCGCGGCCACGGGATCCCGGAGGCGATGGAGGCGATCCTGATCGGCGGCAGCCGGATGTCGCCCAAGGTCGCCGTGCTCAAGCCGCTCTCCTCGGCGGTGGCGATCGGCACCGGCGGCCCGTTCGGCGCCGAGGGGCCGATCATCGTGACGGGCGGCGCGGTCGGCTCGCTCTTCGCCCAGTTCTTCCATCTCAGCGCCGCCGAGCGGAAGACCCTGCTGGTGGCGGGCGCGGCGGCCGGCATGACCGCCATCTTCGGGACGCCCGTGGCGGCCGTGCTGCTCGCCGTGGAGGTCCTGCTGTTCGAGTGGCGGCCGCGCAGCCTCGTCCCGGTGACCGTCGGGGCGGTCACCGCGGCCTGCTGGCGGCCGGCCCTGTTCGGCGCCGGCCCGCTCTTCCCCTTCGCCGACAATCCGGCCCTGCCCTGGTGGGGGCTGCCCGCCTGCGCGCTGCTCGGGGTCGCCTGCGGCCTGATCTCGGGGGCGCTGACCCGGGCGCTCTACGCGCTGGAGGACGGTTTCGGGCGGCTTCCCCTCCACTGGATGTGGTGGCCCGCCCTCGGCGCCGTCGTGGTCGGGCTGGGCGGCCTCGTGGAGCCCCGGGCGCTCGGCGTCGGCTACGACGTCATCCACGACCTGCTCTCCGGCCACATGCTGGCGAACGCCGTCGTGCTGATCCTCGTGGTGAAGGCGGTGATCTGGCTCGCCGCCCTGTCGTCGGGCACGTCCGGAGGCGTGCTCGCGCCGCTGCTGATCCTCGGTGGCGCCGTCGGCTGGCTGATCGGCATCCTCTTGCCGGGCGCCCACGGCTTCTGGGCGCTCATCGGCATGGCGGCGATGCTCGGCGGCACCCTGCCGGCGCCGCTGACCGGCGTCGTCTTCGCCGTCGAGGTGACCGGCGACGTCGCCGCCCTGGCGCCGCTGCTCGCCGCCACCATGGCGGCCTACGCGGTGACCGTCCTCCTCCTCAAGCGCTCGATCCTGACCGAGAAGATCGCCCGGCGCGGGCAGCACGTGACCCGGGAATACGGGATCGATCCCTACGAACTCGCCCGGGTCGAGGCGGTGATGACCCGCACGGTCGAGACCCTCGACGCGAACCTGCCCCTGGCCGACGCCCTCGCGGCGATCGAGATCGGTGCCCACCACGCCTATCCGGTGGTCGACGGCGCGGGCCGGCCCGTGGGTCTCGTCTCGCGCAGCGACGCCCTGCGCTGGACCCTGGAGGAGCGCGACGGCGGGGACGAGGCGGGCACCCTCGGCGAGCGCGTCTCGGACGCAGATCTCGCCGTCGTCCATCCGGGCGACGTGGTCTCGCACGCCCTCGACGTGATGCTGTCGGCCGGGCAGGGGCGCCTGCCGGTCTCCGATCCGCGCACCGGCGGCCTCGTCGGGCTCCTGACCCGAAAGGACCTGCTCAAGGTGCGCGCCACCGTGGTTCGGGCCGAAGCCGAGCGTCGCGCGTTCTACCGGAAGGGGCGGGGTGAGCGGCGCGCGCGGATAGAAGCATGATCCTGGACCTGCACCGTCCCGGCCGGACCACCCGCCTCGATCGGCTCGCGCCGGGCAGCGTCTACCTGATCGCCGGCCGGGACGGGCCGGATCTCGCCCTCGTCGTGCAGCGTGAGGGACGTCGGGAGGCCCTGCTGCTGAACCGCCGTCACGCGGTCGATGGCCACCTGCGGGTCGCGTCCGAGATCGCTCCCGAGGCCGACGTGCTGGCGCTGCCGGGGGCCGTCCTGGCGCCGAGCGGCGCCCTCGCGGACGTCGCCCACGGCGTCACCGCCGCTCCGGCCGCGCTCCACCTCGGCGACGGCCGGGCGTATCTGCGCGGACGCATCTCGGACGGCCGGCTCGCGACCTACGATGTCGGGACCGGTCGGGCCAGCGCGATCGATCCCGGCGACCTGCCGCGGGCGCGCGGCTGGCGCGTGATGGTGCCCGAGGGCCGCGGCGTCGTGACGGTGTACGAGGCGGAGCCCGGCTGAACGCCGCCCGCGGGCCGGGTCAGCGCAGGAAGGTCGGCGCCACCCACCATCCCGGATGGGCGGCGCGCAGGGCGGCGGCGGCCCGGACGGCCGCGCGCCGGTCGGCGAACAGCGCGAAAACGGTCGCGCCGGAGCCCGACATCCGCGCGAGGCGGCAGCCCTGGGCGCGGAGGGCCGCCAGCGCGTCGCCGATCACCGGCGCCACGGTCAGGGCCGGCGCCTCCAGATCGTTGCGGGCCCCGGCCAGGGCCCGGAGCAGCGGCTCGCTCGCCATGGCCCGCGGGATCGTCGGGTGCGGCGCGCCCGCGAGATCCTGGCCGACGCTCAGGCCCAGCGCCTTGAAGACCGGGGCGGTGGGCACCGGAACGCCGGGATTGATCAGCACCGCGGGCAGCGGTGCGAGGCCGAGGACCGGCCCGATCGCCTCGCCCGCACCGCGCATCATCCGGGCCCGCGGGTCGAGGCAGACCGGCACGTCGGCGCCGGTCTCCCGCGCCACCGCGCCGACGGCCTCGTGGTCGAGGGGCAGCCCGTTGAGGCGCGCCAGCAGGCGCAGGGCCGCGGCGGCGTCGGAGGAGCCGCCGCCGATCCCCGCCGCGACCGGCAGGCGCTTCACCAAGTGGAAGGCGCCCAGGCGCAGGTTCGGCACCCGGGCGGCGAGCCCCCGGGCGGCCCGCAGGACGAGGTTGTCGTCCGTCGGGCCGGCGGGGCCGGCGGTGGGGCCGCTGACGGTCAGGCTGAGCGGTGCCGCGGGATCCAGCGTCAGGCGGTCGGCCGTGCCCGCGAAGGCGACGAGGCTCTCGAGCACGTGGTAGCCGTCACCGACGCGGCGGCCGAGGACGTGGAGCGTCAGGTTGACCTTGGCGGGGGCGCGATCGGCGAGCAGGGTCACGGGGTCTCGGTCGGGTCGTGGCGATGTGTCCCGAGGCTCTACAGGCTCGCGGCCCGGAACAACAGCTCAGCTGCCGCCCCCGCCGAACACCCGGCGCGGCCGGTCGGGCCGGGCGTCGTTCGGGCGGATCACGGTCAGATCCTCGGCGAGTCCACCAGCCCGTCGCGTCCCGCGAGGCTCGACAGGGCGCCGGAGCGTCGGAGCCCCAGGATGCGGTGGTTCGCCAGGGGGCACGCCGCCGCCGATCCGCGCGGACCGGGACGCGCCGGCCTGCGGCCTGGGCGCCGCGCGATGGAGTCCGGGCCGTGGTGCCGGCGGATCCGATCCTCTAGGCTGTCGCGCATCATGGCGTTCACCGAATCCGTCGCCGCGGCGCTCCCGTGCCAGCGCCATCTCTTCGAGATGCCCGCCGACGTCAGCTACCTCGACGCCGCCGCCTGGTCGCCGCTGCCGCGGGCCGTGCGCGCGGCGGGCGAGGCGGGGATCCAGTTCAAGAGCCGTCCCTGGGACCATCCCCGCACGGCGGTCCCGCCCTGGGCCGAGCGGGCGCGCGCTGCGGCCGCCCGGCTGATCGGCGCCGGCGTGGACGAAATCGCGATCGTCGGCGCGGTCAGCCACGCCATGTCGGTGGCCGCCCGCAACCTGACCCTGAGGCCGGGCGGGCGCCTGCTCCGCGTGGCCGACGAGTTCCCGTCCCTGCGCTTCGCCTTCGATCGGCTGGCCGACCGGCAGGGTCTGGTGGTGGAGGAGGTGCCGCGCCCCCCGGACGGCGACTGGACCACGGCGGTCGCGGCCGCGATCGACCGGCCGGGCGCCCCGCCGCTTGCCCTCGCCACCCTGACCCCGCTGCACTGGACCGACGGCAGCCTGATCGACCTCGACCGGCTCGCTCCCGCGGTCCACGCCGCCGGCGCGGCCCTGGTGATCGACGCCACGCAGGCCGTGGGCGCCGTGCCGGTCGACGTCGCCCGGTGGCGCCCGGACTTCCTGGCCTTCCCGACCTACAAGTGGGCTCTCGGACCGTACGGTCTCGCCTTCCTGTACGCAGCGCCGCACCGGCAGGACGGGGCGGCCATCGAGGAGAATATCGGGAACCGCCCGCCGGCCGCCGATGCCCGCCGCTACGACCGGGGCGAGCTCAACGATCCGGTCGCGCTGTTCATGGCCGTGACCGGGCTGGAGCAGATCGCCGAATGGGGCGTGCCGGCCGTCGCCGCCCGGCTGCGCCGGCTGACGGACCGCTTGGCGGACGGGGCCGCCGGCCTCGGCCTGGCGCCGTTGCCGGCTTCCCTGCGGGCGCCGCACATCCTCGGTCTGCGGCCGCCCGCGGGTCTGCCGACGGGCCTCGTCGATCGCCTGCAGCGGGACCGGGTCTACGTGAGCGAGCGCTCCGGCGCGCTGCGCATCAGCCCGCACGTCTGGGCGGACGAGGACGACCTCGCGCGCTGCCTTGCCGCACTGTCCGGGGCCTTCCGGGGGATCACCTGAGACGGTCCGGAAACGGACGCTCCGGCATGAGCGCCGGGCCGGGAGCGAGTCGCGAGACGATTGCGCGCCGCCGACCGCTTCCCGGCGCCGGCGCCCGGCCCGCGCGCCCACACGGAGACCGTCCACCCCCACATGACCGATTCGATGCCGCGTCCCGGTGATCGGCTCCGGCTCCCGGGCGCCGGCCGCCTCCGCCTGCCCGGACCGATGCGTGCCGTCCTGTCGGGGCGGTTCGCCGTGATCCTGTCGGGCGAGCTGACCCAGAGCCTGTTTCACTTCCTCCTCAACATCCTGCTGGTGCGCGCGCTCGGCGCGCACGATTACGGCCTGTTCGCCATCGTCTTCGCGGTCGGGGCGGTCGGCATCACCTACATCCGGGCCCTGGTGGCGGTCCCGGCGACGATCCACGTCGCCCGGAGCCTGGGGCGTCCGGCGGCGCTCGGCTACGACGTGATGTTCGGCTCGGGCGCGGTGCTGGTCTCCGGCCTCATGGCGGTCGCCGTCGGCCTTCTGCTGATCCCGGTGATCGGCCTCGGCGCCCTCGCGGCCGGGGCTTTCGTGGGCCTCTACGCCTTCCGCAGCTACCTGCGGATCGTGCTCCTCGCCCGCGGCCGGCCCCGGATCGCCGGCCTGAGCGACCTGGTCTACGCGGTCTGCGGCGGTCTCCTCGTCGCGCGCTGGCTGAACGGGGAGGGCACGGCCCTTCTCGATCGGGCCTTCGCGGCGATCGCGCTCGCGCACGCGGTCGCGATCGCGGTGGCCTACGCGGCGCTGCGCGAGCGGATCCGCTTCTCGCTGCACGCGCGGGCGCGCGCCCGCTACCGGGCCATCTGGCGGACCCTGGCGTGGTCGCTCGCCGGCGTCACCAGCCTGACGGTCCAGGGTCAGGGGCTGACCCTGCTGCTGGCGCTCCTGGCCGGGCCCGCCGCCTACGCGCCGATCGCCGCCACGATCGTGCTCTACGCGCCGCTGCGCATCCCCGCGAGCGCGCTGCTGAACATGATCCTGCCCGAGATCAGCCGGTTGCTCGCGGCCGGGCAGGTCGATGCCGCCCGCCGGCTCGTCGTCCGCAACGGCATCCTCCTCGGCAGCGGCTGCCTCGCCTACGGGGCGTTGATGGCGGCCGCCCTGCCGCTGGTCGAGGACATCCTGTTCAAGGGTCGGTTCGCCGCGCAGCCGATGGGCTGGATCGGGCTCGGTGTCTGGGCGGTGGTGACCGTGTCGCTGCTCTACGCGATCCCGCGGGCCTATCTCGAGGCCTCGGCGGCGTTCCGGACCATCACGGCGGGCGCGGTGGCGAGCGCCGCCCTCGGGATGGCCGTGATGGTGCCGGCGCTCCTGCTGCTGCCGCCCGCCATCGCGCTCGCCGGCCTGCTCGCCTCCGAGGTGGCGACGCTGGTCTGGTCGGTCTCGGCCTTCCGGACCCTGGCGCGGCGCCCGGGGTCGGCGCGACCCCTCGGCGCCGCGTGACCGGCCCGTCGCTCAGCGCAGCGCGAGCAGGGCCGGCGCCAGTCTCCGCAGCGCCGACGTCCGGCTGTAGACCCAGAGCGGGTTGTGCTGGACCACGTCGGTGCACAGGCCGCGCTTGAACTCGAAGACGGGCCGGTTCGCCGCCGGATCGATGCCGCCGAAATCGAAGACCCGGCAGCCCTCCGCCTTCGCCCGCTCCACGAAGCGCCAGACCGCGAGGGTCGCGGCGCCCGTCGCGCGGGCCCGCTCGTTCGAGGCCGTGTAGAAATCCGTGCAGCGGCTGTCCGACAGGTGCGCGATCCGCACGAGGACGCGCTGCCCGTTCTCGCGGACGTCGAGGAACAGCAGGTGCTCGTCCTCGGCCGCGATGTCGCGGTAGGCCTGCGGCTGCAGCGTCGTGGCGAAGCCCTTGCGCTCGCGCAGGGCCGCGAACATCGCGGTGAAGTCGTCGAAGGCTTCGAGGCGCTCGGCCCTGTCCTCGAGGAAATGCGTCGTCACCTCGGCGTTCCGCTCGGCCTTGCGCAGGGCCTTGCGCCAGCGCGGCTCCATGCCGGCCTGGATGGCGTCGAGATCCTGGGTCAGGTCGAGCTCGAGGGTGTGGTCGGGCGCGCCGATCACCGGGGCGAAGCCGTGCATCAGCAGCGCCAGCGTCGCGTCGCGGGTCTCGAACTGCTCGTAGTCGACGGCGAGGACGTCGAGCCGGCCGAGCGCGAGGTGGTCGATGAACGCGGCGAACACCGCCTCCGCGCGGTGCGCGCCCGCGGCGGTCAGCAGCGGGCCGCCCTGGACGTGGATGAACCGCGCCGGCCCCTTCCGGCGCGTCTGCCACTGGACGAAGGCGAGGTCCGCGCCGTCGCCGGACACGACCGCCCGCCGCACCTCCAGGCCGCGCCGCGCCTTGTAGGTGCCCCAGGGGCTGCCGCAATAGATGTTGGCGCCCGGGCAGGCCCAGACCCGCCGGTCCCAGTCCAGGGCATCCGCGGTCTCCTGAACCGCGAGCTTGGCCGCCATGTCGCTCCTCGTCCTCGCGCCCCGTCCCGGCCGGGCAGGGTTTCCCGCGCCGCACGCCTCATCGGTCAGGCGCCACCGCAATGCATCCTCGCGCGGCCGATCGTCCACAGGGTGACGGTGGCCGCGCGGGTCGGTTTCCGCTGCGTCGCGAGCGGGGCTCCGGTACCCGGGCGGCCGGGGCCGGTGAGGGGACGAGCCCGGGCCGGTCGTTGCGCGGCGCCGGCAGCAGGGCCGGCCGCGGCGCTTGGCCACGGACCGCGGGCGAGCAGGAGGTCGTCCCGGTAACCCCGAGGGCGCCCGCGCTCAGGGCGGACGCCTGTTCCGGACCGACGCCGGTCCTGCGGGGACGCGCGGGGATCCTAGGCGGCCGGTCGCGCCGGCGCGTCCGCGGCGCGGGACGGATCCGTCGCCGTCGGGCGGCGCAGCGTCGTCCGGACCATGGCCTCGATGCCCTCCGCCGCCGAGGCCTCCGAGAACAGGCTCAGGTAGCGCGCCCGGGCCGCCCGGCCGAAGTCGCGCCAGCGCGCCGGGTCGGCGACCAGATCCGCCAGCACGGCGGCGATCGGCTCCGGGCCGCCCGGCGGGACGATCCAGCCGGTCTTCCCGTCCTCCACCACCTCGGGCAGGCCGCCGATCGCCGTGACGAGCGGCGGCACGCCGTAGGACATCGCCTCGATCGCCACGCGGCCGAGGGATTCGGGCCGCTGCGACGGCATCGTGACCACGTCGGCCCAGCGGTAGAGGGCGGTGGGATCGGCCACGAACGGCTCGAGCGTGACCTGCGCGGCGAGCCCCGCCTCGGCGATCCGCCCGACCAGGGCCCGCTCGCGGGCCTCGTCCTCGAAGGCGCTGCCGACGATGCGCAGCGCGATCCGCCGACGCACGGGCTCCGGCAGGGAGGCCAGCGCCTCCACGAGGACGTCCTGGCCCTTGATCCGGCTGATCCGGCCGAGCATCAGCACGCGGAGCGGGCGGGCGCCGTCGTAGGCGCTCCGATTCGGCTCGGCGGGACCCGCGATCCCGTTGTAGACGACCCGGGCGGTCGCCCCGCGGGGCAGGGCGTAGGCCCGCTCGGTGGCGCGCGAGTTGAACACCACGTTGGCGCCGCTCCAGCGGATCAGCCCGCGCAGGACCTTCAGCACGGCGCCTTCGGGGATCTCGTGGACGTGGACGATGCTCCGGCCGGGGACCAGCCGGGCGGCCAGCAGGTAGTCGGCCACCACGGTGGTGTTGATGTAGACGAGGTCGCTCGCGCGGATGCGGCGCCACGCACGGATCATCGCGATGGGCAGAGCCATCAGACCCAGGGTTACGAGGCGCGCCAGGTTCTTGCGCCGCAGGATCCAGAGCGGGGCGATCACGATCTCGCTGGCGAAGGGCTCCAGCGCGGCCACGATCGGCCCGCGTCGCGGCAGCACCACGTCGATCCGCGCACCCGGATGGGCGGCCCGGATCGTGCGGACGGTCTCGATGAAGCAGCGATCCGAGCCGTACAGCTCAAATCCCTGGTGGACGCACGTGATCCGAAGCTCCGCCGCGGCGTTGGCGACGGCCCGCAGCGCGGGGGCGGCAGCACGATCGCTGTCGCGCGCCGCTCTCAGTCCGAAATTGTCTACCATAAGATGATTTCTGTATTAAATAAACAACTATCAGTTGTAGAGACCGGTCGTCGGGATTGTATCCTGCGGATCTACAATAGGGCCGACACATTGGAAAGGAAGTTTCATGCCTGACCGCGCACCGAAACTACTTATTCTCGGCACGCGCGGTATCCCGGCCGCCCACGGTGGTTTCGAGACTTTCGCGGAACGTCTCGCGCTCTACTTGGTCCAACGCGGCTGGCAGGTCGGCGTGTACTGCCAGAGGGATGTCGAGGCGGTGCGGGACCGCATCGTGCGGAGCACCTGGAACGGCGTCGAACTGATCACCGTGGAGATCGGCCTGCGCGGTCCGGTCGCGACGCTCGCCTTCGACGCCATCTGCGCCCACGACGCCGCGACCCGCGGCGGCGTCTGCCTCGTGCTCGGCTACAACGGCGCCGCGTTCCTGCCCTACTTGCGGGCGCGGGGCGGGCGTATCCTGACCAACATGGACGGGATCGAGTGGCGCCGTCCGAAATGGTCGCTGCCCGTGCGCGCCTTCTTCTACGTCAGCGAGTGGATCGCCGCGTGGTCCTCGCAGCGGCTGGTGGCGGACCATCCCGTCATCGCCGACCACCTCGCCCGTCGCAGGCCGCGCGGCGCCATCGCGACCATCCCGTACGGCGGCGATCCCCCGGCGGCCGATGTCGGGCCGCCGCCCCTCGGCCTCGAGCCCGACCGCTACCTCGTCTCGATCGCCCGCATCGAACCGGACAACAACATCCTGACGCTCGTCGAGGCCTTCTCGCGCCGTGCCCGCGGCGTGCGGCTGGTGGTGCTCGGCACGCTGCGGGTCGGCAACCCGTACCATCGCGCCGTGGAGGCGGCCGCCTCGCCGGAGGTGCTGTTCCCCGGGGCCATCTACGAGCCCGAGCAGGTCCAGGCCCTGCGGGTCCACGCGCGGGGCTATCTCCACGGCCACACGGTGGGCGGCACCAACCCGTCGCTGGTCGAGGCGCTCTGGGCGGGCAACGCCGTGGTTGCCCACGACAATCCGTTCAACCGGGGCACGGCCGGGGACGCGCAATTCTATTTCTCGGATCCGGACAGCTGCGCCGCGGCCATCGAGCGCGTGCTCTCCGACGGGGCCGCGGTCGCGGCGGCCCGCGAGGCCGCGCGGGCGCGCGCCGAGCAGTTCCGCTGGGACGCCGTGCTGGCCGCCTACGAGGACGCGCTGCGCCGTGTCGGCGGCTACCCGCCGGCCCCGGACCGCGCGCCGCGCGCCACCGCGGCCGAGCCCGTCGCCGCTCCGGCCGGTCCGAGATGGTAGGCCCCAGCCGGCGGTCGGTGCTCGCCGGCGTCCTCGCGGCGGGTGCGGGTGTCCGACCCGTCCAGGGCAGTCCCGCGCCGGTCGCCCTGCGCCGGGGCATCGCCCTCTGGCCCTGGTTCTCGCTGACCGCCGAGTACCCGCCCCCGCGGACCGACTACGCGTGGCCGCCCTTCCAGGCCGGACGGCCGGTGCCGGCCCGCGACGACCTCGCCCGGATCGCCGGGTTCGGCTTCGACTTCGTGCGCCTGCCCCTCGATCCCGGGCCGTTCGTGGCCTTCACGGGGCCGCGGCGCGCCGAACTCCTCGGCACCTTGTCGGAGGCCGTCGACGCGGCGCTGGCGGCCGGGCTGCGCGTCCTGGTCAATGTCCAGGCGAACGCCGCGACCCACCACTACACGCCCGACGCGTTCTACGGCTCGGACCGGGCGCCGCTCTTCGCGGCCTATCGCGACCTCGTCGGAGACCTCGCGCGCCTGTGCGCGCGGAAGGGCACGGACCGCGTGGTCCTGGAGCCGGTGAACGAGCCGCCGCAGGCCTGCGGCGGCGGCGCCTGGAACCGGGTGCAGGACGGGCTCCTGGCCGCGGCCCGCGCGGCCGCGCCGGCGCTCACCCTGGTGGCGACCGGCTCCTGCGGCAGCCTCGTCGCCGGCCTGACGGCTCTGGATCCGGCCGCGCTCGCGCGGTTCGCGCCGCTCCTCTACACCTTCCACTTCTACGAGCCGTACCTGTTCTCCCACCAGGGGGCGACTTGGCTCACCGAGGAGCCGTTCTACCGCTGGCTCACCGCCGTGCCCTGGCCCGGGAGCCGCGGCACGCTGCGCGAGACCCTCGAGGCGGTGCGGGCGCGCATGGAGACGGACCGCACGGTGCCGCAGGCCGAGAAGGCGCGCGACCGCGCGGTGATCGAGGCGAAACTGCACGCGTATTTCGAGGCCGCGCCCGGCCCGGCCTACATCGCCGACGCGATGGCGCCGGTCGCGACCTGGGCGGACCTCTACGGGATCCCGCGCGGGCAGGTGCTGATGGGCGAGTTCGGCGCCCTGCGCACCGACGCCCGTTTCACGGCGTCCCGGGCGCCGGACCGGGCCGCCTACATCCGGGACGTGCGGCTGGCGGCGGAGGCGAACGGGTTCGCGTGGTCGTTCTGGAACCTGTTCGACGGCCTCGGCCTCATGGACGACGCGCACGTCGCCGATCCCGCCCTGATCGCGGCGCTCGGGCTGCGGGCCCGGCCCTGAGGTGGCCCTCGACCGATCCGCGGCACTGCGCCCACTCAGCCGCGGCGCGGAAGGGGCGGAAACAGGACGATGAGCATCAGGGCGAACTTGGCGAGCAGGGTCGTCTTGCCGGCGAGGCCCTCGAACGTGTTCACGAGAATCACGAAGGCCAGGATCGGGAGCCAGACGCCGCGCCGGCAATCCCGCGCGATCTCGGCGAGGTAGAGCCCCACCGCGATCACCAGCACCCCCGTGACCAGGATGCCGTGGTAGAGCACGGCCGAGATGATCGAGTTCTCGATGCCCCATTCCAGGCCGTAGATCCGGCGCAGCGTGTTCACCTGCAGGAAGTCGGGGGCGAGCAGGAGCTGCCGGAACGGGATCGCGTCGAACACCGTGAGCATGTCGACCCGGGCCTGCGCGCTGCCGCCGTCCGAGACGAACCGGTCCAGCAGGGTGTCGAAGAACCCGGCCGAGGCGAGGACCGCGACCAGCACGGGCAGCAGGGTCAGGGCGAAGCACGCGCAGGCCGCCGCCGCCAGCGGGACGCGGCCGGTGCGCAGGGTGCGGTTCAGGGACACGAGCCCGACAGCGCCGCCGAGGATCAGCGTCGTGACGGTGGCCGAGCGGCCCCCGAACGTGACCAGGGCGACGAGCTGGAGGCCGATCATGGCGGCGCGCGGCATCGGCGCCAGGCGGCCGCCGCCCTTGGCCAGCGCCAGGATGTAGCACGCCGTCATGGTCGCGTTGGCCAGCGGGTGGCCCTGGAGGGCCGCCGAGCGGGTGTCGGACTCGAATGCCACGCCGTCGAACCGGTAGGGGAAGAAGCGCTGGCCGCTCGCGAGCTCGAACAGGCCGAGCAGGGCGTTGGCGAGCATCACGAGGTGGAAGATCGTCTCCAGCCGCCCGAGCGTTTCGGCGTCCCGGTCCATCAGGAGGATCGGGACGAGGCCGGCGAGCACGAAGGTGTCGATGGAGCCGGCGAGGCCCGCGCCGCCCCGGGCCGCGATCAGCGCGAGGAGCAGCACGCCGCAGGCGGCCAGGAGCACGCTGGCCGGCCGCCGGTTCAGCGCCCCGGCCACCGGGACCACCGGATTGCCCGCGCGCATCAGGGTCCAGCCGATCAGGACGACCGCCAGGTAGGTGGCGGGGTGGATCTTCGAGGCGGCCGAGCCGGTGATCCCCTCGTAATTGAGGCCGAGCACCCACAGGAGGCCGCCCGAGACCCCGACGAGGAGCAGGGCCCAGACCGACAGGGCCACCGATTCCGCCCGCAGCAGGGCGCGCAGCACCGGACCCGTGCGCGCCGCCGGATCGTGGCGGCGCGCGAAGCCGGTCTGCCGGAGGGTCCTCACGCCTTGCGCCGGGTCAGGAGCAGGGAGCCGGAGATCGGCCGGCCCAGCGCCTCCGACGTGTCGACGAGGTCGATCAGGTCGCGCTGGCGCGTCGCGCCGTTGCAGGCGACGAGGAGCAGCCGGTCGGCGGCCGCCGCCAGGGGACCGAGCCGCAGGTTCTCGGTCAGCACGCCGCCGTCGACGAGCACGAGGTCGAAGCGTCCCTTCACGCCCGCGATGAAGCGCTCGACATTGGCTGGGGTCAGGGCGTCGCGCAGGGGCTTCTCGGTGTCGCCGAGCCCGACCCGGCGGGCGCCGGAGGCCGGGTCCGTCCGGGTCACGGCGTTGAGGCTCTGCTCGCCGCGGAGCACGTCGAGGAGGCCGCCGGTGCCGGAGCCGTCCGCCCGCAGGTCGGCGTCGACGCGCAGGACGCGGTCGCCGCGCGCGACGGCCACCGCGGCGAGCAGCCCGATCACCGCCTGGCGCTCGGCCTCGTCGGATTCGCCCGAGGTGACGAGCAGCGCCAGCGCGTGGCCGCTCTCGCCGGAGGTCGCGGCCAAGTGGTCGAGGGTGAGGCTCGCGGCGCTCGCGCTCGCGCCCCGCGGCCGCAGGCCGGGCAGCACGGCCACCACCGGGGCGTTCGACAGCCGCTCCAGCTGCCGCGGTGAGAGCACGGTCGGCGCCAGATATTCCCGCGTCAGCGCGAGGCCGGCGCCGAGGCCGAGGCCGCCCGCGAGGGCGGCGGCGACCAGGATCAGCCGCGGCGGCCAGCTCGGATCCTGCGGCGGCCGCGCCGCGGTGATGATCCGGGCGTTCGAGCTGTCGATGCTGGTCTGCTCCTTGATCTCCCGGGCGCGCACCAGGAAGGCGTTGTAGACGGAGCGCGCCGCGTCGACCTCGCGCTCGAGCTCGCGCTGCTGCACCGACGACTGGGCGTTCACCGCCGACTGCCGCTGCAGGCGCTCCAGTTCCGCCGCGAGGGTCCGCTCGTTGGCCTGGGCGCGCTGGGCCTCGGTCTCCGCCGCGCCCGCGATGCGGTTCAGCTCGGCGTCGATCAGCCGGCGGACGTCCTGCATCTGGGCGCGCACCGCGGCGATGAACGGGTGGCGCTCGCCGAGATTGGTGCGCAGGTCCGCCTCCTTGGCGGCGAGCTCCGCGTACTGCCCGCGCAGGCGCTCGATCACCGAGGACTGGACCGCCTCCGGCATCGCCCCGGACCCGATCGCCTGCCCGCGCGCCTCCCGGATCCCCTGGAGCCGCGCCCTGGCGTCGGCGGTTCGCGCCCGCGCGGCGACCAGCCGCGCGTTCAGGTCGGTGAGCTGCTGCTCGTTCACGAGCCGGCCGCTCGACGCGATCAGGCCGTTGCGCGCCTTGTAATCCTCGAGCTTCTTGTCGGCGACGTTGACCGCGTTGCGCAGCTCGTCGAGGCGGCCGCGCAGCTCGCCCGCGGCGCGCTTGGCGGCGTCCGAGCGGGCGTCGGTCTGGTCCGTCAGGTAGGCGCTCGCGATGGCGTTGACGATCCGCGCCGAGAGGTCGGGATCCGTCGTGGTGACCACGAGATCGATGACGAAGACCTTGTCGGCGCGCTTGACCGCGAGCCGCCGCCGCAGCTGGTCCAGCGCCCGGCCGCGGGCGTCGACGGGCCGCTCCGCCCTCGGCCCGGCCACCAGCGCGCGGAGCTCGCCGAGGACCCGCGTGACGACGCCGTCCTGCGGCGCGCCGAAGCCCGGCGCGGTCGCGAGCCCGACCTGATCGACCGCCCGGCCCAGCACGGCGTCCGACTCGATCACCTTCACCTGGCTCTCGACCTGGGCGATGCCGCCGTCCGGCGAAAGCCCGGCGGGGTTGACGTCGTTCGAGACGACCTGGCGGTCGCGGGGATCGATCAGGATCTGCGCCGTGGCGGTGTAGAGGGAGGGCGTGATCAGCGCGTAGGCGAGGGCGAGCAGGCCGAGGATCAGCGCCGTCCCGAGGACCAGCCGCTTGCGCCGCCACAGGATCCGCCACAGGTCGCCCAGCTCGGCGGTGGTGTCGGGGCGGTTCGGGCCCGGACGCTCGGGATGGGCCGGCTGCACGGGGGTGAGCCACGTCGCGACAGCGATGTTATGGTCGATCTGTGCCACGATCGGTCACCGTCGTCTCAAACCTGGTCGGTCCCTCGCGGGTGCCTTCCCCACTGCAAGAGTCGCGCAGCCTCCTGACAATGGATCGGGACCGCGATCCGCGCCCGAGCGGCTCGGATGACTGGGAGCGTGGTAAATCAAATCCGCGCGGCGCGCTCCCGCGCACGCCTCGTTCATCGCGGTCCCGGTGTTGCTGCAGCGTGTCGGCGGCGCGGACGCGGCGTCGCATCGCGGCGGGCCGCCGAGGGACCGTCCGGATGTCCCGCACGCCGCGCTGCCGCAGCGCCCGCCGACCCAGACCCATGCGTTCAGACATCGGCGTGGATAACGCCTTCGGGCTGCTCTATTCCCCGATCGGATAAATTGTATTGGCTCTTCCAAGACGCAACAATCGCTTCAAGCTGCGATCTGTACTCTAATTCAGGTGCTCTGCCATGGAAGCGATCGGCGTCGAGGACCGGGGCGGCGGCCGGCGCGACGCCAGCGCCCGCCTGCGTCGGATCGCGGCCGCGACCGGCGTCCCGCTCGCCGCGTTCTTCGGGGCGCCGGCGCCGCGCCCGCTGGCCGAGCTCAGCGAGCTGATCGGCCTGTGGCAGTCGATCGCCGACCAGGAGGGCCGCAACGCGATCCTGGCGGTGGCCCGGGCGCGGGCCGCCGGGACGAAGGACGGGCCGGGCGGGCCGGCCTGACGGACCGGCCCGCGGATTTTGCGGCGCCCGGCCCTGGCGGGAACGCGCCGGGACCGCTACATGATGGGAGCGGGGCTGCAGAGTTCGTCAGGAGCACTATCCCCGGGGCCTTATCGACTCCCTCGGGAGCTGTCCCTGGCCTCGTCCCTGGACTTGGCCAACACGGCGCCCACCTACGCTGTAGGTTTCCCGGGATCGATCCTCCAACGGCTCACGTGGCTCCGCACCCGACCTCTCCCAGAACCGGCACCGAGGCTCCGGACGCCGCCCGCAAGGCGGAACTGCGCGCCGCGGCCCTCGCCGCCCGCGACGCCCTCGATCCCGCGGCCCGGCAGGCGGCCTCGACGGCGATCGGGGACGCGCTCCTCGCGCTGCCCGAGCTCGCCCAGGCCCGTCTCGTGGGCGCCTTCTGGCCGATCCGCAGCGAGGTCGATCCCCGGCCCGCCGCCGAGGGCCTGCGCGCCCGCGGGCAGGCCGTCGCCCTGCCGCACGTCACGCCGGACGGCCTGGTGTTCCGGGAATGGCGCGCCGGCGACGCCCTCGTCGCCGGCCGGTTCGGCCTCAGCGAGCCCGACCCGTCGCTGCCGCCGGTGGAGCCCGACGCGCTGATCGTGCCGCTCGCGGCCTTCGACCGGACCGGGCAGCGCATCGGGTACGGCCGCGGCTACTATGACGGCGCGATCGCGCGCCTGTCCCGGACGAACCCCGTCCTGACCGTCGGCATCGGCTTCGCTGCCCAGCAGGTGGCGCGGGTGCCGGCCGAGCCGCACGACCGCCCCCTCCAGTTCGTGATCACCGAAGACGGCGTGATCCGCTGCGACAGGACCGCCTGACCCATGCGCCTGCTCTTCCTCGGCGACGTCGTCGGGCGTTCGGGCCGCACCGTGGTGTGCGAGCAGCTGCCACGGCTCCGGGAGCGCTGGCGCCTCGACTGCGTGGTGGTCAACGGCGAGAACGCGGCCGGAGGCTTCGGCATCTCCGAGACGATCTGCGACGAGCTGATCCAGGCGGGCGCCGACGCGGTCACCCTCGGCAACCACAGTTTCGACCAGCGCGAGGCGATGGTGTTCATCGCCCGCCAGCCGCGCCTGGTGCGGCCGGCGAACTATCCGCCCGGCACCCCGGGCCGCGGCGCCACGGTCGTGGAGACCCAGGGCGGCGCCCGCGTCCTCGTGGTCAACGTGATGGGCCGGGTCTTCCTCGACGCGATGGACGACCCCTTCGCGGCGGTGGAGCGCGAGCTCACCGCCTGCCCCCTCGGCGCGGCGGCGGACGCGGTGATCGTCGACGTCCACGCCGAGGCGACGAGCGAGAAGCAGGCCTTCGGCCACTACCTCGACGGCCGGGCGAGCCTCGTCGTCGGGACGCACACGCACACGCCCACGGCGGATCACCGGATCCTGCCCGGCGGCACGGCCTACATGTCGGATGCGGGCATGTGCGGCGATTACGATTCGGTGATCGGCATGCAGAAGGACGAGCCGATCCGCCGCATGATCCAGAAGACGCCCGGTTCCCGCTGGGAGGTCGCCGTCGGCGAGGGCACCCTGTGCGGCATCGCGGTGGAGACGGACGCGCGCGGCCTCGCCACGCGGGTCGCGGCCCTCCGCCTGGGGCCGAATCTCGAGGAGACCGCGCCGCATTTCTGGGATTAGCGCCCTGTCCGGCCCGGTGGATGCCGGTTTGGCGTAAGGCGGTCGCGGGCCGCTAAGCCTTTTGTGCGGGACTGGTCTCGATCGGCCTGGGCATAGCTCCGCGATGACCTTCCCGAGACTTGATCGCGTGCGGGCCTACCCCCACAGTGCCCCCCGAGGGGCGCCGATGGCCGGCTGCCGCGTGGTGAGATCAGGCTAGAACGATCGATGGCCGCCCGAGAAACCGGCGACGACAAGAATGGGCCGCTGGCACAGCCCGGGATCTATCTCGGGCGGATGGTCATCTTCCTGATCCTTGTAGGCTTCCTGGCCTTCATTCTGTTCCGGCAGATCACACCGGCCTTCCTGGCCAATCCCGGGCTCAACGGGCTCATCCTCGGTGTGCTGCTGATCGCCGTCCTGATCGCCTTCGGGCAGGTCGTCCGGCTGTTCCGCGAGACCGCCTACGTCAACGCCGTCGCGGGCGGCGCGCAGGTCAAGAAGCCGCCCGCCCTGCTGGCGCCGATGGCGCCGATGATCGCCGCGCGGGCCGGCGGAGCCACCCTGCCGGGGACGACCGGCTACCTCGACACGATCGCGGTGCGCCTCGACGAGGGCCGCGAGATCCTGCGCTACATCTCCGGCATCCTGATCCTGCTCGGCCTGCTCGGCACCTTCTGGGGCCTCATCGACACGCTGTCGGCGGTCGGCGGCGTCATCAAGGGCATGCGCGGCGGCGGCGATGCCGGCGTGATGTTCGACGAGCTGAAATCGGGCCTCGCGGTGCCGCTCTCGGGCATCGGTCTGGCCTTCTCGGCCTCGCTGTTCGGCCTCGCCTCGTCGCTGATCACCGGCTTCCTGGAACTGCAGGCGGGCCAGGCCCATGCCCGGTTCCACAACGAGTTGCAGGACTGGTTGATGTCCGGCGCGGCAGCCCCGGAGACGGCGCCGGTCGCGGCGGCGGCGACCGCGGCGCGGCCGGCCGCCGGCACGCAGGAGCTGAAGGAGGCGGTCGACCGCCTGAGCGCCCTGGTGGCCGAGGGCGGCGGCAGCCGCGCGGCGACCCAGGCGATGACCAACCTCGCCGAGGGCATCCAGGGGCTCGTCCAGCACATGCGCGCGGAGCAGCAGATGATCCGCGACTGGGTCGAGGCGCAGGCGAGCCGCGAGCGCGAGCTGAAGCAGGTGCTGGACCGGCTGGGCCGGGAGCGCGTCTAGTGGCCTCCACGGCGACCCGGACCCGGCGGACGCTCAACGTCTGGCCCGGCTACGTCGACGCGCTGGCCACGCTGCTGCTGTCGGTGGTCTTCCTGCTCACGGTCTTCGTGGTCGGGCAGTTCTTCCTGTCGCAGGAGCTGACCGGACGGGACGAGACCCTGGCCAGGCTCAACCGCCAGATCGCCGACCTCACCGACCTCCTCGCCCTGGAGCGGACGAACCGCCGCAACCAGGAGGAGGAGGCCCGCAATCTCCGCACGACGCTCGCCGGCGTCGAGGCCGAGCGCGACCGGGCCAAGGTGCAGGCCGAGGCCGCGACGGTCAGCCAGGGCGCGGCGGGCACCCTCGACAAGCAGCTGGAGACCGAGCGCGGCGCGACCCGGCGGGCGCAGTCCCAGATCGACCTGCTCAACGAGCAGATCAGCGCCATGCGCCGCCAGCTCGCAGCCCTGGAGGACGCCCTCGCGGCCTCCGAGAGCCGCGACAAGGAATCCCAGGCCCGGATCGCCGAGCTGGGCAGCCGGCTGAACGTCGCCCTCGCGCAGAAGGTCCAGGAGCTGGCCCGCTACCGGTCCGACTTCTTCGGCCGCCTGCGGCAGATCCTCGGCAACCGGCCCGACATCCGCGTGGTCGGCGACCGCTTCGTGCTGCAATCCGAGGTGCTGTTCCCGGCCGGCTCCGCGACCCTCAAGCCCGAGGCCGGGCCGGAGCTCGACCGCATCGCCGGCGCGGTCTCGGAGCTCGCCAAGCAGATCCCGGCGGACCTGCCCTGGGTGCTCCGCGTCGACGGGCACACCGACGCGCGCCCGATCAGCACGTCGCAGTTCCCGTCGAACTGGTCCCTCTCGGCGGCGCGCGCCATCGCGGTGGTGCAGTTCCTCGCCGGCAAGGGGATCCCGCCGCAGCACCTCCTGGCGGGCGCCTTCGGCGAGTTTCAGCCCCTGGAAGCCGGGGCGACCGAGGAAGCCTACGCCCGCAACCGCCGGATCGAGATGAAGCTCACCGAGCGCTAGCGCTATGGGCCGTCGCGGCGCCACAGGGGGTGTCGGCGCGCGGCCCGCGTCCGGTGACCAGTTTCGCGGCGATCTCGCTCCGCGTTCCCAGGTGCATGTGCCGATCAAGCCAGCATCCGATCGTCTTACGAGAGCTTCGAACACCAGAAGCCGGAAGAGATAGGCGGTAATTCCCCCGGCGGGCGCCGATTCCTCCTGTGCGCGCCGCAGCTCTGCTGGATTAACGCATCGTTATCCTTGACGTCCCATGGTGCGGCCGATCCAGGGAGACCGTATCGATGTCGAAGCTCAGCCTGTCCCTGAACGCGGTTCGGCCCGGAGCCGACGATCACTCCCGGCCGCACGTCGCCCTGCGGGACGAGGCCAGCGCGATTGCCGCGGCCGTGCGGGTCTTCGAGGACGGGCTGACAGACCTGCGCGCGGGCGTGCGGGCCGCGGACGACGCCGCGTCCGCCGCGGCGGCGGCCGACGCGGCGACCGGCCTCCTGGCCGGCATTGCCGGTCAGACCAGCCTGATGGCGCTCCGGGCCGCGATCGAGGCGGCCCGCGATGGCGGAGAGGGCCGGGGCTTCGCGGCCGCGGCCGCGGAGGTCAGGGACTTGGCCGGGCAGATGGTGCGGGCGACCGACACGATCGTGGCCCAGGTCGGCCAGATCCAGTCCGCGGCGGAGCGGGCGCAGGATACCGCGACCCGGGGGCAGCGCCAGGCCGCGTCCGCGCACTGAGGCCGCGCACCCCGCACCGGCGATCCGTCGCGCGGACGGGCGCCGCCCCGGGCGGCTCCGGGCGCGACCCGGCTACTCGGCGACCGGCAGGCGCTCGCCCCGGCTGCGGGGCTCCTTGCCCCGCGCCGTCTCGTCCAGCGCGTCGGTGAACTGCAGGTTCGCGAGCTGGGCGTAGAGCGCGCCCTGAGCCAGCAGGCTCTCGTGGGTTCCGGTCTCGACGATGCGGCCGTCGTCGAGGACCAGGATGCGGTCCGCGGCGCGGATCGTGGCGAGCCGGTGGGCGATCACCAGCGTGGTCCGGCCCTGCATCAGCGTGGCGAGGGCGGCCTGGACGGCGCGCTCGGACTCGGCGTCCAGGGCCGAGGTGGCTTCGTCGAGGAGCAGGATCGGCGCGTCCTTGAGGATCGCCCGGGCGATGGCGATGCGCTGCCGCTGGCCGCCCGAGAGGGTCACGCCGCGCTCGCCCACCTGGGTCGCGTAGCCCTGCGGCAGGGCCGAGACGAAGCCGTGCGCGTTGGCGAGTTCGGCCGCGCGCCGGACCTCCGCCTCGCCGGCCTCCGGGCGGCCGTAGCGGATGTTCTCGGTGACGGTGCCGGAGAACACGACGGGGTCCTGGGGCACCAGGGCGATGCGGGCGCGCAGGCGCTCGGGATCGACCTGGGCGATGTCGGCGCCGTCGACCACGATCCGGCCGCCCTGCGGGTCGTAGAAGCGCAGCAGCAGCTGGAACACCGTCGATTTGCCCGCGCCGGAGGGGCCCACGATGGCGATGCGCTCGCCGGGCGCGGCCGCGAAGCTGAGGCCGCCGAGGGCGGCGTGTTCCGGGCGGGTGGGGTAGGCGAAGCGCACGTCCTCGAAGGCCACCGCGCCCCGGGCCGGCTCGGGCAGCGGCAGGGCCGGGGACGGCGCGCGGATCGCGGGCTCCGCGGCGAGGATCTCGGTGAGCCGCTCGGCCGCGCCGGCCGACATGGCGAGGTCGCCGTAGACCTCGGAGAGCTGCCCGAGGGCGCCGGCGCCGAACACGGCGTAGAGCACGAACTGCGAGAGCTCGCCGCCCGTCATCGTGTGGTTCAGGACGCCCTGGGCGCCGTACCACATCACCCCGACCACCGAGGCCGAGATCAGGAAGATCGCGACGCCGGTGAGCAGCGCGCGGGCCCGGATCGAGGCCTGGGCGGCGCCGTAGGCCTCCTCGGAGGCCGCCGCGAACCGGGCCGCCGTCGAGTCGGAGCGGCCGAAGGCCTGCATCGTCCGCACCGCCCCGACCGCCTCGGCGGCGTAGGCCGAGGCCTCCGCGAGCCGGTCCTGGGCCGCCCGGGAGCGCCGGCGCACGCCGCGGCCCGACACGATCAGCGGGAAGACGATGATCGGGATCGCGGCCAGCACCATCACCGATAGGCGCGGGCTCGTCACCACCATCATGGCGGTGGCGCCCACGAACAGGAACAGGTTGCGCAGCAGGATCGAGACCGAGACGCCGAAGGCCGACTTGATCTGCGTCGCGTCCGCGGTGAGCCGCGAGACGATCTCGCCGGACTGCGCCCGGTCGAAGAACGCCGGATCGAGCTGGGTCAGCCGCGCGAAGACGGCGCTGCGGAGGTCGGCGACGACCCGCTCGCCCAGCGTCACCACCGTGTAGACGCGGGCCGCGCTCGACAGCGCGAAGGCCGCGACGACGCCGAGCAGGGCGAGGAAGTAGGCGTCGATCACGTTCGAGCCGTCGGCGGTGAAGCCGTGGTCGATGACCCGGCGCATGGCGATCGGGACGACCAGCGTCGAGGCCGACGCGCAGATGAGGGCGACGAGCCCCGCGGCGATCCGCGCGCGGTAGCGCAGCGCGAAGGGGAGGAGCGGCCGGAGGGCGCTCAGCGGGGCTCTGGGTCGGCCGGCCGCGGCCGCCTTGGTTTTACGGGCCATCACGCCTCACGTGTTGTCGTTCTCCCGGTCCGCGGCGCTTGTGACCGGGGAGCGGCTGCGGTATAGGCCGCCGCTCATCCGATTGCGTGTGTTCAATGGCCGCGGGCCGCCACCACGGTCGGCTTGGACGTGCCGTTGCCACGAACCCATGGTTCGGTGCAACCGGTGACATCTTCCGCATTCCGGGCCGGGCGGCGCCTCCTGCGCTTCCCGCCGGCGTGCCAGACAGGGACCAAGGTCATGGCGAAGGACGCGGCCGCGAAGGCCAAGGGGACCGAGCACCCCGATTACCACTTCATCAAGGTCGTGATGACGGACGGTACCGAGTACCAGACCCGTTCGACCTACGGGAAGGAGGGCGACACCCTCAATCTCGACATCGATCCGCTGACCCATCCGGCCTGGACCGGCGGTGAGCAGAAGATGCTCGACCGCGGCGGCCGCGTGTCGCGCTTCAACTCGCGGTTCGGCAACCTCGGCAAGCGCTGAGCGCCGCAGCCGTCACGGCGACGCTGTACGAGACGGGCGGTCCCTGGCGGGGCCGCCCGTTTTCGTGCGCGGCGGCGCGCGGCCGCGCGCGTTATCCACAGGACGGGTTTGCGAAGATCGCCCGGACCTTGGCGCGAACCGCGCGTCCGGATGCGGGGACGGGAACGCTTCTTCTCGGACGGGCCGTGCCCGCGGCCTCCGCGGCCGGGTCCGGCCGCCGCCGGCGCATTCAAAGCGCGGCCGGGCCGTCGTATCCTTCCCCGGTCACCCGCGGTTCGCCGGAACGCCGCCGCGCGGGCGGCCCGCCTGTCCGGGGGCCGAGGCTCTCCGGACGCACTGCTAGGATCGAGATCCGATGAGACGTCTTCTGCTGCTGTTCCTCGCCCTGGTCGGTCTGGCCGTCGCGCCGGCCATGGCCGCGGACAAGATCAAGGTCGGCATCATGGGCGGGGATGCCGAAGTCCTCTGGGCGAAGGCCAAGGAGATCGCGGCCCGCGACGGGCTCGACATCAACCTGGTGGTGTTCTCCGACTACCTGCTGCCGAACGAGGCGCTCCAGTCCGGCGACCTCGACGCCAACGCCTTCCAGCACAAGCCGTTTCTCGCCAACCAGGTCAAGGCGCGCGGCTACAAGATCGTCCCCGTCGGCGAGACGATCGTGACGCCGATCGGCCTGTATTCGAAGCGAATCAAGGCTGTCGGCGACCTGAAGGACGGCGCGCAGATCGGCATCCCGAACGACCCGTCGAACGGCGGTCGGGCGCTCCTGCTGCTGCAGGCCGAGAAGCTGATCCGCCTGAAGGACGGGGTCGGCCTGCTGCCGACGGTCTTCGACGTCGTCGACAATCCCAAGCGCCTGAAGTTCCAGGAGGTCGACGCCGCGCAGCTGCCCCGCAGCCTCGAGGATCTCGACGCCGCGGTGATCAACACCAACTACGCCGTCGATGCCGGCCTGATCCCCGGCAAGGACTCCATCGCGATCGAGTCCAAGGTCGACAACTCCTACAACAACGTCATCGTGGTCCGCGAGGCGGACACGGGCAAGCCCTGGGTGCCGAAGCTGGTCCACGCGTTCCAGAACGACGCGATCCGCCAGATCCTGAAGGAGCAGTTCCCGGGCCAGTTCCCGGCGTTCTGAGCGTCGGGGCCGGAACGCCGGCCTCGCGCGGCGGCGACGCTCCGGGGAGCGCCGCTCAGCCCTCGCTCATGCGGAAGGCCATCCGCAGCAGGCCCTGCTGCGCGGCGACGGGGCTCTCCACCGGCTGCGGCGTCGGCCGGTCCTCGGCGATCAGCGCGTCGAGGTGCAGGATGCGGCTGTGCAGGCGACGGGCCCGGAGGATCAGCTGCTGCAGGCGCATCGGCAGCAGGTTGAAATCCTGCTGCTTCGGCGGCTCGGCGGTGCCGAGCTTGACCCGGTGCTTCTCCAAGAGGGCCTCGGCCGGGGTCATCTCGCCCTCGGCGACGGCGCGCTGCACCAGCAGCCACGAGGCGATCTGCATCAGCAGCGTGGTCAGGCGCATGCTCTCGGCCGCGTAGCTGAGCGTCGCGTCCCGGGACACGAGGCGCGACTCGTCGCGGCCCTCGCCGTCGAGATAGGCGGCCGTCTCCTCGACCAGGGTCATCCCGTCGCGGAACAGCGCCTTGAAGGCTTCCGAGTTGACGTAGGACCTGCCGAAATCGACCCAGTCCTGATCGTCCCGGAACGTGACATCGAAGCCGTTCATCTGCCTCTCCTGTGCCGTCCGACGGCCCGGCTCGTTCCGATCCGGGACGCTCCGTCCGTGGCTTTCGGACGACGCCGCAATCCTAGCGCCGATTGGCCCGGACAGCAGGGTTCATGTTTTTTTAACCTTAACCCGCCGCCCGGGATCTGGAGAAGTGCCGCGGATGGCGGCACCCGCGCTCAGAACGAGGCGCGGATACCGCCGAAGACGCTGCGGCCGCTCCCGGGATAGAAGGCGGCCAGCGTGGCCGGGCCGCCCGCCGTCGCGGCGGCGTTCGCCACCACGGCGATGTCGGAGACGTAGCGGGCGTTCGTGAGGTTGCGGGCATCCACGAACAGGGCGACGCCGTCGGCGAGATCGAGGCCGGCCTCGACGCCGAGCAGGGCGTAGCCGGGCACCCGCAGGGTGTTGGCGTGATCGGCGAAGGCGCCCTGCGGCACCCAGTCGAGCGACGGCGCGACGTGGAAGCCGCGCGGGTGCCGGTAGCTCAGGACGGTGCGCAGCACGTCGGCCGGGATCCCGGCGATGCGGTTGTTGCCGAAGACCGGGTCGCCGACGAACCGGAAGTCGTTGTGGGTCCAGATCTGGGTCACGCTGAGCCCGTCGCCCGCCGCCGCGAGGTCGCGGGCGAGGTCCAGGGTGAGCGCCGCCTCGACGCCCTGGTGGGCGGAGCGGGGGGTGTTGAAGGTGGCGGCCGGGATGTTGAGGCCGGGATTGGTCGCGAAGTTGATCAGCTCGTCGCGCAGGTCCGACCGGTAGAGCGTCACGTCGAAGGCGAGGCGGTCGAAGCGCCCGCGGGCGCCGGCCTCGTAGGTCCAGGCGCGCTGCGCCCGCAGGGGCACGAAGGTCGTGCTCAGGAGGTTCTGCTGCACGAGGTCGGAGAAGTCCGGCACGTCCCGGGACCGGACGACATCGCCGAAGATCTGGATGTTGGGCCGCGGCTGCCACAGCAGGCCGACTTTGGGGTTGACGCCCGCGTAGGTCACGTCGGCGAAGCGCGGGTTCGGGTTGCCCGGCAGCCCGCCCTTGTCGCTGAAGGTCCGGTTCGACGAGAACGCCTTCGCGCCGGTCATCAGCGCCACGTCCGGCAGGAACCAGAATCGGTTCTCGCCGTAGGCCTCGAGGCTCGAGGCGCTCTGAAGGGCGTTGAGCGTCTGCGCGCCTCGCTGCCCGCGGACGTTGACGAATTGCAGCGCGGAGTTCTGGCCCGCGAAGGCGCGCAGGCCCAGCACCACGTCGTCGCGGAAGCCGCCGAGATCGAGGGTCCCGGCCCAGTGCGGGCTGATCCCGTAGGTCCAGCCGTCCTGGTCGATCGCCTGGAAGATCGGGTGGTACAGGCTCTTGTGGATCGCCCAGGTGTCGACGTCGAGCTTGCCCACGTCGAGCAGGAACGAGGTGCGGTTCGCGATCCGCTCCGTCTCGACCTTGCGGGACTGGTTGCCGGTGATCGCCGTCGGGTTGGCCAGTGTCGGCGTCGAGAGGCTCTGGCCGAGGGTCAGGGTGCCCGGCAGCTTCTGATCGGTGATGTAGGTGCCGAGATAGAAGCGGGTCTCGATGTCGGGCGCGATCCGGTAGCCGATATTGGCGTTGAAATTCTTCGTGGCCTGGGCCTCGTGGGCGCGGAACCCGTCGGAATTGGTCAGCGTCGCGTTGACCAGCCCGTCGAGCGGCCCGTCGATGCGGGACATCTGCGCCTGTTCGCGGATCGTGCCGAAGCTGCCGCCGTCGACCCGCAGGATGTTGGGCGCCAGCGCGGTGTAGGCCGTGGGCGTGACGGCGTTGACGGCGCCGCCGAGCGTCGTCGCCCCGAAGGTGAGGGCGTTGCCGCCCTTGTAGACCTCCACCGAGCGCAGGGCGAGCGGGTCCACCTGATAGAAGTCGCCGCTCCCGTCCGCGAGGTTGAGCGGGATCCCGTCCTGCAGCAGCTCCAGCCCGCGCAGGTGGAAGGCGCGGGCGATGCCCGAGCCGCGGACCGACAGGCGCAGCTCCTGCCCGTAGCGCTCCTGCACGTAGACGCCGGGCACGTCCTTGAGCACGTCGCGGAGCGTGTTGGTGTAGCGGTCCTGGAGCGCCGCGGTGTCGACGAAGGCCACGGAGCCGACGGTCCCCGCGAGGGCGGCCCTCTGGCGGTCGACGCTCGGCACCGAGAGCGAGCCGCGGGTCTCGTCCGACGGCGCGTCCGTCGCGGCGGCGCCGACGACGCTGAGTTCGGACAGGGTGACCGAGGCGGCGGACGGCGTCTGGGCCGCGGCCGGCGTCGCGCAGGTGAACAGCAGGAGCGCGGCGCGTCGGCTGGCCCGGAACTGGCGGGGCATGGTGTGGATCCGTGTCTGGCGATCGGGAAGGCGGGGCGATCGGTCAGACGACGGGCGGGGCGCGGGCTCCGAGGCCGGGACGCGGGGGCGCCCGCGGGAGGGCGACGCGCCGCGGCCGGGCGGCGGCGGCCGCGGCGGGTCGGGCCACCGGCACGGCGGCGACGGTCGACGGCGCGGGCAGGGTGGCGGGCCCGGCCGCGTGGCAGGCGACGCAGCAATCCCCGCGGTGAGGGGCCGGCAGCTGTTTGCCGGCCGGTGCCGGATCGGTCGGGCCGCCGTCGGCGAGGCAGAGGACGTGGTCCGGCCCCGCGGCGGCGGAGGCCAGGCCGCCGAGGACGCCCTGGAGCGCCAGGGCGTAGAGGGCGAGGAGCGCCACGATCCGGGCGAGCGCGCGCGCCGGCCGCGCGGGGGCGACCCGAAGGTCCGCGCGGCCGCGACGGCCGGGCGCCGCGGCGGCCCGGCCTCGTGGATCTGCTCGCGTCACGGCTGTCGCCCGGCGGCCGAAGCTCGGTCCCGGGCGGCTAGTGCTGGTGCTGGTGCTGGCCGCCCGGCGCGCCCGCACCGATCGGCGCCACCGTGAAGGTCACCGGCACGGCGCCGGCCCGCTGGAAGGTGAGCGTCCCCGCGACGGTCTCGCCCGCCTTCGGCGCGCCGGTCAGGTCCTCGAACATGAGGTGATAGCCGCCGGGCTTCAGCTCCACGGTCTCGCCGGGCTTGATGGTCAGGCCGTTCGTGACCGGCGCCATCTTCATGACGCCGCCCTCCATCGACATGGAGTGGATGTCGCTGCTCTTGGCGAACGGCACCGCGGCGCCCGTGAGCGTGTCCGGCGCGCTCCCCGTGTTGGTGATGCGCACGTACCCGCCGGCGACCTTGGCGCCGTTCGGCGTGGCGCGCAGCCACGGCGTCTCGATCGTCAGGTCACCGGCCTTCACGGTCGTCGCGGCCGCGGCCGTCCCCGCGGTCGGCGCGCCGCCCGCCTGGGCGACCTGGACGATCCGGAAGGACGGCGCGGCCGCCTTCAGGTCGTGGGCGTCCTGGCCGGCCTTAGGGATCTCCGACCAGGAATAGCTGCCCTCCGCGCAATCCTGCTGGACCGGGACGTAGACGGTCGCGCCGGGCTCGAAGGTGCCGGCGACCTGCGCCAGGAAGGTGAACTCGTCGACCTGATCATCCGGAAGGGAGCCGCCGCTCCACGTGATCGACGTCACGCCCTCCGCTGCCGTGCCGTGATGGGTCGCGTAGGTCTTGGCGTAGGGTCCGCGCGTCGTCGCGAGGGTCCAGCCGGGTTTCGGCATCGGCTTGGCGCCGATCAGGCCCTCCGGGATGGTGACGCTCACGCGGGTCGTCGGCTTGCCGTTGCAGCCGTGCATGATCTGGACGACGCCGCGATACGAGGCGCCGGGGGTTGCCTGCTTGCGTTCCAGCACCGCGTGGGCCTGCGCCGCGGAGGCGAGCAGCCCGAGGCCGAGGGCGGCCGAGACAAGGGTCTTCATGGGAATACATCCGTCCTGAGGGATCCGAGAGGTGGTGATCGCTCAGACGGTTGGCGGCCCCCTCGGGGACGCGATGGTGCCGGGCGGCGCGCGGGCGCCGACGCTCCGGTCGAGGGGCCAGGCCGGCCGCAGGTCCGCGGTCGCGACCCATCGGAAGCCGACGGACGGGGGGCGCGGCGGGAGCGCCGGGCCGGTGGCCTGGGCCGCCGTGCAGCAATCGCCGTGGTCGTGGGGGACGGGCGCGCCCGATGGAGCGGACGCGTCGGCATGCTGCGCGCAGAGGCCGTCGGTCGCCGCCGGCACCGGCATCAGGCCGCCGAGAAAGGCCTGGAGCAGCAGGGCGTAGAGCGCCAGCAGGGCGACGACGGCCCGCAGGGCCGGCCCGACACGTCGATCCGAAAGGGCCTCGCCCGAATCCATGCTGCTCCCGCGCGCCGTCCGAACCGGACCGCTATGGCATCCCTGCCACACCGGCGCGACGATGGCTGTTGCCAGGGTGCCGCAGACGGACGCCGCGTGCGCTGGCGCACGGCGATGCCACATTCCGGCCCCTTCGATAGGGAGTCTTAACGCCATCCCGACACCGTGGCGCCCGAGACAATCCGCTCCCGTCACGACCTGACGAACCCCGGACCAGAGCCAGCGACCGATGCGCAAGAAGGCACAAAACCGGTTCCCCGCGATCCTCGGCGTCGCCGCCCTCGGCGCGCTCGGCATCGGCGGCGCCCAAGCCCGCGATCAGGGCAACTATGCCCAGGCCGAGTGGGCGCAGGACTACGCCTCACCCGCCGGCATGCAGGTGCAGCGCGAGACGGTGCCGATCCTCTCGCCCCAGACCGTGACGTCCACCGAGCAGATGGTGGAGCGCTACAAGGACATCGTCGCCCGCGGTGGCTGGCGGCAGGTTTCCGGCGCCGACCACCTGCGGATCGGCTCGCGCGGCCCGGCCGTGGCGGCCATCCGCCAGCGCCTGATCGTCACCGGCGACCTCGATCCGGCCGCGGGCGGCTCGGGCGTGTACGATTCGTACGTCGCCGCGGGCGTGAAGCGGTTCCAGGCCCGGCACGGCCTCAGCCAGACCGGCGCGATGACGATGGCGACCCAGCAGGCCATGAACGTGCCCGCCGACGTGCGCCTGCGCCAGCTCGAGATCAACGTCGTGCGCCTGCGCTCCTACTCGGGCGATCTCGGCCGGCGCTTCGTGATCACCAACATCCCGGCCGCGCTCGTCGAGACGGTCGAGAACGGTCAGGTCGTCACGCTCCACGCCGCCGGCGTGGGCAAGATCGACCGCCAGTCGCCGATCATGAACACCAAGGCGACGCAGATCAATTTCAACCCGACCTGGACGGTCCCGGCTTCCATCGTGAAGAAGGACCTGATCCCGAAGATGCAGAAGGATCCGAACTACCTCACGGACAACAAGATCCGGATCCTGTCGAACGGCTCCGAGGTCTCGCCGAAGTCGGTGAACTGGTTCTCGGACGAGGGCACCCGCTACACCTACCGGCAGGATTCGGGCGCCGACTTCAACTCGATGGGCATCGTCCGCATCAACATCCCGAACCCCTACGGCGTGTTCATGCACGACACGAACACCAAGGGCGTGTTCGGCGACGATTTCCGCTTCATCTCCTCAGGCTGCGTGCGCGTGCAGAACGTGCGCGAGTACATCACGTGGCTGCTGAAGGACACGCCCGGCTGGGACCGTCAGAAGGTCGAGGAGGCGATCGAGAGCGGCAAGCGCATCGACGCCAACATCTCCCAGCCGGTGCCGGTCTACTGGACCTACATCACCGCCTGGTCGACCCCGGACGGCATCGTCCAGTTCCGCGACGACATCTACAAGCGTGACGGCGTGAACGTGCCCTCGACCATCGGCGCGCCGACCCCGGTCGCCAGCGCCGAGCCGATGCCGCAGACCTTCGAGCCCGGCGACGAGGAGTAGTCGGACCCGCGGGCGCCGGCCGCTCCCGGCGACGCCCGCCCGTCGAACCCGATCCGAGGCCCGCACCTCTGCCGAGGCGCGGGCCTCGCGCGTTCGGGGCCGCGCCTGTCATCCGGAGGTCAAACGCGTCTGGTTGGCCGCGCAGGCAGCGTCCCGGATGCCGGTTGCCGGCCTCCCGCGGGACGCCGCGCCGCGAAGCCGTGCAGGAGCCATCGATGTCGCGCGACACCCAGCCCGGAGGCCTGACCCGCCGGAGCACCATGGCGGGCGCCGCCGCCCTCGGCCTCGTCGCGGGCCGGGCCGGTGCGCAGGAGCCCGCCGAGGCCGCCGAGGCCACCGGGATCGTCTCCGCGCGCGACGCGGCCGGCGGGGACCCGGTCCCGCTGCCGGGCGTGCTGGTGTCCAACGGTCGCGAGATCGCGCGGACCGACGAGCGGGGCCGATACCGCCTGCCGATGTCGGGCGACGGCGCGGTCTTCGTCATCAAGCCGCCGGGCTACGCCCTGCCGCGCGACGCCGACAACGTGCCGCGCCACTCCTACATCCACCAGCCCGGGGGCACGCCCGCCGAGCTGGGCCTGCGCTACCGCGGCCTCGCGCCCACCGGGCCGCTCCCGGCCTCGATCGACTTCACCCTGACCCGCGCGGACGAGCCGGACGACTTCGACGTCGTGCTGTTCACAGATCCCCAGCCCGAGAGCCGGTTCGAACTCGACCACGTGCGCGACACCGCGGTCGCCCGCGCCATGGCGATCCCGGCCGCCTTCGGCCTGACCACAGGCGACGTGCTGTTCGACGATCTCTCGCTCTACGGCCGGTCCAACCGGATCGTCGGTCGGATCGGCCTGCCCTGGTACAGCCTGCCGGGCAACCACGACCTCAACATGCAGGCGCCGGACGCGCGCTACAGCCGCGAGACTTGGAAGCGGGTGTTCGGCGCGCCGACCTACGCGTTCCGGCACGGACGGGCGTGGTTCGTGATGCTCGACAACGTCGAGTGGCTCGGGCCGCCGGTGCCGGTGGGCGCCAACACCTACCGGGGCCGGATCGGCGACCGCGGCCTGGCCTTCCTGCGCAACCTCCTGGCCGAGATCCCGCGGGACGACCTGATCGTGCTGGCCATGCACATCCCCCTGCACACCGAGACCGGCCCCGAAGAGCCCCGCACCCACACCACGGACCGCGCCGCGCTCCTCGACCTGCTCGCCGGCCGCAAGGTGCTGAGCCTCGCCGGCCACACCCACACGACCGAGCACCACCACCTCGCCGACGGCCACCACCATCACGTGCTCACCGCCGTCTCGGGCTCGTGGTGGAGCGGTCCCGACACCCGCACGGGCATCCCCTCGGCCGACAGCCGCGACGGCACGCCGAACGGGTTCCACGTCCTGTCGATCCGCGGCACCGACTACACGACGCGCTACGTCGCCGCGCAGGGTCAGCCGGACGAGACCATGCGGATCCTGTTCGAGAGCGAGCTGCGGGCCGGCGCGCCCGAGGTGGTGCGCTGGACCCGGCCGGTGCAGGGGCTGCGGCCGCCGGTGCCGCAGGACGCGCTCGCCGACACGACCCTGGTGGTGAACGTGTTCGACGGCGGCCCGCGCACGCGCCTCGCGTTCCGGGTCGGGGACGCGACGCCCCGGCCGATGGCGCGCACCCGCCGCCCCGACCCGTTCGTCACCGAGCTCTACGAGCGTTACCCGGAGACGAAGAAGAGCTGGGTGAAGGCGGTGCCCTCGACCCATATCTGGACGGCGCGGCTCCCGGACGACCTCGCGCCGGGCGCCCACCGGGTCACCGTGGAGGGCGCGGACGAGTACGGCCGCCCGATCCGCGGCTGCACGGTGCTGGAAGTCACCGGCGAGCGCGGCCGCGGCTGAGCACGGGCGCCAGTCGTCCGGCGCCCGCGCGGGTCACGCCGCCAGCTGGCGGGCGCCGTGGCCGCCCTCTTGGATCTCCTCGACGATCTTCGCGCAGAAGGCGTCGAGGTCGCCCGGGTTGCGGCTCGTGACGATGCCGTGGTCGGTCACGACGTCCTTGTCGTGCCAGCGGCCGCCGGCATTGATCACGTCGGTCCGGACCGAGCTGAACGAGGTCAGGTCGCGGCCCTTGGCCGCGCCGGTCTCGATCAGCAGCCACGGGGCGTGGCAGATCACGGCCACGACCTTGCCGGACGTCAGGAAGCTCCTGATCAGGGCGAGGGCCTGGGGCTCGAGCCGGAGCTTGTCCGGGTTGATCTGGCCGCCCGGGAGGACGAGGGCGTCGTAGGATGCCGGGTCGACCTGCTCCAGGTCGGTGTCGACCGCGACCTCCCGGCCCCAGTCGGTCTTGTCCCAGCCGCGGATCGTGCCCTTGCTCTGGCGCGATTGCGGGGCGGCGACGGTCACCGCGGCGCCGGCCTCGGCCAGCTTGGCCTGCGGGACGGTCAGCTCGCTCTCCTCGAAACCGTCGGTGGCGAGGATCAGGATCTTGGCGTGGCGGATGTCGGGCATGGCGGGTCTCCGGTTCGGGGATCTGCCCGGCTAACGGAGGCTCGTGCCGCCCGTTCCCGCGGCCCTCCGCCGCCCGGCCGCGTCCGGGAGCGGACCCCGGACCGGTGATCGGAACCCCCGGGGAAGGCGGCCCGTTGGTCCCCATCCCAACTATCAGGAGTCGCGTCATGGCCAATCCCGGCCTTCCCGAGCCCACGCCCGGCGACCTGCCGCCGCCCCCGCCGACGCCCGAAGAGGAGCCCGATATCGGCCCGACCGGCCCGCGCACGCCCTATCCGGTGAACGATCCGGGGATCGGCGAACCCGGCGGTCCGGGCTCCGAGCCGGACATCTTCCCCGGCACGCCGACGGATCCCGGGACGCGCATGTGACGGCGCCCGCGACGGCGGTGCGCCCGGCCGTCAGTGACCGCCGTGCGAGGTCCGCACGTCGCGCGGGGCATTGAGGATCTCGGAGAGGCTCGTCACGACGTGGCGGGCCTCTTCGTCCGTCAGGCGGAGCTGGAACGGCGGCAGAGCGCCGGCCTGCAGGGCGACCACCGCCTGGCCCTCGTCGTCGGTACCGACCTCGATGGCCGACGACGTCACGTCGAGCATGGCGACCTCCTCGTCGCCCATCTCGTCGGCCATGCCGGGCTCGTCCGTATCGTCGATCGCCGTGAGGAGTTGCCCGACGGCGCGCACCAGCGCCCGGGCGGCGCGGGCATCCATCACCACCGCCGTCGCCTGATCGTCCTTCTGGAAGGAGAGCTGGATGTTCGCACCGTCCAGCGAGACCGAGATGCCTGCCATGTATCGTCCAGAGCCACGCGCCTTAACTGCTTGAGCGCATTCCGTATATGCATCGTGAATGCCCGGAATCACAGGGGGCGGTGCCGATCGGCCCCCTCCCGATCCCGGCCTGCGACGCAGATGATACGCCGCCCATGCCTTGTTGCGGCCGCAGCCTGCGCCTAAATACGTCCTCGGGGGGCTTATCCACCGAGGCTGACGCTGTTCAAGGTTCAGCGACTCGCGCCCCGCCGCACTGGCCAAATCCAGAAAGACCGTGGTGCATCACGCGGCCCTCGTGCCGCGCGGATGGCCTATGGACGAACGAGGTACACTACGTGAATACCGGCACTGTGAAGTGGTTCAATGAGACCAAGGGCTACGGTTTCATCCAGCCCGACGACGGCGGCAAGGACGTGTTCGTCCACATCTCGGCCGTCGAGCGCGCCGGGATGCGCAACCTGATCGAAGGCCAGCGGATCGCTTACGAGATCCTCACGGACAAGCGTAGCGGCAAGGACGCCGCCGGTAACCTGCAGGCGGCCTGACCGTCGCGGGTTCCGAGGCGCTTCCCGCGCCCTCAGTGCGCCGAAGTGTGCAACTGAGGATTGCGGGTGGCGCATGAAGCGGCCGCCAGACGCGGTTCCCCCTTCCGACGCTGCCTGCCCGGGCGAGACTGCCCGGGTTCCGGTCGCGTCGGAGGCAATATCCCAGAAACGACGCCGGGCGCAGCCAACGTCCGGTCCAGAAAAGAAAAGACAGTGATGTTATTCGAGTATACACGGCGCCGCGGCGTCCGTTCCCCCGTCACCGATGCCCCGACCTTCCGGGTCGGCAAGCTGGCGCGGGCCAAGACCGCGGACCAGACCGGGGCCGATCTCAGCGACCTGATCGACCGGTCCTACAACTACCACTCCCCGCGTGAACTGCACTGGCATCTCGCCGAGCGTCTCGGGCTCGCGCCCGCCGCGGTGAAGATCCGCGAGACCGCGACGGCCTGAGGCCGCTCGCCGCGGACACGCGGGGCCTCGGCCTCAGCGGTCCCAAGCGGCGAGCACCGGGTCGCGCAGACCCACCGGCGCGGCGAGCAACTCGCCGTGCACCGGGTCAGCGCGATTGTACGGCGTCGCAGCCCCGGAGAAATCGCAGACCACGCCGCCCGCCTCGCGCAGAACGAGGTCGGCGGCGGCCAAGTCCCAGTCGCGGGCATTCCCGGAAATCATCCCGATATCGACCGTCCCGTCCGCCACGCGGGCGAGCCTCAGGGCGAGGGACGGGATCCGCGCGATCACCTCGAAAGCCGGGTCCGCTCCGGCGCCCCGGGCCAGGCGGTCGAGCATCGGCTTCGGGCCGGTGACGCGGGCGCCGGGCAGGCTCCGCCTGGTATCGACGCGGATCGGTTCGCCGTTCCGCGTCGCGCCGCGCCCGCGCACGGCCTCGTAATCCGCGTCGCCCACCGGCGCGTGGACGAAGCCGATCAGCGGCTCGCCGCCCGACAGGAGCGCCACCGCGATCGACCAGTCCGGATGGCCCGACAGGAACGCCCGCGTCCCGTCGATCGGATCGACGATCCACACGAGGTCGTGGCCGAGGCGCGCCGGGTCGTCGGCGGTCTCCTCCGACAGCCATGCCGCCCGCGGCACGAGGGCGCTCAGACGCACCTTCAGGAAGGCATCGACCGCGACGTCCGCCTCGGTCACAGGCGAGCCGCCGGCCTTCGACCAGATGCGGGCCGAAGTCTGCCCGCCGAGCCTGAAGAACGGCCGCGCGATGTCGGCGGCCTCGCGCATCACGGCGCGCAACTCTGGCATCAGGGCGGATACGGCATCGTCGGTGAGAGGCTCTGGCATCGCGCTCCGCGTGGAATCCGTGCGGCCCGCGAGGGCCCCGCCGGCCCGCCCGTCCGACGGGCGGACGTCCGGGCCCGCTTGGGCTCACCCGGTCGGGCTGAGAAGACCCGGCGCGGAGGATCGCGCGCCCGGTCGCCCCGTTGTACGGCGGCGCCCGCAGCGCCACAAGGATGCTGGTTGATCGATCGATAACGACCGATCTGCGCAAGGAAATGTTGAGCATTCAAGGAAGCATTGAGCATTCCGCAAATGACAGCGCTGTCCAGATTCGCTTAACGACGGCTCTTAAGCGGTGCGGAGGAGTTCGGGTGCGATTTTGCTTGGCATAACGGACGGCCCGACAGGGGTCGCCACTTGCTCCAGGGACTCGGACCGATGAACACTTCCCCGGCCACGGACAAAAGCCACGCAGGACACCCGATGCACGGTGCCGACACCGCGCCCCGCTTCGTCGCTTCGCCGCTGCCGGTGATCGGCCGCGCCCCCGGCGCGCGCCGGGCCGTCGGGATCGCGCTCGCCTACGCCACCGAGGACGCGGAGATCGTGGGCGCCGACCGGTTCAGCCTGATCCTCGTCGACGCCGAAGGCGACGTGCTGCAGCGCCTCGGCAGCTTCGAGGAGGACGACGTGGTCGCGTTGTGGCGCGACATCGCGGCGCGGGCGGGCCTCGTGCGGATGATCGTCCGGGAAGACGGCCTCCTCGTCCCGGTCTCCCAGCAGATCGGCCGGCTGATTCTCGGTCAGGTCCGCATCCGTCGCCGCCACGCCGGTCTCGGCCGCCGTCGCCCGCGCTTCCTGGCCCGCCGCAAGACCGGCCGGCTGCCCGCGCGCCCGCAGATCTTCCGCGGCGAGAACGAGATCATCGCCCGCACCTGAGGGTGCCGACGGCGCCTAGAACAGGTTGCGCAGCAGCGCGTCGGCGGTGAGGCCGACGAACAGGATCAGGCCCGCATCCCGGTTCGACCGGAACAGCGTGAGAGCCCCGCGCCCGTCGCGCTCGCGCAGCGACAGGACCTGCCAGGCGAGGTGCCCGGCAAAGGCGGCGACCCCCAGATACCCGACGAGCCCCGCTCCGGCCCCGCGCGCGGCCAGAACCACGAACAGAGCGGCCAGCGCGTAGCAGAGCCCGACGGCGAGCCGCACGTGCCGGCCGAACAGGCGGGCCGAGGAGCGGATCCCCGCGATCTCGTCGTCCTCGATATCCTGCACCGCGTAGATCGTGTCGTAGCCGATCACCCAGCACAGGGCGCCCGCGTAGAGCAGGAGCGCCGGCGGATCGAGGCGGGCGAACACCGCGGCCCAGCCCATCAGAGCCCCCCAGGCGAAGGCCAGTCCCAGGATCGCCTGCGGCAGAGGCATGACCCGTTTCATGAACGGGTAGATCGCCACCGGCAGCAGCGAGCAGAGACCGATGATCACCGCCTCCGCGTTGAACTGCAGCAGGACGGCCAGCCCGATCAGGGCCTGGATCACCAGGAACAGGGCGGCGTGGCGCGGCCGCACCTGGCCCGAGGGCAGGGGGCGCAGGCGCGTGCGCTCGACCTGCGCGTCGAGGTCGCGGTCGGCGATGTCGTTGTAGGTCGAGCCCGCCCCGCGCATCGCCACGGCGCCGATCAGGAAGAGCAGGCAGTGCCAGGGGTCGGGAAAGGCCTGGTCCGCGGCGATCGCCGCCAGGGCGGCCGACCACCAGCAGGGCAGGAGGAGGAGCCACCAGCCGATCGGCCTGTCGATCCGGGCCAGGCGCAGGTACGGGCGCCAGGGCCGGGGCGCCCGCCGGTCGACCCAGTGCCCGGAGACCGCGTCGGCCGGCCGCCCGTCGTCAAACACCGTGCCGTTCATCGGTCGGATCTCCGGTCGTCCCGCACGTGAGTCCCCCGCCGCTGCCGAGGGGGGACCCGCGCCGGATCCGCGATCCTCTCAGACGATCTCAGAGAGCGCCCTGCGGCAGCTTGAAGCTTCCGGTCAAGCCCGGGCCGCCGAGCAGCCCGCCGCCGCCACCACCCGCCTGGGCCTGCGCCTGGGCGCGGGCCTGCGCCTCCATCTTGGTCGCCTGGGCGGCGACGCTGCAGATCTTGGTGCGGATGCCGCTGACCTTCACGTGGTCGGCCTTGAAGCCCTCGGCGAAGGAATCGGGGATCGAGCACCATTCCTTGTTGGCGGCGATCCACTTGATGCCCTCCGCGCCGTTGGACTGGAGCTTCCCGAACAGGGCGCAGGCCTCCTGCGGGGTCATCTTCTTCTTGGACTGCGACGCCGCATTGGCGCGGCCGACCAGAGCCTTGCGCTCGGCCAGGGTCTTCTGGATGGCACCGCATTCCGGTGCCGCGCTCTGCGCGAACGCCGCCGTGCCGAACAGGACGGTGCCGACCAGCACCGCCGCCCCCAGCTTCAGACTCCCCTTCGCCATTCCGCGACTCCCTCGACGCCCCTGCCGAATCCGCGAGCGGCCGGCTCTCTTCCGTTCCGTTGGGTTCGCCATAGGATTGTGGCGTCATTCGAGCGGCAAACCGGCTGCGCCATGCACCGGTGGACTGGCTGCCGAAAACCGGGGCTCGTAACCATTCGGCAACACTTTCGGTCGCGGTCCCCGCGTTGACAGGCCCGCCGGCCCGCGCGACCACGCCGCCATGCCGGCCTATGACTTCACCGCTCCGCGCCTCCACGTCGCGGCCGATCTCGCGGCGGGGGTGATTCTGCCCCTCGACCGGGCTCAGGCGAACTACCTGCTCAACGTGCTGCGCCGGGGGCCGGACGATCCGGTCCTGGTCTTCAACGGCCGCCACGGCGAGTGGCGCGCCCATCTGGTCCAGACCGGGCGCAAGGGCGCCGACCTGCACGTCGCCGCGCAGACGCGTCCGCAGCCCGCGGGCGCCGACCTTCACTACCTGTTCGCCCCGCTGAAGAGCGCGCGCCTCGACTATCTCGCGCAGAAGGCGGTGGAGATGGGGGCCGGGACGATCCGACCGGTCATCACCCGGTTCACGCAGGGCGATCGCGTCAACATGGACCGGCTGCGGGCCAACGCGGTCGAGGCCGCCGAGCAGTGCGGGATCCTGGCGATTCCCGATTGTCCGGAGCCCGAGCGCCTGCCGGCCGCACTCGCGGGCCTCGCGCCCGGGCGGCTTCTCGTGTTCTGCGACGAGGACGCGCCCGTGCGCGACCCGGTGGCGGCCCTGCGGGCGGCCGGCGACCCGCTGGCGCCCCCTCCGCTCGCCGTGCTGGTCGGTCCCGAAGGCGGCTTCTCCGAGGAGGAGCGGGCGCTGATCCGGGCGCGGCCGAACACCGTGGCGCTCTCCCTGGGGCCGCGCATCCTGCGGGCCGACACCGCCGCCGTCGCCGTGCTGACGCTGGTGCAGGCGGTGCTCGGCGACGCGCGCTGACGCGCGCCGCCCCGATCCATGTGTGCCCGCGCACATGGAAGGACCGCGCCGGTCGATTGTTTCCCCGGATCAGACGTGAAGCGGCGCGCCGGTCGAGACCGCCGCGTTGTGGGTTCACGGCGGCTCGATTATGTCCCGGATCGGACGCCGCCTGCGCCGCGTGCTCATCGGGGTCGGGGGCGGGTGTCCGCCCGGATCCCGCTCGCGAGAGCGGGTTTGTACCGGGTGGATCCGTCGGAGCAGTCCGGCGCGCCCGTTCCCAGGCACACGTCAGACGCACGGGCAGGCAGCGCATGGCGCGCGACAGCAACGACACCACGCCGCTCACCACGCGCGCCGAACTGATCGAATGGTTCGCGGCGGGCGAGAAGCCGCGCGCGCGCTTCGCGATCGGCACCGAGCACGAGAAGATCCCGTTCTATCGGGAGACCCGGGCGCCGGTCCCCTACGAGGGGGACCGCGGCATCCGGGCGCTCCTGGACGGACTCGCCCGTGAGACCGGCTGGGAGCCGATCCTCGATCTCGGCAACATCATCGGCCTGTCGGCGGAGGCGGGCGGCGCGATCTCGATCGAGCCCGGCGGCCAGTTCGAGCTGTCGGGCGCGGCGCTTGCCGACGTGCACGCCACGGCGGCGGAACTCGCCACGCACCTCGCCGCGGCGAAGCGGGTGGCCGATCCCCTGGGCATCGGCTTCCTGACGTTGGGCATGAGCCCGAAATGGCGCCGGGACGAGACGCCGGTCATGCCCAAGAGCCGCTACCGAATCATGGCCGGCTACATGCCGAAGGTCGGGTCCCTCGGTCTCGACATGATGCTGCGCACCGCCACCGTGCAGGTGAACCTCGACTTCGCCTCCGAGGCCGACATGGTGCGCAAGATGCGCGCGTCCCTGGCGCTGCAGCCGGTCGCGACCGCGCTCTTCGCCAACTCGCCCTTCACCGATGGCCGGCCGAACGGCTTCCTGTCGCGCCGGTCCGAGATCTGGCGCGACACGGATGCCCACCGGACCGGGATGCTGCCCTTCGCCTTCGACGCGGGGTTCGGCTACGAGGCCTACGTCGACTGGCTGCTCGACATGCCGATGTACTTCGTCAAGCGGGGCGACACCTACCACGACGTGTCGGGCGCCTCGTTCCGCGACCTGATGGCCGGCAAGCTCCCGCAGCTGCCGGGCGAGTTCGCCACGGTCTCGGACTGGGCCAACCACGCTTCCACGGCCTTCCCCGAGGTGCGGCTCAAGCGCTTCCTGGAGATGCGCGGCGCCGATGTCGGCGGCCCCGGCATGATCGCCGCCCAGGCCGCCTTCTGGACCGGGCTCCTCTACGACGACGCGGCCCTCGACGCGGCCCTCGACCTCGTGAAGGGGTGGAGCCTCGCCAACCGCGAGGCCGCGCGCGCCACGGCGCCGCGCCTGGGGCTCGCGACGCCGGTGGCCAATACCACGCTTGGGGCCGTCGCCGCCGAGGCCCTGGCGATCGCCCGCGCGGGCCTCCGGGCGCGGGGCCGCCGCGACGCCGAGGGCCGGGACGAGGTGATCTACCTGCAGCCGCTCGAGGCCGTCGTCGCGGCCGGGCGGACGCGGGCCGAGGATCTCCTCGCCGACTACGAGGGGCGCTGGGGCGCCTGCGTGCGTCCGGCCTTCACGGAATGCGTCTTCTAGCACCCGGCTGAGCGGCTCACGCCGCCCGCGCGAATCGCCGTTGGAACGTGCTAATAGAACGTTCTGACAAGGCGCGACGCCCGGGGAGAGGCCGCATCATGATCCGCATCATCTCCGTCATCCTCGCCGGGATGGTTTACGTTCCGGCGGCCTCGAGCACGGCGCGAGCGGCCGACCTGGCGCGGTTGGAGGGCGCTGGGCCGGCCCCGGGGCGCTGGCATCACGGGGCCGGCGGCCGGATCGCCGGCACCGTGGCCGCGCGGGGGCGGCCGCAGTACAGCTATTACGGCGAGTACGGCTATCCCGCGCCGTTCGGCTACGGCTACGCCTACGCGCCGGTCCCGAGCCGCGGCTTCGAGTACGGCTACAACGGCCCCCGTTACGTCTGGACGGCGCCGGACAGCTATTCCGGACCCGCCTTCGGCTATCACGTGTGGTGAGGACGCCGCTGGCGCCGGGGCGCGGCGGTGCCTATGACGCGCCGGGGCCGGCATCCGCGCCGGCTCGGGAGCTTCCGGCGTGTGGGACGAGGATCCGGACTGCGTCGACCTCGACCTGAGCGGCCTGAAATGTCCGCTCCCGGTCCTGCGCACCCGGAAGGCGCTGCGCGGCCTCGCCGCCGGCCGGACGCTGGTGGTGACCTGCACCGACCCCCTGGCCGCTCTCGACATCCCCAACCTCGTGCGCGAGGAGGGCGCCCACCTCGACGCCGCCGAGCGCCTCGAGGGGCAGCCCGCAGGGCGCCTGCGCTTCCGCATCACCGTGTCCGCAAGGCCGCCGCATTCCTGAACGATCCGTCGGGCTCTAGGAGCAAGGCGAGATCGGAATGGCACCACGGATCGGGGGCGTGCGCCTCGTACATGACGGCTGGGCGCGCTACCTCGTCGCCGAGGTGATGCAGGAGGACGGGAGCCGCATCACCCGGGAGATGGAGGATCACGGCCGGGCGGTCGCGGTGCTCCCCTACGATCCGGAGCGGCGGGTCGCCACGCTCGTCTCGCAGTTCCGGGCGCCGGTCCTCTACTCGGGCGGGCCGCCGAGCCACATCGAGGTGCCGGCCGGCCTCCTCGACGAGGGCGCCTCCGAGGACGAGGCGCGGCGCGAGGCGATGGAGGAGACGGGCCTGCGCCTCAGCGCCCTCGACTTCGTCGCCAGCGCCTGGTCGATGCCGGGGATCTCCACGGAGCGGATGGACCTGTTCCTCGCCGCCTACGGCGAGGCCGACCGGACCGGCACCGGCGGCGGTCTCGCCGCCGAGGGCGAGGCCGTGGCGGTCCACGAGATCCCGCTGCCGGAACTGGCCGCCATGGGCCGCCGCGGCGCGATCACCGACATGAAGTCGCTGACGCTGCTCTTCGCGCTCCAATTGCGGCGGCCGGACCTGTTCGCGGAGCGGCGCTGAGTCAGCCGGCGCGCCGCCGGAACCGGTCGCGCGCGGCGAGGCCGATGAAGCGCCACGACTTGATGAAGTAGCGCCGGAACAGCCGGCGCGGCGCCTGCAGGAACCGGTAGATCCACTCGAGGCCGAGGCGCTGCATCAGCCGCGGGGCGCGCGGCAGGAACCCGGCGGCGACGTTGAGGGCGTCGCCGACGCAGAAGACCACCGGCTCGCCGAGCGTCTGGCCGTGGCGATCCACCCAGATCTCGGATTTGGGCGCGCCGACGCCCATCACCAGCAGCGTCGTCCCGTGGGCGCGGATCCGCTCCGCCAGGGCGCGGCTGTAGGCCGCGTCGTGCTCGAAGCCGAAGGGTGGCACGGCGCTCGCCACGGCGCCGGGCGGAAGGCCCGCCGCCTGCAGCCGGGTCGCCAGCGCGTCCGCCGCGTCCTGTCGGGCGGAGACGAAGAAGACCCGCCGCGCGAAGGCCGGCGGGTCGGCCAGGACGCAGCCCAGGAGGTCGTGGCCGGTGATCCGGTGAACGGGCTGGGCGCACGCCTTCCGGGCCAGCCAGACCAGCGGCATCCCGTCGAGGGTCCGGGCCGCGGCGCGCGCGTAGGCCTCGCGGAACGGCGCGTTCTCGCTGAGCTGGACGATGTGATCGACGTTCGCCGTCACGATCATGCGCGGGCGGCCGTCACGCCGGGCCGCGACGTCGGCTACGAGGGTCGCGGCGGGACCGGTGTGAAACCGGTAGCCGAAGAGTTCGACGGTCGCGCCCGTCTGCGGCGATCCGGACGCCGCGGGGGCCGGGGCGCTCACCGTGTGTGCCTCCCCGAGGACCGGATCCATAGCGCCCAGGTAGAGGCTGATCTCGCCGATGTCACGCATCGGCGGCCCGGAAGCTCGCGGCCGGCCGGGTGGCGGCGCGCAGGCTGCGGCGACGGTCGCTGTCGGCGCCGAGCAGCAGGGCGATGCCGCCGCCGAGCAGCAGGCCGAGGACAAGCGCCACCGGCAGGACGATCTTGGGGGAGGGCGGGAAGGTCCGCTGGCGCGCCGGGACCGCGGCCGAGATGATCCGGACGTTGGTGGTGTTGAGCCGCTCCTGCTCGCTCGCCTCGCGGGCGCGCTTCAGATAGGCCTCGTAGATGCCGCGGCGGGCGTCGAGGGTCCGCTCCAGCTCGCGCAGGCCGACATAGGCCCGGTCGCTGGACGCGGTCTCGTTCTTCACCCGGTCGAGATTGGCCCGGATCGCGGCCTCGCTCGCGGCGGCGCGGTCGTAATCCTTCTGGGTCGTCTCGATGATCCGCTCCTTCTCGCGCTGGATCAGGCGCTGCAGGTCGCGCTGCTGGGCGTACTGCTCGGCCATGGCCGGGTGGCGCTCGCCGAGGCGGGTGGCGAGCTCCGCGGTGTTGCGGGACAGCGTGGCGTATTGCTGCCGCAGGGCCTGCATCTCCAGGCTCTGCAGCATTTCGGGAAGGGCGGTGCTGGGATCCGACGAGCGCATCCGGCGCGCCTGATCGAGGCGCGACTTGGCCTCCGCGGTCTTGATGGAGGCGGTGACGAGCTGCTGGTTCAGGTCGCCGAGCTGCTGGTCGGTGAGCAGGCGGCCGCTGGCGGCCACGAGCTTGTGATCCTCGCGGTAGCGCACCACGGCGCTCTCGGCCTGCTCGACGTCGCGCTTGAGGCTGTTGAGCCGCCCCGCCAGGGCGTCGGAGGCGCGCCGCGCGGTCTCGGTCCGGGCCGCGGCCTCCTCGGCGAAGTAGGCGTCGCCGACGGCGTTGGCGATGCGGGCGGCCTTCTCGGGATCGCGCGACTGAACGGAGACGTCGATCACGAAGGTCCGCTCGGCCCGCCGGACAGTGAGCCGGTTCTGCAGCGTGTCGAGGGCCGTGAAGACCGGGTCGCGGCTCGCCGGCGGGGGCAGCATGCCCAGCGCGCCCTTGATCCAGGTGAGGGTCGGGTTGTTGCCGTCCGGCAGCACGAACTCGTCGTCCTGGTCGAGGTGGAGCTTGGCGATCACCCGGCGCAGGACGCTGTCGGACTGGATCACCCGCACCTGGCTCTCGGCGATCGACACGCCGCTGTCGGCCTGGGGCTGGCGCGCGTTCACGTCGTTCTCGACGACGCGCAGGTCGCTCGGATCCACCAGGATCTGGATGCTCGACGTGTAGCGGGGCGGGATCAGGCCGAGGAGCGCCACCGCGACGGCGACCATGAACAGGCCGCCCAGCACGATGAAGCCGCTGCCGCGCCACAGCCGCCGCAGGATCACGCGGCCGTCCGTCGGCGGCGCGACCTGCGGCAGCACCATCCGCACGGGCCGTTCGCCGCTCATCCGCGTCGAGAAGTCGAACATACGCCTCGCTCCCTGACCTGCCTCGGCGGAGACCGCCGCCCGTCACCCGCCCCGTCGCCCGTTCCCTTTCTGACCAGCTCCGTGCCGATCTGGAACAGGTGCCCGCCCGAGGCGCTGCCTTCTTCGGGAGCCCAGCAATCAACATACCGGACCAGTAGTGTCGCCCCGATGCGGCACTTGCTTCAGGAAGCTGGCAGATATCGCTTACAGATGCAGTCCTGACTGTCACGACAATCGGGCGTGAAAAGTTCCCGATTTGTTGGGGACTACGCAGGCCGCCTCAGGCGGTGCCCGCGTGTGCGACAATTGACTCCAGCGCATCGTAAGCCGCGGGATCGCCGGCCAGGAAGCGCCGGAAGCGCGCGCCGTCCTCGGCCGCGATCGCGTTCCAGCGCGCGACGTTGGCCCGACTCATTCCGGCGGCGCGGGCCAGGGCGCCGTCGCGGATCCAGCCGGCGAGGGCGCCCGCGGCCGCGTCGGGCTCCTCCGGCCGGATCAGCAGGGCCGACGCCCCCAGGACCTCCCGGAACACCGGGTCGTCCGGCGCCACCACCGGAAGGCCGCCGTGCTGCACCTCCAGCAGCGGCAGGCCGAGCCCCTCCGCCTTGGAGGTGGAGACCAGCAGGTGGCACGACCCCGCGAGGGCGCGCAGCTCGGCGTCGGCGAGGTACCCGTGGCGGTGCAGGAACGGCGGCGGTGCGTCCAGGAAGGCGTGCTGCCCCCAGCCGACCCGGCCGACGAGGTGAAGCTCCGCCGGGATACCGGCGCGGATGAGCGCCGCCGTCAGCGCGAGGGTCGCCGGATAGTTCTTGCGCGGCTCGATGGTGCCGATGGCCAGGATGCGCAGCGGCCGGCCCGGCGCGTAGGCCGCCGGTCCCGGCAGGTGCGCGAGCCCGAAGGCGTCGCGGACGGGGGGGCGCAGCAGGGCGACGCGGGCGCGTCGGGCGCAGAGCGCGCGCACGTCCGCCCCGGTGGTGCGGCTGTTAACGAACAGGTTCGGGCACCAGCGCAGGGCCAGGGCGAAGCTGGGGCTCATGTAGAGCCGGCTGCGCAGGCTCAGATCCTCCGTCCGCGTGAGCAGGAAGGTGTCGTGGACGTAGAGCAGGCAGCGCGACGCCGCGACGGCGCAGAGCGGCCCGGGCGGGAAGCCCGGGAACAGGAACAGGGCGTCCCGATCCATCAGGGCCCGCGCCGGCAGGCCGAGCTGCTGCGCGGCGACCATGCCGGGCAGGGAGCCCGCGGTCACCGGCCGCACCGCGTGCGGGGCGAGCCGGTCCGGGGCGAACAGGTCGAGGGTGACTCGCTCGATCCCCGTCACGTGGGCGCGCAGATGGGTCTGATCGAGGTAGATCCGCCGCCGAGTCGGCGCCGCCCGCGTGCCGCCCGCATTGTCGCCGGCCACGTCGCCGGCCACGCCGCCCACCGTTTTGCCGGCCCTGTCGCCGCGGGCCGTCACGTCTGGCTCCGGCGCAGCGCGCCGGCGAGGTAGAGGCATCGGCGCACGAGGAGCGGCATCCGACGCCCGAAGACCATCTGCTTGGCCCGCCGCAGCCGGCGCACGAGCGGGCGCGAGACCGCCGGGACGGTGCCGGCCGCGCCCGCCCGCAGGTCCGCCGCGAACGGGAAGTGCCCGAGCATCCCGGGGGCGAAGCGCGGGCCCGTCGACGCGCTCGGCAGACCGTGACGCCGGAAGACCGCGTCCAGCGACAGCGCGGAGGCGGCCGGGCTGTAGCGGCTCTCCAAGGCGATGCGCGCGAAGGCGCCGAGCCGCGCGCGCGCCTCGCTGTCGCCGACCAGCGCCGCCAGCGCCTCGGCGAGGGCGCCCGGCCGCACCGGCACGAGGCGGCCCGACACGCCGTCGATCACGGCCGAGGTCAGGCCGGAGGTGCGGTAGGCGAGCGTCGGCACCCCGCACAGGCCGGCCTCGATCGGCGTCTGCCCGAGGGTCTCGTGACGGCTGGCGGTGACGTGGAGGTCGCAGGCCCCGTACCACGCGGCCAGGAGCGCCTCGTCGGCGATGAGGCCGGGCGCGTACAGGTTCGCGACGCCGAGCCGGGCCGGGTCGTCGAGCCGGCCGATCGCCACCACGCCGACGCCCGGGCCCGCCACGGCCTGGAGCGCGGCCCTGAGGTCGGCGAAGCCCTTGTCGGGCCCGTCGACGATGACCGAGGAGACGAGGATCAGGACGTCGTCGGCCGGCAGGCCGAGCGTGCCGCGCAACGCCGCGCGATCGCCGGGCCGGAACACGGCGGTCGGGAAGGCCAGCCGCACGGGCTCGATCACGCTGCCGGGCGGGGCGAGTTCGCGCGCCCGCGCCAGCGTCCAGTCGGAATTGGCCAGCAGCCAGGGCGCGGAGGGTCGCCTCGGGGATCCGGGCGCGGCGCCGGCGAGCACCGTGCGCTTGCGCTCGTGCATCCCGGCGATCCGGCCGGGCGCCAGCTCCGGGTACTCGTCCGGGCCGGGGCAGGCGGCGTCGCAGCCGGAGGCGGCGCGCCCGCAGTCGCGGGGGTGGGCGCACCGGCCCGTCAGGGGGAAGAGGTCGTGCAGCACGAGGCCGACCGGACCGTGCCGAGCCAGGCGGCCGACGACGTCGAGGCTGCGGGTGGCGCCGTGCAGGTTGCCGGCGAGGACGAGATCGGGGGCGGCCGCCGCGACCGCGGCCTCCGCCTGCGGGAAGTCGTCGCGCCACTCGGCGGCCTCCGGGCGTCCGCTCAGCGTCACCTCCGCGACCCGGTGGCCCGCGAGCGTCAGCGCCTCGGCGAGGCGGCGCTGGGCCACGCCCGCGCCCCCGCGGGTTCCGGTCCCGGTCAGCGACACGATCGACAGGCCGGCGGCGGGCGGGGGCGGCGGCGCGTCGAGCCTCTGGAGCAGGATCGGGCGGCCGATCAGGCTCCGCCGATCGGCGGGGATCGCCGACCAGGCGGAGGCGGCGTCGAGCGTCCCGTCGGCGTCGAGGATCGCGTGCGCGAGGGCGTCCCGCCGCCAGAGGATCCCGCCGTCCGCGGCCCCGGGGCCGTCGAGGCCGCGGACGGCGTCGTCGAACAGGACGCGCAGCCCCGCCACCGCGTCGGCGCCGGTGAGCGCGGCCTCCAGCGCCAGGGCGGTCAGCGCACCGGGCGCGAGCAGGTCGCCGGCGCGGAGCCAGAACAGGTGCTCCGGATCGGGAACCGACAGGATGCGCGCCGCCGCGGCGCGGCCGGCCGCCGGGTCGAGCAGGTCGTGCCGCAGTTCTGGGTAGCCCTGGCGCAGGACCGACGCGACGGTCTCGGTGAGCGCGGCATCCGCGCCGGCCACCGTGACGACGCGGATCCGCGGCCACGGACGCCCGTCGGGGAGCGACGCGGGACGGGCCGGCGCGCCGGCGCTGCGCCCGAACGGCCAGCCGGCGACGCCGTGGGCGGGCGGTGACATGTCTGCGGCGTCGGTCACGGCGGCTCTGGCGGCGGCTCGGGTCTCGTGCGGGGCGGCAGAGTGGACGGGAAGGTTGAAGATTGCCTCTCGGGGCGGGCGGCCCGTCAGGCCGCCACGCGGATCCGCGCCGGGCCGGCCTCGATCCGGCCGATCCGGGCCGCCGCCGGGTAGCCGGCCGCCCGGATGCGCGCCAGGATCGCGTCGGCCCGGTCGGCCGAGCAGGTCACCAGCAGCCCGCCCGAGGTCTGCGGATCGGTCAGGAGGTGGCGGCGCCACTCGGGGAAGTCGGCCGGCAGGTCCACGGCCTCGCCGAACGCCGCCCAGTTGCGGTGCGAGGCGCCGGTGACCGCGCCCGCGCGCGCCAGCGCCTCCGCCTGCGGCAGCAGGGGAAGGGCGTCGGCCTCGAGGGTGAGCGTGAGGCCGGCGCCGCGGGCGATCTCCAGGCCGTGCCCCAGGATGCCGAATCCGGTCACGTCGGTCAGGGCGTGCACGGCGGGCTCGGCGGCGAGATCGGTCCCGATCCGGTTGAGCAGCGTCGTGGTCGCGATGAAGTCGCGGTAGCCGGCCTCGTCGAGGGTCGCCCGCTTGATCGCCGCCGAGTAGACCCCGACCCCGAGGGCCTTGGTGAGCAGGACGGCGTCCCCGGCCACCGCGTCGGCGTTGCGCCGCACCGCCTCGCGGCGGCAGGTCCCGATCACCGCCAGACCGTAGATCGGCTCCGGCGCGTCGATCGAGTGGCCGCCCGCCACCGGGATGCCGGCCGCGGCGCATTGCTCCGCGCCGCCGCGCAGGATCCGCGCGACCACCTCGGGGTCGATCTTGCCGAGCGGCATCCCGAGGATCGCCAGCGCGAACAGCGGCCGGCCGCCCATGGCGTAGACGTCCGAGATGGCGTTCGTCGCGGCGATCCGGCCGAAATCGACGGGGTCGTCCACCATCGGGGTGAAGAAGTCCGTGGTGGCGATGAGGCAGGTGCCGTCCTCCAGTTCCCACACCGCCGCGTCGTCCGCGGTCTCGTTGCCGACGAGGAGCCGCTCGAACGGGCCCGCCGCCGGCTGCTGGGCGAGGAGCTGGCGCAGGGTGGCCGGATCGAGCTTGCAGCCGCAGCCGCCGCCGTGGGCGAGACTGGTCAGGCGGGGGGCATCGCTCATGGCCGAACTCCGTTCCGGATAACCTGGGGTCTTCGCGGGGTCTTCGCGGGGTCTTCGCGGGGTCTTCGCCGGGTCTTCGCGGAGTCAGTAGCGCGTCGTCACCGCGTTGAGCCAGTCCGGCGAGGCCGCGACGGCCGCGGCCTCGACCCGCTTGTCGAGGCCCGTCAGCACCAGCAGCCCGAGCACGACCATCACGGCGCCGAGCGCGGCCTTCGCGGCCCGACCGGCCGCGGCGAGGCCGCCGCGCCAGCGCAGCAGCGCCTCGCGGGAGACGAGGCCCAGGAGCATCAGCGGGGCCGCGGCGCCGATCCCGAAGGCCAGCATGGTCAAGGCGACGCCCCCGAGATGCTCGCCCCGCGCCGCCATGAGCGAGGCCGCCCCCAGGGTCGGTCCCACGCAGGGGCTCCAGGCCGCGCCGAGCAGCAGGCCCACGGCGAACTGGCCGGGCAATCCCCCGGAGCCGACGCCGCCGAAGCGATCCTCCACCCAGGCGCCGACCGGGCCGGCCGCCGTCGCGACCCGTGCCTGGAGCCGCGGCAGCATCAGCACGACGCCCAGGAGCACCAGGAGCACCGCGCCGGCGCGCCGGAACACGTCGCCGTCGAGCCCGACGGTGAAGCCGATCGTCGCGACGAACAGCCCGATGGTCGTGAAGGCGATGGCGAGGCCGGCCGCCAGAGCCGCCGGACCCAGGCGATGCTCGGCCGCCGCCGTGCCGAGCACGATGGGGATCAGCGGCAGCACGCAGGGCGAGAGCACCGAGAGCAGGCCGGCCAGGAACGCGAACCCCACCGTTCCCAGCATGCCCCGTGCCCTCCCGCTGGCGCCTCGCCCGACGAGGCTTCGACCCTGGCGCGCGGGCCGTCAACGCGCCAGGCGGACGCGGGCCGGCGGGAACAACGCGGCCGCGCGCCGCTTTCGGCGGCAGTCCGGCGGCGTTGCCGGGCGAGGCGCCGAGGAAGGCGCCGAGGAAGGCGCCCAGGAAGGCGCCGAGGCGAGGCGGAGCGGACCGGTGACCATCTTCTTCACGGGCGACACGCATTTCGGCGATCCGCGGGCGCTGCGCTTCGACCACCGGCCCTACCCGGATCTCGAGGCCCACGATGCCGGCCTGATCGCGGCCTGGAACACGACGGTCGCGCCCGGCGACACGGTCTGGCACCTCGGCGATTTCGCCCTCGGCCCGAGCGGTGACCGGATCCGCGCGATCCTCGCCGGACTGAACGGCGAGAAGCACCTGATCGCCGGCAACAACGACGGGCCGGACACGCTCACGGCGCCCGGCTGGGCGTCGGTCCGGCACTACGCGGAACTCGCCGTCGAGGGGCGGATGGTGGTGCTCTGCCACTACGCGTTCCGTACTTGGAACGGCATGAGCCGGGGCGCGCTGAACCTCCACGGCCACAGCCACGGCAAGCTCAAGCCGATGCCGAAGCAGTACGATGTCGGCGTCGATCCGATGGGTGCGGCCCCCGTGCCACTCTCCGCAATCCTGACCTCCCGACTGCGCCGGAAGCGGTGATTCGGGGCGGAACTTTCACGTCAGCTTCACTGTTTCAGCGGACAGAGAAGGAGTGGACCTGAGCCGCTCCGAGAAGCCCGGCAGGACCGCCCGCGGATCTGCCATCACGAACCGTGTGTGAGTGTTCCCGTGAGTGCCAAGTCGGTCACTCTGACCCGCTGCCTCGCCAGCCTGCTGGCAGGCCTCGCCCTGACTTCCGCCGCGTCGGCCCTGCCGTCCTGCATCGAAGCCCAGCGCAAGGTCGACGAGGCGAACGCCCTGCGCTTCCAGGCGCGTCAGGAAGCCCGCCTGGGCAACCATGACCGCGTCTGCGACACGCTCGACGAGGTGGGCGACCGCTACGACGATGCCCGCGACGCGTTCGAGCGATGCGGAGAGGGCGTCGTGGCCATCGACCTCCGCAGCGAGCTGCGGGGTCTGCGGATCGCCAAGAAAATCAACCGCTGCGACTGACCGGGTGCGCGATCGCACCTCGGCCGTCCCGTTCCTGAAGCATCACCCCGATACGCGCGACGCTGGTCGCCGAGAAGGTTCTGCGCCGATGACCCCCGCCACGCTCTCGAACGACATCGAGCCCACCGTCACCCGCACCGGTCCGTCCTTCGCGGCCGCCCTGTGCGGTTTCGTCAGCACCACCGTCGCCACGACGATGCTGCTCATGCTGATCGGCACGTTCTGATTAGGGTGCGACCGACCAGAATCTCTGGCGGTTGAACAGCATCTCCTGGGAGCCGATCTTCGGGGTCGGCTCCGTCCTCCGGCCGCAATCGGGCTCGGCCGGTTTCGTGACCGCCGCCAGGGTCGCCGGCGCCACCGGCACGAGGCCCAGTCGGGACTGCACTTCGGGTTGCCGTGCCGCCGCGATGGTCAGCACGCAGGCGATCAGGCCGCCGGCAACAGTTCCGAGAACGAAATTCAACATCGGGGTTGGGGTCCGGGGGCCGGTTCCTTTCGGCCGCACAGCGTCGTCGATAACCAACCCGGCGGCATCATGGCGGATGCGGCGCTCACGCGCTTTTAACTCCTGATCTGCGACAGCTACGCGCTAGCTTGCCTCAGTGGCAGGCCCGACGACGGGGCTGGACCGCCTATGAACTACGCCGCCAACGCCTACGCCAAGACCTCCCACAGCGCGCTGTCGCCCCGCGAAGCCGAATCCGCCGTGCTGCTCAAGGCAGCGCAGAAGCTGATCGGCGCCAGCCAGGGGCTCACCAGCGGCGACGCCGGGCGCATCAACGAGGCCCTGTCGTTCAACCAGCGGGTCTGGACGCTGCTGACCTCCGAGGCGACGTCCGCGGAGAACCCGCTCCCCGCCGACGTGAAGCAGGGCGTCGGACGCCTGGGCGTGTTCGTGCTCCAGAGCTGCATCGACACGATGATCGCTCCCACGCCAGAGAAGATCGCCACGCTGGTGTCGATCAACAATCACATCGCCGCCGGCCTGCAGGGCAATCCCGGCTGAGGCCGCGTACCGGTCAGCGAGCCGCCGCGGCGTCCGGCACCTCGGCCGGCGATTCGGCGCCGGCCGCCTCCCACTCGACGAGCTTGCGGCTCAGCTTGAGCGACCGGTAATACTCGCCGGCCTCGACGGCCTGGGCGATCGCGGCGATCTGCCCGGCGGCGGCCGGCGCGAGTCCCAGCAGATCCGTGGCCTGCCGGAAGAACAGGTCGATGCCCTGCGTCGGGTCGTCGGCGAGGTAGATGACCGTCAGCGTCAGGTGGAGACGCTTGCAGGCCGTGTCGGCCTCGCTCTCCGTGATGATCTCGCTCTCGCGCAGAAACTTGCACTGCGTCTCTATCAGGAAAGTCGAGCGACGGTCGCCGTTGCGGAGCAGCGCGCCGTTGATGATCAGCCGCTCGAACGGCTTGAGTTCCAGGCGCAGGGGCATCGGGTGTTCCTTTCTAGAAGACCCGGCGATCTCATTCGCGAACCGTTAACGTTTCGCGAATGGGGGACGGCCGCGTTGCCGTTGCCGCGGGTGGCCACCGTGATAAACTCAGACAAATTCCGGCCGGGCGAGCCACGTCGAGGAGGATCGATGACGGCGACGGGCGATCAGCGCGCGCGGTATCCCAGCCTCGCCGGCAAGCGCGTCCTCGTGACCGGCGGTGCCTCGGGCATCGGCGAGGGGCTGGTCGAGGCCTTCGTCGGGCAGGGCGCCCGCGTCCTGTTCTGCGATATCGCGGACGATGCGGCCCGCGCCGTGGTGGCGCGCCTCGCGCCCGGCGCCGCGCACGCCCCGCTCTACCGGCGCTGCGACCTGACCGATATCGAGGCGGTCCGCGCGCTGGTGGCCGATGCCGACACGGCCCTCGGCGGGCTCGACGTCCTGATCAACAATGCCGGCAACGACGACCGCCACGCTCTCGCGGACGTGACGCCCGCCTGCTGGGACGACCGGATGGCGGTGAACCTGCGCCACCTGTTCTTCGCGGCCCAGGCGGCGGTCCCACCCATGCGCCGCGCCGGCGGTGGCGTGATCCTCAATTTCGGATCGATCAGCTGGCATCTCGGGCTGACGGAGATGCCGCTCTACCAGACCGCCAGGGCGGCGATCGAGGGCATGACCCGGGCGCTCGCCCGCGACTCGGCCGCGACAACATCCGGGTGGCGGCGATCGTGCCGGGCAACGTTCAGACGCCCCGCCAGGAGCGATGGTACTCGCCGGAGGGCGAGGCGGAGATCGTCGCCGCGCAGTGCCTGGACGGTCGGATCCAGCCGGCCGACGTCGCCGCGCTGGTCCTGTTCCTGGCCTCGGACGATGCCCGGATGTGTACGGCCCACGCGTACTTCATCGACGCGGGCTGGCGCTAGGATCGGCGCCGGGCAACCAAGCGGCCGGGCAAAGGATCGGCCGGGCGGAGGCGTCGACGGCGCTCCGGCCCGGCCCGCTTCCCTGCCTCAGTCGCAGGTCTCCTTCTTGACGGTCTTCGAGTCGCCCATGTCGTTCTCCTTGCGCACCGTCTTGGTGACGCAGCCGTCGCCGTGGTCGTGGACGGTCACGGACTTCGACTCGGAGGCCGGGCGGTCGACGACGACGGCCGGGCGGTCGCGCTCGATCACCGTGGTCTGGGCCTGCGCGGCGGCGCCGAGGCTCAACAGGGCGGCGGTCGCGAGCAAGGTCATGCGCATGCTGAAACTCCAATACCGATTTCGGTAGCGGATAACGGCAATGCCAGCTTGGGCGTTCCGCGGCGTGTCGCGTCCTGAGGCGGGCCGAACCCGTAGAGAACTTGGCTCGGCCCGCGCGCCGTTCGGCATGAGGTGCAGCCGGAGCGACGGCGCCAATGACCGCGGAAGCCGACCCGAAGCAACCCCGGCGAACTACGTGCGCGGCGCGGCCGGGTCTCAGCCGCCGGTCATCGGCGGGAAGAAGGCGATCTCGCGGGCCCCCGCGATCGGCGCGTCCGACTTGGCGTGGGCCCGGTCGATCGCGGCACGGACGACGCCGGGATCCTCGAAGGCGTAGGCGTATTCCTCGCCCCGGCCCCGGAGCCAACCGACGAGATCGGCGACGGTGGCGACCTCCGGCGGCGGCGCCAGCTCCTCCTCGGAGCGGCCGATCCGCTCGCGGACCCAGGCGAAATAGACGAGCTTCATCGCATCACCGTACCGGAGACAGGGCAGGGACCGCGCGTCCCGGAGACGGATCCCTCAGCGCGGATCGTCGATGACGTGCTTGATCCCGGCCCGCATGTAGTCCCACCCGGTCCAGAGCGTGAGCGCGGCGGCGAGCCACAGGAGCGTCAGGCCGATCGGCTCGGTTCCCGGGAGCACCGTCTCGCCCGCCGGACCGGCCACCAGGAAGCCGAGGGCCAGGAGCTGCACGGTGGTCTTCCACTTCGCGATCCGGCTGACCGGCACGCCGACCTTCAGCTCCGCCAAATACTCGCGCAGGCCGGAGACCAGCACCTCGCGGCACAGGATCACGATGGCCGCCCAGATATTCGAGCCGACGATGGTGTGGTCCGCCGCCAGCATCAGCAGGCATGCCGAGACCAGGAGCTTGTCGGCGATCGGATCGAGCATCCGGCCGAGCGCCGAGCTCTGGTGGTAGGTGCGGGCGACGTACCCGTCGAGGTAGTCGGTGATCGCGGCCGCGACGAACACCCCCAGCGCCGTCCACCGCGCCGTGTGGGATTCGGGCCAGAACAGCAGCGCGACCATCACCGGCACGGCAACGAGGCGCCCGTAGGTCAGGCAATTCGCGAGCGTCCAGGCCGGCGACCGTCGTCGGGGAAGGACGGCGTTCATCGGAGGGGTGAAATCAGAGTGGGCCCCGGGCGTCAACGCCCCAGACTCCGCCTCGGCCATCGCGGCCGGGTTCTCAGGCGCCGGCATGAAAGAAGTCGTAGACCGCCCGCGCGGTAGCGGCGTTCACGCCCGGGGTCTTGGCCAGATCCTCGAAGGCGGCGCGCTCGATCGCCTTCACGGTCCCGAAGTGGTGCAGCAGCGCGCGCTTGCGGCTCGGACCGATGCCGGCGATCTCGTCCAACGGATTCTTCACCATCTCACGCTTCCGCTTGGCCCGATGGCTGCCGATGGCGAAGCGGTGCGCCTCGTCGCGGAGCCGCTGCACGAAGTAGAGCGTCGGGTCGCGCGGCGGAAGCTTGAAGGGTGGCCGGCCGGGCACGAAAAACGTCTCCCGGCCCGCATCCCGGTCGCGGCCCTTGGCGACGCCGACGAGCGGCACGCCCGCCACGCCGACCTCATCCAGCGCCGCCCGCGCGGCGTCGAGCTGGCCCTTGCCGCCGTCGATCAGCACGAGGTCCGGCCAGGCCGGGAACGCCTCGCTCTCCTCCGCCGGGGCCGGCACCGGCTCCGGCACGCCGCCCTCGGCGGCGGCCACGGCCGCCTCGCGCTCCGTGCGCGGCGCCTCCTTCACGAGCCGCTTGAAGCGCCGCTGCAGCACCTCGCGCATCATGCCGTAATCGTCCCCGGGGGTCAGATCCTCGGACTTGATGTTGAACGTGCGGTAATGCGCCTTCATGAAGCCCGTCGGGCCGGCGACGATCATGCCGCCGACCGCGTTCGTGCCCATGATGTGCGAGTTGTCGTACACCTCGATCCGGCGGGGCGCCCCGTCGAGCCCGAAGGCCTGGCCGAGGGCGGCGAGGAGCTTGCCCTGCGAGGCCGTGTCGGCGAGGCGCCGCGCCAGCGCCTCCTTGGCGTTGCGCTGGGCGTAGTCGACGAGGTTCTTCCGCTCGCCGCGGCTCGGCCTGTGAATCTCGACGCGGTACTCCACCCGGCTCGACAGGGCCGCCGCGACCAGCTCCGCGTCCTCGATCGCGTGGCTCGTCAGCACGGTCCGGGGGGCGGGCTTGTCGTCGTAGAACTGGCCGATGAACGAGCCCAGCACCTCGTCGGGTGTCATCGTCCGGTCGGCCTTCGGGAAATAGGCGCGGTTGCCCCAGTTCTGGAAGTTCCGGAAGAAGAACACCTCGATGCAGAACTGGCCGGCCTGCTCGTCCAGCGCGAACACGTCCGCCTCTTCGACGCCCTGGGTGTTGACCCCCTGCACGCCCTGGATCGCCGACAGGGCGGCGATGCGGTCGCGGAACCGGGCGGCGCGCTCGAACTCCATCGCCTCGGACGCCGCCTGCATCTCGGCGCGCATCCGGTCCTTCACGGCGTTCGACTTGCCGGCGAGGAACGCCCGGGCGGAATCCGCCATGGCGGCGTAGTCCTCCGCGGCGATCTCGCCCGTGCAGGGGCCGGAGCAGCGCTTGATCTGGTAGAGCAGGCAGGGCCGGGTGCGGTTCTCGTAGTAGCTGTCGGTGCAGGTGCGCAGCAGGAAGGCGCGCTGCAGGGCGTTCACCGTCCGGTTCACCGCCCACACGCTGGCGAACGGGCCGTAATAATTGCCCTTCCGGCGCCGGGCGCCCCGGTGCTTGACGATCTGCGGGGCGGGGCCGTCGTCGGTGACCAGGATGTAGGGGAACGACTTGTCGTCCCGCATCAGCACGTTGAAGCGCGGCTTCAGCTGCTTGATCAGGTTGGCCTCGAGGAGGAGCGCCTCGGTCTCGGTCGCCGTGGTGACGAACTCCATCGCCGCCGTCTGCGAGATCATCCGGGCGATGCGGTTCGAGTGCGCCTGGCCCCGCGCGTAGGAGCCGACCCGCGCCTTCAGGTTCTTGGCCTTGCCGACGTAGAGGACGTCGCCGCGATGGTCGAACATCCGGTAGACGCCGGGCGAGGACGGCAGGGTCGACCAGAACCGGCGGATCACCTCGGTTCCGGCCTGGACGGCGCCCGGCTCGAAGTCGAAATCGATCTCTGGCGCCTCCGTCTCGGGGAGGCCGGCTTCCGGCTCGTCGGCGGTCTCGTCCCGCTCGGCGTCGCGGCCGTCGTCGAAGGTGTCGGGGGGCAGGTCTGAGAGGGCTCTGCGGCTCATACCGCAGATCTAAGCGTTCCGGACCGCCAGGGGGACCGGGGCGGCGACAAAAATCGCGCGCCCGGTCGGCTCGATCAGTCGAACAGCGAGTCGATGTCGCTCTGGTCGACGTGGCCGATGTCGTGGTCGAGCTTGGGCCCGTTGAGGAGCGAGCTCTCGTCGTCCAGGGACGTCGGCACCGGCATGACGGTGATGAGCTCCTTGAAGCTGTCGAGTTCCGACCACGTGGCGATGAGCCGGTCGAGATGCTCCTCGATGAACTTCATCACGCTGACGATCTTGGTGATCCGCTGGCCGGTCAGGTCCTGGAAGTTGCAGGCCTCGTAGGCGGTGATCACGCGCTCGAGGATCACGTCGACGTGCTGCTTCGTGCCGGGCGGCAGCGTCGCGGCGTTGAGCATGCCGGCGTGGCTCTCGATCTCCTCGATCGCGCCGAGGAGCTGTGTCGTGGCGCGCTCCGTCGAGTCGACCACCGCGTCGAGCTCGTCGGCCGCCCGGCGCATGCCCTTGCCGGTGTTCTCGGTCCGGTGCAGCGTCGCCAGCTCCGACTTGGTGCGGGTGATCGCCTCCTTCATCACGTCGAGCTCGGTGCGCATCGCCAGCGCCTCGTGCAGCTCGCGGCGGCACGACTCGATGGTCTCGCTCGCGCTCATCTGCGTGACGCGGCGCAAGTCCTGGATGGCGTTGAAGATCTCCTCCAGGCGCTCGCTCGAGGCGGACGCCCCGGGTCCGGGAGGGGGAGCCGCGGGAAGCCCGAGACTGTCTTCGATGCGATAGCGCTTCTGGGTCATCGTCCGGGCGTGAGCGTTCGGGTTCCGTCGCCGCGACTGTCTACCATAACGGTTAGCGGACTGTGACTGCCGAGCTTCTTACCGCCAGCCGCCTGCGCCTGGGGGCCCAGGGTCCCGTCGGGGCTTAACCGCCGATTCACGCTGGTCGCGACGGGCCGGGGACGGGCCGGGCCGCCCCGGCGATTCACCACGTTCGTTCACCGGATTCGGTAAAATTCGACGGGATCGTTCGCGGGCCGGGAGCACGGGCACCGGCTCGGGAGCATGCGACGATGCGGCGTTCAGTCCGTCTGGGAATGGGTGTGGCCGCGGCCGCGTTCGTGCTGTGCGGCCCCGCCCGGGCGCAGCAGGCGCGCTACGCCGAGGGCGGCTACGGCGGCGGCCTGATCGAGTATCTCGTCACCGGCAGCGCCGGCGGCGCGCCCGGGCGCGGCTGGCCGCAGCGCGCGGCGCCGCAGCAGCGCGTCGCGGCCTATTCCGGCGAGCTGGTGCCGGTCGAGCCGGAGCCGGCGCAAGGTTACGGGCAGGCGTACGGGCAGGCTTACGGCCAACCCTATGGCCAGGCTTCCGGCGCCCCTCAGCCCTACGGTGCGCCGCCCGCGGCCGCCTACGGTGCGCCCCAGGGAGATCCGGGCCGGATCGGCCGCGCGGTCTCGCCGGAGTACCAGCGCCAGGAAGTGGCCTTCACGGGGCGGCAGAAGCCCGGAACGATCGTGATCGACACCGCCGGAAAGCATCTCTACCTGGTGCAGGCCGGGCAGCGCGCCCTGCGCTACGGGATCGGCGTCGGCCGCCCCGGTTTCGCCTGGAGCGGGCTGAAGACGGTCAGCCGTAAGGCGGAGTGGCCGGACTGGACGCCGCCGGCCGAGATGCTGGCCCGCCGTCCCGACCTGCCGCGCCACATGGCCGGCGGCCCGGAGAACCCGCTGGGCGCCCGCGCCCTCTACCTGGGATCGTCGCTCTACCGGATCCACGGGACGAACGAGCCCAACACGATCGGGCAGTCGGTCTCGTCGGGGTGCATCCGCATGATGAACGACGACGTCATCGACCTCTACGAGCGCGTGCCGGTGGGGACGCGGGTCGAGGTCCTCTGAGCGGCCGACGCGGCCCCGGTCGCGGATCGGACCTTCCGGATACGAGAAAGGCCCGGCCGCGCCTGACGCGACCGGGCCTTCCGCTGCGTCTCAGGGACGATCAGGTCCAGTCGCTGTCGTCGCCGCCGCCGAGGTCGCCGCCGAAATCACCGCCCGGATCACTGTAGCCGGCGTCCTGGAAGCTGCCCATGTCGCCGCCGCTGTTGTCGAGGGCCGAGCCGAGATCTTGGTTGCCGCCGCCATCGCCGTAGTAGTTGTTGACGACGGTCTCGCCCCCGCCGCCGAGACCGGCGGCCGCGGCGCTGCCGAGGCTCGAATGGCCGCCCGCGAAGGCGTTCGACAGGGCGCTGCCGAGGAGCATGCCGCCCGCAGCGCCGGCCGCCATGGGCAGGGCCGTCGCCATGAAGCCGCCGCCGCGCGCCGGGGCCTGGGGCTGGCCGCCCCACGGGCCGCCCTGCTGCTGCGGGTAGCCGCCCTGCTGCGGGTAGCCCTGCTGCGGATATCCCTGCGGCGGGCCGCCCTGATTGCCCCAGGGCTGGCCACCCGGACGCGGCTGCCCGTAGCCGGGCTGGGGCTCCTGGCGCTGCTGGCTGCCGCCGCCGAAGATGCTCGACAGGAAGCCGCCACCACCGGAGGACTGGGCCGGGGCCGCTTGGCTGCGGGCCTGCTCCAGCTGCTGGTTCAGGCTCTTGATCGCCTCTTCCTGCACGTAGATCAGCTGCGCCATCGCGTAGGGCGCGTAGGGCTGCGCGCGGAGCTTGTCGGCGATGAAGCGCTCCGCCTCCGCGTCGCGGGGCTGGGTCTGCGCCTGCTCCAGCCGCTGGAAGATTCCCGAAATGACGTCGCGTTCTTCGCTGTTCATGGAGTCGTCCTCCTCGAATCTCACCCGCGGGCCCGAACGCGCCGCATGGCAGCTAGGACATGGGTGCGCGGCGACGCTTTGTCAGGGGGATTGCGAAAACTTCATCCGCCTATCCGGAAACGCGAGAAGCCCGACCTGCCGGCCGGGCTTCCTGCATGCCGAGTGTGGGGCGCGGCCGCGGCCGCGCCGACGCGATCCTAGAACGTGCCGAACTTGTAGTTCAGGCCGGCGCGGACGACGGCGAACTGGTCGTCGCGGCGGCCGACGCCGCTGTAGACGACCGGGAAGTTGTTGGCGGCGTTGATGACGAACGCGCCCTGGTTGCGGGTGCCGCGGTCGAGGTTGACGTACAGGCCTTCGACCTTGAGCGTCACGGCCGAGGAGCGGAAGAAGTTCAGGAACGAGTCGGTGGGCAGGGCGTACTCGATGCCGCCGCCGGCGGCCCAGCCGGTGCGGAAGCTGTCGTTGCCGGGGTTGCCGGCGAAGTTGTGGTCGGCGCTGCCGGAGCCGTAGGCGAAGCCGCCGGTGCCGTACACGAGGGTGCGGTCGAAGGCGTAGCCGAGGCGGCCGCGCACGGTGCCGAAGAAGTCGAGGCTGGAGAGGCCGCGCGGGTCGGTGACGTAGTAGCCGGGGGCCAGCGCGCCGGAGATGAAGGCGCTGTTCCGGCTGCGGCCGAAGTCGAGGTACTGGGCGTCGGCCTCGAAGCCGATCACGACACCGGAGCCCGGGGTAAACTGGTAGTTGTAGCCGATCTGACCACCGCCGGAGAAGCCGTCCTGGCTGCGGTTGCGGAAGGAGGCGACGGTGCCGGGGGCGGCGTAGGGGAAGGGGACGGCGAAGGTGTTGCCGGTGTTGCGGTCGCTGGCGTCGAAGGCGTAGCCGGCGTTGATACCGAAGTAGGCGCCGGTCCAGGTGAAGACCGGGACGGGGGTGAACACCGGCGGCGGGGCGGCGCGGCGCGGCAGGTCGGCGGCGAAGGCCGAACCCGCGAAGGCGACGCCCGCGAGGGCCGTGGTCACACGGAGCATGGATTTCATGATCTGGTCCTCACTGGTGGTCCGCGCCGTCCCACGGGCGGACGGTTGCGGAACCGGATCTGGCTGCGTTCCAGCGGTTCCAGGGTTGCTTTGCGCTCCGCGGTGTCGCCGACCGCTCTCGCGGCCCCTTGTGGCAACCCGCCGTTTTCCCCGGCACCTTGACCCCTAAACGCGGTCGAATGGCCAAGGTTCATTTACGGCTACGCTTTTTTTCGGGCCGAGGATCGACAAAGTGTCGCAGCCCCTTTCCGAGGCCGCACTGGCTCGTCAGGGCACCAGCGTGATCGCGGAGATCAGGCGGCCGTAATCCGCCTCGCCGCGATGCGTGGTCCGCCGGTAGCTGTAGAACCGCTCCGGATCGGCGTAAGTGCAGAGATTGAGTGCGGTGGCCTCGCCGATCTCGGCCTCGCCGAGCCGGGCCAGGATGAAGCCCGGAAGATCGAACTGGGCGTGCCCCGGCTGCGTGCCGGGGCCGAGGAAGCGCTCCATGCCGGGGGCATCGCTCCCGAAGCGCGCGACGAAGTCCGGACCGACCTCGTAGGAGGCCTGACCGATCGTCGGTCCCAGGACGGCGACGATGCGGCTGCGCCGCGCCCCGAGCGCCTCCATCGCCGACACGGTCGCGCCGATCACGCCGGTGAGCGCACCCTTCCAGCCGGCATGGGCGGCGCCGACGACGCCGTTCTCGGGATCCGCGAACAGGATCGGCCCGCAATCCGCGGTGGCGATGCCGAGCGCCAGGCCCGGAACCCGCGTCACCATGGCGTCGGCCTTCGGCCGCTCCGCCGCGAAGGGGGCCTCGACCGTGACCACGTCGGCCGAGTGGACCTGATACAGGCTCACGAGCCGGTCCTGCGGCAGGCCGAGCTGCGCGCACATCCGCGCCCTGTTCTCGGCGACGCGCTCCGGCGCGTCCTGGGAGCCAAGGCCGCCGTTGAGCGACGCGTACAGGCCCTCGGAGACCCCGCCGACGCGGGTGAAGAAGGCGTGGCGGACGCCCGCATGGGCGGAGAGTTCCGGCGCCTCGATGAACATGCCTGCGGTCACGGTCGGCCTCGCGCTTGCCCCTGTCGCGCCCCGATAGCGCAAGGGCGGACCCTTGACGATGTCGTTCAACCGTCAGATTCTTGCTGCATTGCAGTACGGAGCCGATCCGGCCCCGCCTTGAGAAGGATCGCGATGTCACGAGGGATCGAGACCGACGCCCTGCCCGAGACGCCCGAGGCCGAAGAGCCCCGGATTCCGAGCGCGCCTGCCCACCCCGTCACGGGAGAGCCCGCCGCCTTCGACCCGACCGACCTCAACCCGCCCGCGCCGCCGACTCCGCGGCCCGCCAGCCAGACCGATTCCGGCTTCGGCTCCTTCGGCTGAGAGTAGCCGGCCCGTACGGGGCCGCGCATCGTCCCGGCGGCTCAGAGCCCCGGAAATCCCGGGAGCGGCCCGACGGACGGGCCGCTCACCGCCAGCACCTTGAACAGGCTTCCCATCCCGCCCCGGGCCGGATCGGTCAGGCGCGCGGTCGCAGCGTCGATCGCGGCGGCCTGCGCGGGGCTCGCCCGTGCCTTCAGACGCTCGGCACGGGCTCCGAGTCCGAGGGCGGCCAGGAAGTCGCCCTGATCGACGGGGCCGTGGATCGCGGCGCCCTCGGCCCGCGCCGCCTGGGCGAGGGCGGCGAAATCGACATGATGCGTCAGGTCCGCCTCGCCGGGCTCCGCCAGCGGGTCGGCGAAGCGATGTCCCGCCAGCGCCTGGAGGGTGTCGCCGAAGCCCGGACGCACATGGCCGTAATCGATGGCCAGCAGGGCGCCGCCTTCGGAACACAGCCGCCGCGCCAGCGCGCGGATCAGCGCGAGCCCGGCCGCCGGCACGCTCATCAGCGCGCCGTCCGGGCCGTCCGCCGCGAGGCCCGGGACCGGCTCCGGCGACAGGCCGAAAGCGAGGCCGCCCGCCGGATCGAGACCGATCTGCCGCTCGTGCCAGCCCGACGGCCGGCGCTCGAACTGGCGCACCGGCAGGCAGTCGAAGAACTCGTTGGCCAGGATGATCGCCGGCCCCTCGGGCAGCGTCTCGACGCTGTCGTGCCACGCGGCACCGGTCCCGGCGAGGGCGCGCGCCTGCGCGGCCCGCAGCACCGGGCTCGTCTCGACGAGGTGCGGTGCCACGCGCACCCCCGGGAGCGCTGCCCGCAGCGCGCGCAGCGCGTCCGCCATCAGCGTGCCGCGGCCGGGCCCCAGCTCCACCAGGAGGAGCGGATCCGGCGACCCGATCGGGCCGCGGACGTAGGCTGTCCAGGCACCGAGCAGTTCGCCGAACATCTGGCTGATCTCGGGCGCGGTGGTGAAGTCGCCCTGGGCGCCCAGGGGATCGCGGGTGCGGTAGTAGCCGTGGACCGGGTGGCCGAGGCAGAGGGCCATGTAGCGGTCGACGCCGATCGGCCCGTTCTGCCGGATCAGCGCCGCGATCTCGGTTCCGAGGGGGGTCACGCCTCGACGGCCGCCTTGCGGGCGGCCTCGGCGGCCGGCGCTTCCACCGGATGGCGGGGCCGTGTCCGGCCGGTCGCGGCCAGCACGATGTAGGTCAGGCCGACGATCATCATCGGCACGCACAGCAGCATGCCCATGGTCACGCCGCCGCCCATCGGACCGAGATGGTCGCCGAACAGGAAGCCGAGCTGGCGATCCGGCTCGCGGAAGAACTCGCAGACGGTCCGGGCCAGCGCGTAGCCGAGGACGAAGATGCCGCCGAGGAGCCCGGGCTTGCGGAAGCCGAACCGGCGGACGCTGACCGCCATCACGATGAACAGCAGCAGGCCCTCGGTGGCGGCCTCGTAGAGCTGGCTCGGGTGGCGCGGCAGCGGGCCGCCGCTCGGGAACACGATCGCGTAAGGGAAGTCCGGCGCCACGCGGCCCCAGAGCTCGCCGTTCACGAAATTAGCGATCCGGCCGAAGAACAGGCCGATCGGCACCACCACGGCGCCGATATCGAGGAGCGTGTAGGCGTTGAGACCTTTCCCGCGGGCGAACAGCACGAAGGCCAGGATGGCCCCGATGAAGCCGCCGTGGAACGACATGCCGCCGTTGCGGATCGCCAGGATCTCCCACGGATCGGCGATGTACATCGGCAGATTGTAGAACAGCACGTAGCCGATCCGCCCGCCGAGCACGACGCCGAGCGCCACCCAGACGACGAGGTCGTCGATGTCGACGACCTGCGGGCGCTTCACCACGCCCCAGAGGCTGTCGGCCATGACGAGGCGGCGCGCGTAATACCAGCCGCCGATCAGGCCGGCGATGTAGGCGAGCGCGTACCATTTGATCGTGATCGGCCCGATCGCGATCGCCACCGGATCGATGGCCGGAAAGGGCAGGGCGAGGAGCGGCATCTAACTCACCTCCGGGGCGGCCGGATTGGACGCCGGAGGGGCGACGCGTCAAGCCCGGAGCACGCTCGCGGCGCGGAGGCCTCAGCCGCGCACGAACAAGAAGCCGTGTCCGTCCGGGCCGGCGCAGTAGGCCGCCGCGCCGTCGGCGGAGGTCCGCGGCGTTCGCCCGCTCTCGCGCAGGCGCCGCGACAGGGCCCGCGGATCCGCTGCGGTGAACAGGTAGCGGGTGGCGGCCCGGTCGGCGGGCTCGACGACGAGCCGCCGCTCTGTCGCGGGCGTGCGGTAATGCAGGAGCTCCACGTGCGGCGCGGGGTCCGGCGGCGCCAGGGCGATCACGTCGACCTGCGGATCGTCGACGCCGTCGAGGCGCGCCTGCTCCGGCCCGCGGTTCAGGCCGCGCTCCGACACCGCCAGTCCGAGGGGGCCGGTCAGGAAGGCCAGGGTGGCGTCGAGGTCGGTGACGGTGATCGCCGAGTGATCGATCCCCAGGAACAGGCCCGGCGCGTCGCGCCAGCGGGCGGCTGCGGGGCCGTCGGGGAAGAAGATCAGCTCCAGGGGATGCCCGTCGGGGTCGCGGAACTTATAGGCGGTCACGCCCCCCGTGGAGGCCGGCAGGCGCTGCGGCCCGCCACGGCTGATCGGCGTCGGGGCGAGCCGTGCCAGTCGCGCGGCCGCGGCTTCCATGTCGCGGACCGGGATCGCGAGGTGCTGGAAGAACGGGTCGGTCGCCGCGGGATCGGCCGGGTAGGGCGCGCCGGGCGGATCGACCGCCAGGAAGGTCACGGTCTGCCCGCCGAGGCGCATGCGCAGCTGGGTGGCGCGCCGGTCCGCGAGCCCCATCGCCTCCGCCTGCGCGGCGGGAACCGGCTCCGGCGGGGCGGCCCGCGCGAAGCCGAGCCCGTCCCGGTAGAAGGCCTCCGTGACGGCGAGGTCCGCGACCGTGCGGCCGAACCCCGCGAGGGCCCGCACGCCGCCCTCGGGAGCGGTGCCGCTCACAGGAGCGGTGCTCCCCGCACGTTCACGTAGATCGCGTAGAGCGCCTGCGAGGCGCACAGGAACAGGCGGCTATTGTTGCGTCCGCCGAAGGTGAGGTTGGCCACCGTCGCGGGCACGAAAATCTTGCCGACCAGCTCGCCGCCGGGGTCGATGCAGTGGACCCCGTCCCCGGCGCTCGACCAGACATTGCCGTGCTCGTCGCACCGGATGCCGTCGGCGTTACCGGGCGCGATCTTGAAGAGGACCGCGCCGCCCGACAGGCTGCCGTCCTCGGCCACGTCGAAGACGCGCACGTGCTGGAGCGGATCGGTGTCGAACTGCAGCCCGGTCTCGACGATGTAGAGCCTGCGCTCGTCGGGCGAGAAGCAGAGCCCGTTCGGCCCCTGGAAGTCGTCGGCCACCACCCGCAGCGAGCCGTCGCGCGGATCGAAGCGGTAGACGGCGGCGGGCAACTCCGATTCCTGCTTGCCGCCCTCGTAGTCGGTCTGGATGCCGTAGGGCGGGTCCGAGAACCAGATCGTCCCGTCCGACTTGCAGACGATGTCGTTGGGCGAGTTCAGGCGTCGCCCCCGGTAGCGCTCGACCAGGCCGGTGACTCGCCCGTCGAGCTCGGTCCGATGGATGCGCCGGCCGCGGTGCGAGCAGGACAGCATCCGCCCCTGGCGGTCGCGGGCGTGGCCGTTCTCGAAGTCGCTCGCCTCGCGGTAGACGCTCAGGCCGGCGGATTCCGACCAGCGCATCACCCGGTTGTTGGGAAGGTCCGAGAACAGGAGCTCGTCGCGGTCGCCGAACCAGACCGGGCCCTCGGTCCAGCGGAACCCGTCCGCGAGCTTCTGCAGCGGCGCGTTCGGCAGGATGTAGGCCTTGAAGCGCGGCTGCGTGAGTTCGAAGCCGTCCATGGAACCGCCCCTACTTGAAGCGGCCGGGCTGATTGACGGTCGGCTCGACCTGGAGCCCGGTCACGATCATCGTGCAGGGCTCGTCGCCCACCGTGCCGGACAGGTGGCCCTTCCGGCCGTCGCGCGCCTTCGTGTTCTGGTCCTCGCCCATCATCAGCTCGCCCGGGCCCATCTCGACCCGGTGGCCGTCCATCGTCTCGACGAACCAGCGGCCCGACAGGACGGCGATCCATTGCGGCCGCGGATTCTCGTGCCACTCGCCGACCCAGCCGACCGGCAGGACCGTGAAGGTCACGACCGACGGCGCCGGGTCCATCTTGTCGTTCCACTGCGGCGCGGTCTCGGGGTTGATCCCCTCGAACTTGAACCGCTCGAGGTGGAACAGCTCCTGGCGGCTCACACCCTCCGCATCGGTGTAGACGTGCCAGTACGGCATCTTCGGAGGGGTCGGCTCGCTCATCGTCGCTCCTGCCGCGGCGGGACACACCCTCCCACAACGGCCGGGCTTGGCGATGGTTCGCGGCTCCCGACGAAGGCCAGAACGACCGGGACATCGCTCCAAGTCCTGGTCAGCAAAGCTCCTCACCGTCCTTGCGAGCGCAGCGAAGCAATCCAGCCGGCGCCACACTCGGCGATCGCGCGCCGGCCCGGCTCGCCTCGCCGCGCTCGCGATGACGGCGCGACGCTCACATCTGCTCGGGGATCCGGTCCGTCTGCGCGAGGTTCGAGAACCGGGTGATGTTCGCGTCGAACTGCAGCTCCACGGTGCCGGTGGGGCCGTGACGCTGCTTGCCGAGGATCACCTCGGCCTTGCCGTGGACGCGCTGCATCTCGGCTTCCCAGGCGAAGAACTCCTCGGTCCCTTCGCGGGGTTTCTTGTTCCCGACGTAGTACTCCTCGCGGAACACGAACATGACGACGTCGGCGTCCTGCTCGATCGAGCCCGATTCGCGCAGGTCGGCGAGCTGCGGACGCTTGTCGTCGCGGTTCTCCACCTGACGGGAGAGCTGGGACAGGCCGATGATCGGCACCGCCAGCTCCTTGGCGAGCGCCTTCATGCCCGTCGTGATCTCGGTCATCTCCTGCACGCGGTTGTCGCTGCGCTTGCCCGAGCCCGAGAGGAGCTGGAGGTAGTCGACGATCAGCAGGTCGAGGCCCTTCTGGCGCTTCAGGCGCCGGGCCCGGGCGGCGAGCTGGGCGATCGAGATGCCGCCGCTCTGGTCGATGTAGAACGGGATCGTCTGCATGTCCCGGGCCGCGTCGGTGATCTTGTAGAAATCTTCCGGACGGATATCGCCGCGGCGGATCTTGTACGAGGGCACGCCCGACTGCTCGGCGATGATACGGGTGGCGAGCTGCTCGGCTGACATTTCCAGCGAGAAGAAGCCCACGATGCCGCCGTTGACGGTCCGGGTCGTGCCGTCCGGCTGCTTCTCGCCGCGATAGGCCTTGGCGATGTTGAAGGCGATGTTGGTCACCAGCGAGGTCTTGCCCATGGCCGGGCGCCCCGCGAGGATGATCAGATCGGAGGGCTGCAGGCCGCCCATCTTGGCGTCGAGGTCGGACAGACCCGTGGCGATGCCCGAGAGCTTGCCGTCGCGCTGGTAGGCCTTGGCCGCCATGTCGACCGCGGCGGTCAGCGCGTCCGAGAATTTCTGGAAGCCGCCGTCGTAGCGTCCGGCCTCGGCCAGCTCGTAGAGCCGGCGCTCGGTCTCCTCGATCTGGTCCCGGGGCGCCTGCTCCACCGGCGCCTCGTAGGCGCCGTTCACCAGATCCTCGCCGATGGTGATCAGCCGGCGACGGATGGCGAGGTCGTAGATCGTGCGGCCGTACTCGCCGGCGTTGATCACCGTCGTCGCGTCGGCGGCGAGGCGCGCGAGGTACTGCATCACCGTCTGGCCGCCGAAATCGGCGTCGCCCAGATAGGTCTTCATGGTGATGGGCGTGGCGAGCTTGCCGGCCTTGATCAGGGAGGCCGCCACCGTGAAGATCTGCTGGTGGGCATCCTCCATGAAGTGCTCGGCCAGCAGGAAGTCCGACACCCGATAATAGGCGTCGTTGTTCACCAGGATCGCGCCCAGCAGCGCCTGCTCCGCGTCGATGTTGTGCGGGGCGACGCGGTACTCGGCCTGGACCGCTTCGAGCTTGGCCGTGAGCGCATTGGGCAAGGCCATCGGCGGACGACTCCGTATCAGGCGCCGCGGCGGGCGCGCCAGGATCACACCGCACGACCTTGGCGCCGGTATGGTTACCGAAGCCTAGCCGACGGCCGGTTCTCCCGGGCCGGGGCGCGGAAAAGCGGACGCCCGCCGACTCTCGCGAGGGGCGGGCGTCCATGCTGGAACAAAACTGGAACGTGTCAAGTCTCGGGGACCATCATCCCCAGTGTTCACCGGTATACACGGCGGGGTCGGCCTCGCGGCTCGGCCACGCCGCCGCAGGCCCGACCGGCCGGTTGGCCGGCCGGTCGAGCCTGCAACCGGGGATCAGCCGCGGTCGTCGGCGCCCTCGCCGGCATCGGCCAGCGCCTGACCGACCTCGAGGCCGAGGTCGTCGAGGTTGAACGCCTCGCGCTCGGTCACCGACTCGCCGCGGGCCTGACGCTCGGCCTCCTCGGGGCTGCGGGCGACGTTGACGGTGATCTCCACCTCGACCTCGGGGTGCAGCACCACCGGGACCGTGTGAAGGCCCAGCGTCTTGATCGGCTGGTTCAGGGTGAACTGACCGCGATCGACCGTGAAGCCCTCCTTCGCGACGACCTCGGCGAGGTCGCGGGTCGAGACCGAGCCGTACAGAACGCCGGTCTCGCCGGACTGACGGATGAGGACGAAGCTCTGGCCGTTCAGCTTCTCGGCGACGACCTCGGCGTCCTTCTTGCGGTCGAGGTTGCGAGCCTCGAGCTGGGCGCGCTGGGCCTCGAAGTGCTTCTTGTTGGCTTCCGTCGCGCGCAGGGCCTTGCCGCGGGCGAGCAGGAAGTTGCGGGCGAAGCCCGGACGGACATTCACGGTCTCGCCCATCTGGCCAAGCTTGGCCACGCGCTCGAGCAGGATCACTTCCATGGTCTTTCTCCTTCAGGTGTTCGGCCACGCGGGCCGGGGTCTCACGGCGCCGGATCGCCCTTGGGGCGTCGGCGGTCGAGGGCTGTGTCGGCGAGGCCGAACAGGGTCAGGGCGACCAGGGCGATGCCCTGGGTCACGAACAGGATCAGGTACATGCCGAACAGCATGAGCCCGCGCCCCGGCCGGCCGCGGGAGCGGTCGTGGAAGGCGGCGAGCCCCTGGAGGGCGAAGGCGGCGCTGAACGCGCCGAGCAGCGCGACCCCGAACACGCCGACATAGCCGGGCGCGAAGCACATCCCGACGGCCGCCGCGACCGCCACGAGCGTGCTGCGCGGCATGGCGGTCGAGGGGATGTCGGGCCAGGGCCGCGGCAGGCGGCCGGAGATCTTCACGATCCGGGCCGACGCCCAGAGGTAGAAGGCCAGCAGCAGGGCGAGGCCGTTCGCCGCGAAGGCGGGCACGACGCGGGCGAGGGCGTCCGCCACCTCGGCCCGCGTGACGTCCGCCGGGTCGGCGTCGGCCTGCGGGGCCGGACCGGGCGTCGCCGCCCCGTCCTTGCCGGCCGCCTCGCTGCCGGTCGAGGGCGCGTCGGCGCGCGGGGCATCTGCGCGCTGGGCCTCGGCGCGCGGGGTCTCGGGGGACGGGCGGGCGGAGGGCAGCCGCGTCTGGACCAGGGTCTGGGCGAGCCCGCGCAGCTGCGCGTCGAAGGCGGCGTGGTTCGGCGACGACAGGACCGCGATGGCGATGAAGGCGAGGGCGGCCGTGGCGGCGATCCAGCCGAGCAGGCGGCCGGTCGGGTACCATTCGAGGCCGGCGGGCGTCTCGCGCCCGAGGAGCGCGAGGTAGGCGAGCCACCAGGCGGGCAGGGCGATGTAGGCCGCGAAGGCTAGTCCCAGGAAGGGCGCGATCACCAGGACCAGCGCGAGGCTGCCGGCGGCGGCCGCGGCGAGCGCGGCCTTGTGGCTCCAGCCCAGGCCGACGATCAGGATCGGAAGCGGCGCCACGAGGTAGAGCAGGATCGCGAGCGGCGTCGCCTTCAGCAGCACCCCGAACAGGAGTGCGGAGACGAGGCCCGCGCCGATACCGATGCCGATGTGCTGTGCCATGAATTCCGCTGTCCCGCTGCCGGTACGGCAGGGTTAGAGGCGGCTACGCGCCCCAACGATCGGGCGGCGCGAGCCGCCCTCTGGGAGGGCCGGCCCGGGCAGATGCCGGGCCGGCGGGTTCTGATGGCCTACTTGATCACGTAGGGCAGCAGGCCGAGGAAGCGGGCGCGCTTGATCGCCTGGGCGAGTTCGCGCTGCTTCTTGGCCGAGACCGCGGTGATCCGCGACGGCACGATCTTGCCGCGCTCGGACACGTAGCGGGACAGGAGCTTGACGTCCTTGTAGTCGATCTTCGGCGCGTTCGCGCCGGAGAACGGGCAGGTCTTGCGACGACGGAAGAAGGGACGGCGTCCGCCGCCCGCACCAGCACCGAATGCCATGGGTTAGCCCTCCCCGCCGAAGCTGCGCTCGCCGCGGTCACCGCGATCGCCGCGGTCACCACGGTCGCCGCCGAAGCCGCCACCGCCGAAGCCCTCGTCATCGCGACGACGGCCGCGCTCGCGATCCTTGCGGTCGTCGCGGTCGCGCTTCTGCATCATGGCGGACGGCTCGGAATCGAGCTCCTCGACCCGGATGGTCATGAAGCGCAGCACGTCCTCGGAGATCTGCATCTGGCGCTCCATCTCGGCGATGGCGGCCGGCGGGGCGTCGATGTTGAGGAGGGCGAAGTGCGCCTTGCGGTTCTTCTTGATCCGGTAGGCGAGGGACTTCACGCCCCACATCTCGATCTTCTCGAGACGGCCACCGTTCTGCTCGATCACACCCTTGTAGGTGTCGATCATCGTCTCGACCTGCTGGGACGTCACGTCCTGGCGGGCCAAGAGCACATGCTCGTAGAGAGGCATTGTCGGGCCTTTCATCGTCAAAAGGAGCCCGGCCGCCGGAAGGCGGCTGATTCGGGCCGGTTCATCTCGCGCTACGCTCGGCGCCAAGCCCTTCGAGCCGATTTTCAGGCCCGAGCGGTTGATCGAAGGCGGAGACACCGGACGACGGGATCTGGGAGAGCCCTGTGCCGCGAGCGGCACCGTCCGTTCAGCCCCCGGCCGGAGCGAACGCGAGGGGCGGCGCATAGTCGGTTTTTCGCGACCTGGCAAGGTCGTGGCAAGGTCGCGGCGTGGGTCGCGGCGTAGGTCGCGGGCCCGAACTGCCCGCGGCCGCGGGGATCGGGCCGCGCGTCCCGTGCCGGGCCCTGCCGGGACGGCCCCGCCTGTTGTGCGTAACACGCCCACGGGCGCGTGCCGCGCCGCGGCGCGACCCTGTCCGGCACCGCTCAAGCTTGCCGCTCGGGCGGTTCGATGACACAAGCGCGGCGCGGCTGGGGATCCCCGGCCGCACTGGTTTTCGGTAATCCTCCAGATCCGCGATGGCAGAGGCCCCAGCTTCCGGCCCGTCCGAGGTCGGTCCCGTGCTGATCACCGGCGCGAGCGGCTTCCTCGGCTCAGCCCTGGTCGACGTGTTCCGCCGGGCCGGCTTCCCGGTGCGCATCCTCGTGCGCGCGTCGAGCCCCCGCCGCAACCTCACCTGGACCGACGTCGAGATCGCCGAGGGCGACATGCGCGACCCGGCCGCCGTGGCGGCGGCGATGCGCGGCCAGCGCTACCTGATCCACGCCGCGGCCGATTACCGGCTCTGGGCGCCGGACATGGAGGAGATCGTCCGCACCAACCGCGACGGCACGCGCCTGATGATGCGCGCGGCGCTCGAGGCCGGCGTGGAGCGTGTCGTCTACACGTCGAGCGTCGCGACGATCAAACCGCCGGCCGACGGCGTCACGCCCTCCGACGAGACCATGCCGCTGACGCCCGAGACCGCGATCGGCGCCTACAAGCGCAGCAAGGTCGTGGCCGAGCGGGTGGTCGAGGAGATGGTCGCCCGGGACGGCCTGCGGGCGGTGATCGTCAACCCGTCGACGCCGATCGGTCCCCGCGACGTCAAGCCGACGCCGACCGGCCGGATCATCCAGGAGGCGGCGCTCGGCAAGATGCCGGCCTTCGTCGATACCGGGCTCAACCTCGCCCACGTGGACGACGTGGCCCAGGGGCACCTCCTGGCGCTGCGCAGGGGCCGCATCGGCGAGCGCTACATCCTCGGCGGCGAGGACGTGTTCCTCTCGCAGATGCTCGCCGACATCGCCGGCATGGTCGGGCGCAAGCCGCCGACCGTGAATCTGCCCCGGGCCGCCGTCTACCCGGTGGCGTTCTTCGCGCAGCTCGCCGCGCGGGTCACCGGCAGGCAGCCCTTCGCGACGATCGACGGGATCCGCATGTCGCGCTACCGGATGTTCTTCTCGGACAGGAAGGCGCGCGCCGAACTCGGCTACACGGCCCGGCCGTACCGCGAGGGCCTGTCGGACGCGATCACGTGGTTCCGGGAGGCGGGCTACCTCGCATGAGCACCCTCGATTCCGCCACCGCGACGCGCTCCGGCAAGGGGCACCGCGACGAGAACTTCCCCGTCGCCTCGCACCTGATCCATCCCCGCCACCGGGGCGCGATCCTGGCGTTCTACAACTTCGTCCGCGCCGGCGACGACGTGGCCGATCACGCCGCCCTGTCGCCCGAGCGCAAGATCGAGCTGCTCGATCGCCTCGCCGACGCGCTCACCGGCGCCGGGCCGTCCGATCCCGAGGCCGAGCCGCTGAAGCGCGAGCTCGCGGCCCGCGGCCTGCCGCCCCGGCACGCCCTGGAACTCCTCGACGCGTTCCGCATGGACGCGCGCAAGAACCGCTACGCGGACTGGGACGGGCTGATCCACTACTGCCGCTACTCGGCGATGCCGGTGGGCCGCTACGTCCTCGACGTGCACGGCGAAGACCCGGCCCGGGTCTACCGGGCGTCCGACGCCATCTGCGCGGCGCTCCAGGTGATCAACCACCTCCAGGATTGCGGCAAGGACTTCGCGGCGCTCGACCGGGTCTACCTCCCGCAGGATTGCCTCGACCGCCACGGCGCCACCGTGGCGATGCTCGGCGAGGCCGAGGCGCCGCCGCAGCTCCGGGCCGCGATCCGCGAGCTGGCGCAGCGCTGCCTCGACCTCCTCGACGAGGGCGCGGTCCTGCCGGACCTGATCGACGACCTGCGCCTGTCGCTGGAGATCGCCGCCATCCACCGGCTCGCCGTCGTGCTGAGCCGGGGCCTGCTGGAGCGCGACCCGCTCTCGGAGAAAGTCCATCACGGCAAGGCCGCCTTCGCGCTGACGGCGCTGGGCGGCGTCGCCGCCACCCTGGCGCGCCGGCCCTTCCGCGGCCGGACCGTCCGGGCCGCGGCTCAGGGAATCCGCTCGTGACCGCCACCGCCACGCCCGCCCAGGACCACGCGAGCGCCGCCCCGGCGCTGCCCGCCGCCGGCTCCTCCTTCTACACGGCGATGCGCCTGCTGCCGAAGGAGCGGCGGGAGGCGATGTACGCCGTCTACGCCTTCTGCCGCGCCGTCGACGACGTCGCCGACGACGGCGGCACCCGGGCCGTCCGGCAGGTCGAGCTCGACCGCTGGCGGGCCGATATCGACGCGCTCTACGCCGGCCGCCCGGCCCCGCGGGTGCGCGACCTCGTGGAGCCCGTGCGCCGATTCGGCCTGAAGCGCGAGGATTTCCAGGCGGTCATCGACGGCATGGCGATGGACGCCGTCGAGGACATCGTCGCCCCCGACGCCGAGACCCTCGACCTCTACTGCGACCGGGTCGCCAGCGCGGTCGGCCGGCTGTCGGTGCGGATCTTCGGCATGCCGGAGGCGGACGGCATCCGGCTGGCGTGGCACCAGGGCCGCGCGCTCCAGCTCACCAACATCCTGCGCGACATCGACGAGGATGCCGAGCGCGGCCGCCTCTACCTGCCGCGCGAGAAGCTCCGGGCGATCGGCCTCACCGACCCGACGCCGGCAGAGGCGATCGGCCACCCCCGCATCGGCGAGGTCTGCATCTCCCTCGCCCGCGAGGCCGAGGACCATTACCAGGCGACCTGGGAGATCATCCGGCGCAGCCCCCGCAAGGCGACCAAGGCCGCCCGGCTGATGGCCGCCGCCTATCACCTCTACCTCAAGGCGGTCCTCGCGCGCGGCTGGGCGATGCCCCGCGCCCGGGTGAAGCCCGGCAAACTCGCGCTGCTGGGCGTCGTCGTCCGGCACGGCCTGATCTGATGGGCACCGTCCACGTCGTCGGCGCCGGCCTCGCCGGCCTCGCCGCTTCCGTCGCGCTCGCCGAATCCGGCGCCCGGGTGGTCCTGCACGAGGCCGCCAAGCAGGCCGGCGGCCGCTGCCGCTCGTACTACGACCCGGCCCTCGGCCTGACCATCGACAACGGCAACCACCTGCTGCTGTCCGGCAACGCCGATTCCCTCGGGTTCCTCCGGACGATCGGCGCGCCGGCCGACGCCCTGGTGGGGCCGGACGTGGCGGAGTTCGACTTCGCCGACCTGAAGACCGGCGAGCGCTGGCGGCTTCGGCCCAACGCCGGGCGGCTGCCCTGGTGGGTCATGAGCCCGGCCCGCCGCGTCCCCGGCACCCGGGCGCGGGACTACCTCGCGCCCCTCGGGATCCTGCGCGCGGCCTCCGGCAAGGCGGAGGGCGCGGGCGGCACGATCGGCGCCCACATGGCCTGCGAGGGCACGCTCTACCGGCGCCTCTGGCACCCGGTGCTGCTCGCGGCCCTCAACACCGAGCCCCGCGACAGCGACGTCGGGCTGGCGGCGCGGATCCTGCGCGAGACCCTGGGGGCGGGCGGCAAGGCCTGCCGCCCGCTCGTGGCCGTCGAAGGGCTGTCCTACGCCTTCGTGGATCCGGCGATCCGCTACCTCACGAGCCGCGGCTGCGAGATCCGCCTCGGCCGGCGCCTGCGCGGCCTCGACCTCGCGGACGGCCGCGTCGGGCAGCTCGTGTTCTCGGACGGTGCCGAGACCCTCGGTCCGGAGGACGGCGTCGTGCTGGCGCTGCCGCCGTGGGTCGCCCGGGAGGTGTTGCCCGGTCTCCTCGCACCGGTGGAATTCCGCTCTATCGTGAACGCGCATTTCGCGCTGGTGCCGAAGCCCGGCAGCCCGCTCGTCCTCGGCGTGGTCAACAGCCTCACGGAGTGGCTTTTCGCCTATCCCGACCGGTATTCGGTCACGATCAGCGGTGCCGACCGGCTCCTCGACCTGCCCCGCGAAGACCTCGCGCGGCAGATCTGGGCCGAGATCGCACAGTTGTGCAACCTTGCACCCGACCTGCCCAGCTGGCAGATCGTAAAGGAGAAGCGTGCGACCTTCGCGGCGACGCCGGCGGAAGCCGCGCGGCGCCCGAAGGCCGAAACCGCCTACGACAATCTCGTCCTGGCAGGCGATTGGACCGCCACCGGCCTGCCGTCGACGATCGAGGGAGCGATCCGCTCTGGTCAGACGGCCGCACGTTCCTTGCGTGCGGGATCTGCCGCGCGTGCTGGAACCCAGGTGCGCGGCGCAGCTTGAGGCATGGCGTCCGCCGCGAGGCGGTCGTTCGAGGCGAGGACTATGAGAGAGGCCGTTAGCAAAGTCGAGGCGCTGCAGCGCTCGAAGACTCAAGGGATCTCGCTCGAGGACGTCGAGCGCGGCGTGGCGCAGGCGACGCGCGCGCTGACCGCCCTGGCGCACGACGACGGGCACATCTGCTTCGAGCTCGAGGCGGATGCCACGATCCCGTCCGAGTACATCCTGTTTCACCATTTCCGCGGCACGCGGGTCCCCGGGGACCTCGAGGCCAAGATCGGCAACTACCTCCGCCGCACCCAGGGGCGGCACGGCGGATGGGCCCTCGTCCACGAGGGGCCGTTCGACATGAGCTGCACGGTCAAGGCGTATTTCGCCCTCAAGATGATCGGCGACGACATCGAGGCGCCGCACATGCGCCGGGCGCGCGAGGGCATCCTGTCCCGCGGCGGCGCGGCCAACGCCAACGTGTTCACCCGCTTCATGCTGGCCCTCTACGGCGAGGTGCCGTGGCGCGCCGTGCCGGTGATGCCCGTCGAGGTGATGTTCCTGCCGAAGTGGTTCCCGTTCCACCTCGACAAGATCAGCTACTGGGCCCGCACCACCGTGGTGCCGCTGTTCGTGCTGCAGGCGACCAAGCCCCGGGCGCGCAATCCCCGCGGCATCAGCGTGCAGGAGCTGTTCGTCACCCCGCCGGAGAGCGTCCGCTCCTGGCCGGGCTCGCCCCACGCCACGTGGCCCTGGACCCCGATCTTCGGCTTCATCGACCGGGTGCTGCAGCGGGTCGAGAACCACCTGCCGCGCAAGAGCCGGCAGCGCGCCATGGAGATGGCGCGCGCCTGGGTGAGCGAGCGCCTCAACGGCGAGGACGGCCTGGGCGCCATCTTCCCCGCCATGGTCAACTCGGTGCTGATGTATGAGGTGATGGGCTACCGGCCCGATCACCCGCAGGTCCGCGTCGCCTGCGACGCCATCGAGAAGCTCGTCGTCGAGAAGGCCGACGAGGCCTACGTCCAGCCCTGCGTCTCGCCGGTCTGGGACACGGCGCTCGCGAGCCACGCGCTGCTCGAGGCCGGCGGCCCCGAGGCCGAGGCCCAGGCCCGCGCCGGTCTGGACTGGCTGAAGCCTCGGCAGGTGCTCGACATCGTCGGCGACTGGGCGGCGCGCAAGCCGAAGGTCCGGCCGGGCGGCTGGGCCTTCCAGTACGCCAACGCGCATTATCCCGACCTCGACGACACCGCCGTGGTGGTGATGGCGATGGACCGGGCCATGCACCAGCACGGCCTCGTCGCCGGCATGCCGGACTACAAGGCCTCGATCGCCCGCGCCCGGGAATGGGTCGAGGGGCTGCAATCCGAGGACGGTGGCTGGGCGGCGTTCGACGCCGACAACAACCACATGTACCTCAACCACATCCCGTTCTCGGATCACGGCGCGCTGCTCGACCCGCCGACCGCGGACGTGACCGCGCGCGTGGTCGGGATGCTGTCCCAGCTCGGCGAGACCCGGGAGACCTCCCGCGCCCTCGACCGCGGCGTGAACTACCTCCTGAACGATCAGGAGGAGGACGGCTCGTGGTACGGCCGCTGGGGCATGAACTTCATCTACGGCACGTGGTCGGTGCTCTGCGCCCTCAACGCCGCCGGGGTCGACTCCGCCGATCCGCGCATCCAGAAGGCCGTGTCCTGGCTGATCCGGATCCAGAACCCGGATGGCGGCTGGGGCGAGGACGCCTCCTCGTACAAGATCGACCCGGCCTTCGAGCCCGGCTCGTCCACCGCCTCGCAGACCGCCTGGGCGCTCCTCGCCCTGATGGCGGCCGGCGCGGTCGACGACCCGGCCGTGACCCGGGGCATCAACTTCCTGACCCGCACGCAGGGCGCGGACGGGTTCTGGAAGGAGGAGCGCTACACTGCCACGGGCTTCCCGCGGGTCTTCTACCTGCGGTACCATGGTTACCCGAAGTTCTTCCCGCTCTGGGCGATGGCTCGCTTCCGCAACCTCAAGCGTGGCAACAGCCGGCGCGTCCAGTTCGGCATGTGACGTCCGCCGACGTCCTGGGGCCGGCCCGACGGGCCGGCTCCGCTCCGCCGGATCGCGGCGCGCTCGACCGTCCCGACAGCCGATCCGCGAGCCCCGGTACGAGACACGTGGCCTCCTCAGACAGCGATCCCGCGGGACCGGACGCACCGCCCCCCGCGCCGGATCCGGCCCGGACCCCGCCTCGGCGCTCGCGCCTTCTTGCGGACCTCGCCGGACTCGTCCACGAGCGCGCCATGATCGATCCCGCCGCACCCGTCCTGGCCGTCACCGGCCTCGCCCGCGAGCGCCGCATGGCGGCGGGGGAGGGGGTCGAGGCCGTGGGAGCCGGCGGCAACCCCCACCGTCTCCGCCAGCTCCTGGAGGCCCGCGGCCAGCCCGGCTGCCGGGCGGTTGTCAGCTTCGGCATCGCGGGCGGCCTCGATCCCTCGCTCCGGCCCGGCGACGTCGTGGTGGGCACCGGCGTGGTGAGCGAGGAGGGGCGGCGCGCCGCCGATCTCGACCTGTCGGCCACGCTGCTCAATATCCTGTCCGGCGTCGGGCCGCGGGTGATCCCGGCGGATCTGGCGGGCGTCGACACGGCGGTGCTCGCGGTCGACGGCAAGACGGACCTGCGGACCACCACCGGCGCCGCGGCCGTCGACATGGAATCGCACGTGGCCGCGTCCTTCGCGGGCCGGCACGGCCTGCCTTTCGCGGCCGTGCGGGTGATCTGCGACCCGGCCGACCAGGCCCTGCCGGCCTTCGCGGCCTCGGCCCTCACGCCGGACGGCGAGCCCGACATCGCCGCGGTGTTCTTCGCCTTCGCGCGCGGCCGGGCACGCCTGGGAGACCTCATGCGCCTCGCCCGGGACTCGAACGCCGCCTTCGCGGCGCTGGGACGGTGCCGGACGCGGCTCGGGCCGGGACTGGGCATACCGGTCCCGGGTCGCTGACACCCGCGAACGCGGTCAGGCGAGCCACGAAAAAGCGCCGGCCTGTGCGGCCGGCGCGAGTCGGAGGTCACCACGAGACGGCGCGGGGCGGACCCCGCGCCGGGAGAAACCGGCCTCAGCCGGCCTTCTTGTTGAGCGAGACCGCCACGAACCGGGTCTGGCCCTTGCCGCTCTTCACCCGCATCAGCACGGCCTTGCGCCCGCTCGACTCGGCCGCCCGGATCTGCGTCGCCACGTCCGACGGACGGGCCACGCTCTGGCCGCCGACGTCGAGGATCACGTCGCCCGCCTCGATACCCTTGGCTGCCGCCGGGCCGTCGGGATCGACCTGGACCACCGCGACGCCCTGATCCGACAGGCCGACATCGCCGGCCGGGGCGAGCTGCAGGCCGAGCCGCGGCTGGCCGTTGCCCGAGTCGTCGTCGCGGCTCGCCATCTTGGTGCCGTCGGTCGGCATCGTGCCCAGCGTCACCGTGGCGGTGTCGGTCTTGCCGCCGCGCAGGTAGCTCAGCTCGACCTTGGCGCCCGGCTTCAGGCCGGCGATCTTGCGCGACAGCTCGCGGGCGCTGTCCACCGTGTCGCCGTTGACCTTCTCGATCACGTCGCCCGCCTTCAGGCCGGCCTTGGCCGCCGGGGTGCCGTTCTCGGCGTGGTCGACGAGGGCGCCCTTGGCCTTGTCGAGGCCCAGGCCCTCGGCGATGTCCTGCGTCACGGGCTGGATCTGGACGCCCAGGTAGCCGCGGGCGACCTTGCCGTCGGTCCGGAGCTGGTCGACCACCGCCTGAACGGTCTCGGCGGGGATCGCGAAGGCGAGGCCGACGCTGCCGCCCGACGGGGACGCGATGGCGGTGTTCATGCCGACCACCTCGCCGTTGACGTTGAAGGTCGGGCCGCCCGAGTTGCCCTTGTTGATGGGCGCGTCGATCTGCAGGAAGTCGTCGTAGGGACCGGCGCCGATGTCGCGGCCGCGGGCCGAGACGATGCCGGCGGTCACGGTTCCGCCGAGGCCGAACGGGTTACCGATCGCCACCACCCAGTCGCCGACCTGCGGCGCGGCCTTTCCGAACTGGACGTACGGGAAGTTCGAGCCCTCGGTGATCTTCAGCAGGGCGACGTCCGTCTTGGAATCCTTGCCGATGACCTTGGCGTCGAGAGTGCGCCCGTCGTCCAGCGTCACCTGCACGGTCTTGGCATGGTCGACCACGTGGTTGTTGGTGACCACGTAGCCGTCGGCCGAGATGATGAAGCCGGAGCCGACAGCGCCGCGCGGGCCCTGATGCTGGGGCTGCATCCCGCCGGGGCCGTTCTGGCCGAAGCGCTTGAAGAACTCGCGCAGCTGCGGCGGCACGTTCTGGAGGTTGCGCCCCTGGCTCGGTCCGTCGTCGTCGTCGCTGCTCGCCGAGTCGTCGAGCTTCACCTTCACCGAGACGACGCCCGGCTTCACCTTGTTGACGATACCGGCGAACGAGCCCGGCGGGTGCTCGGGGGCCTCGATCGGCGACTTGGGCAGCGCCTGCGCGTAGGCCGGGGTCGCGGCCGGCAGATAACCGCTGCCGATGGCACCGCCGGCGATCAGCGCGGCGGCCGCCACGGAGGCGAGGGCGCGGCGCGAGGTGCGGCCAGTGGGACGGGTCTCGGTCATGGGGGGTCTCAACCTCTCGGGACTGATCGGGACGACGCCGGCGGTCGCGGCCATCGATGGGATCTGTCTAAGGGGCGGCGCCTGACCCGGGCGTGGCGATCAAATTACCGTTTGGACAGGTAGCCGAGCGCTCGCGGAGCCCCAGCGCGATCGCGGCGCGTGACCGAGACCGGAGGCCCGACGTCGCGGCGCTGGCCGAGCCGGATCCGGGCTCGTGCCGCCCAGCACCGCAGTTTCCGGGAGTCGATCTTAAATACCGCTCAGTTCGGCGGGCCGGCGCAATCTCGGTGCCGCCAGATCCGAGTGTGTAGGCAGAGGAATTGACAATGAAGGTGCTGTTGGCGGCCGCCATGTTCTTCGGATCGACTGTCGGCGCGCTGGCGGTCGAGTCGTGCGCGGATTACCGTGATTACTTCGACGCGAAGCCCGCCGTCGCAAGTCGCGCGCTGCGCAGCGTTTCCGAGAGAACGTACAGCGTCGATACGCGCCGCCCCGGAGATGAGCGCGTTGCGAAATCGGCGGCCAACTTCCGGCCCGGCTACTGGAACCAGTCGGGCGGCTACGTTCCACCGGACTATTCCCTGCATCCGCGGGGCGCGTCGCAGGACGGCTTCTGGACCCCGAACGACGCGTCCGCCGCCAGTTGGGGCGGGCCGCGGGCGTTCACCGGAACCCTCGGCACCCGACGCTGACGGGCGAGCCTCCGGGGCCGGGTCACCCCCGGGGCGGGCCTGACACGTCGGAGCGCTCCCGGACGGGCGCTCAGTCGCCGCTGAGCCGGACCAGAGCTTCCTCGATCTTCGCCAGCCGCGCCGACTCGCTCTCGCGGCGCTCCCGGTTCTCCTCGATGATCTCCTCGGGCGCCCGGGCCACGAAGTCGGCGTTGCCGAGCTTCGCGTCGATCTTCTTGATCTCGCCCTGCGCCTTGCCCTGCTCCTTCTTCAGGCGCGCGACCTCGGCCGCGAGGTCGACCACGCCTTCAAGGGGCAGCGCGGCGACGCTGCCGCGCACTAGGAGCTGCACCGAGTTCTTCGGCGGCGTCTCGGAGAAGGTGATCTCCGACAGCCGAGCGAGACGCAGGAGCGTGTCGCGCCACGCCTCAACCCGCGCTCTCACCTCCGGGGCGGCGCCGACCATCACCAGCGGGATCTGCGCGCCGGCCGGGACATTGGTCTCGGACCGCGCCGAGCGGATCTGGCTGACGAGATCGACCACGAACCCGACCTCGGCCTCCGCGGCCGCGTCGGCGAGGCCGCCGAGGTCCGGCCAGGCGGCCAGGGTCAGCAGGCCGCGCTCCGGCAGGTCGGCGCCCTTGATCGCCCACAGCTCCTCCGTGAGGAACGGCATGAACGGGTGGAGCAGCTTGGCGACCTGATCGATCAGGAACGCCACGCTCGCCTGCGTCTCGGCCCGGATCGCCGGATCGACGCCCTCGCCCTGGAGCACCGGCTTGGCGAGCTCGAGATACCAGTCGCAGAAGATGTTCCAGACGAAGCGGTAGGCCACCGCCGCCGCGTCGTTGAAGCGGAAGGCCTCGAGGGCGCCCGCGACCTCGTCGACCGCGCGGGCCGCCTCGGTGAGCGCCCAGCGGTTGATCGCGCCGGTGGCGGAGCGCGGGTCGAAGGCCGGGTCGAGGCGGCAGCCGTTCAGCTCGGCGAAGCGGGCGGCGTTCCAGAGCTTGGTCGCGAAGTTGCGGTAGCCCTGGACCCGGTCGGTGGACAGCTTGATGTCGCGGCCCTGGACGGCCAGGGCGCAGAGGGTGAAGCGCAGGACGTCGGCGCCGACCTGATCGATCAGTTCCAGGGGATCGACGACGTTGCCCTTCGACTTCGACATCTTCGCGCCCGACGCGTCCCGCACCAGCGTGTGCAGGTAGACCGTGTCGAAGGGCGCCCGGTCGGTGAGGTGCAGGCCCATCATCATCATCCGGGCGACCCAGAAGAACAGGATGTCCTTGCCGGTCACCAGGGTGTTGGTCGGGTAGAAGCGCGCGAGTTCCGGGGTCGTGTCCGGCCAGCCCAGCGTCGAGAACGGCCAGAGCGCCGAGGAGAACCACGTGTCGAGGACGTCCGCGTCGCGGGTGAGCGCGACCGGCCGACCGTGCTGCGCCTCGGCCACCGCCTGCGCCTCGGCCTCGCTCTCGGCGACGAAGATGCCGCCGGCGTCGTCGTACCAGACCGGGATCTGGTGGCCCCACCAGAGCTGGCGCGAGATGCACCACGGCTCGATGTTGGTGAGCCACTGGAAGAAGATCTTCTCGTAGTTCTCGGGCACGAACTTGGTCTGACCGTCGCGCACCGCCTGGAGGGCGCGCTCCGCGAGCGGCTTGACGTTCACGTACCACTGGTCGGTCAGGTAGGGCTCGATGACCACGCCCGAGCGGTCGCCGTGCGGGACCGCGTGGGTGTTCGGCTCGATCGCGCGCAGCCGACCGCGCGCCTCCATCAGCGCCACCACCTCCTTGCGGGCCTGCGCCCGGTCGAGGCCGTGGAGCGCCAGGGCCTCCGGCTCGGGCGCGACGCCGTCGAGGAACTCGGCGTTGCCGTCGAGCAGCATCCGGCCCTCGGGATCGAGGACGTTGATCAGGCCGAGCCCGTGGCGGCGGCCGACGTCGAAGTCGTTGAAGTCGTGGGCGGGCGTGATCTTGACCGCGCCCGTGCCCTTCTCGGGATCCGAGTAGGTGTCGGCCACGATCGGGATCAGCCGCCCGACCAGCGGCAGGCGCACGCGCTGGCCGACGAGCGCGGTGTAGCGCGCGTCCTCGGGATGGACCGCGATGCCGGTGTCGCCCAGCATCGTCTCGGGGCGGGTGGTGGCCACCGTGATGACGGCGCCGGTCTCGGCGCCGGCCTCGTCCACCACCGGGTAGTCGAAGTGCCAGAGATGGCCCCTGGTCTCGACCTGCTGGACCTCCAGGTCCGAGATCGCGGTCTGAAACTTCGGGTCCCAGTTCACCAGCCGCTTGTCGCGATAGATCAGGCCCTGCCGGTGCAGGTCGACGAAGGTCTTGAGCACGGCCCGGCTCAGCCCCTCGTCCATGGTGAAGCGCTCGCGGGACCAGTCGCAGGAGGCGCCGAGCCGCTTCAGCTGGTTGACGATCGCGCCGCCGGATTCCGCCTTCCAGGCCCAGACCTTCTCGACGAAGGCCGCGCGGCCGATCTCGCGGCGGCCGGGCTCCTGACGCTCCATCATCCGCCGCTCGACCACCATCTGGGTGGCGATGCCGGCATGGTCCGTCCCCGGCTGCCAGAGCACGTCCTTGCCGCGCATGCGCTCGAAGCGGCAGAGGATGTCCTGCAGCGTGTTGTTGAGGGCGTGGCCCATGTGCAGGGAGCCCGTCACGTTCGGCGGCGGGATCACGATGCAGTACGGCGGGGCCCCGGCGCGCTCGGGCCGGCCGGCACGGAAGGCGTCCGCCTCGGCCCAGGCGGCGGAGATCCGCGCCTCGACGGAGGTGGGCTCGAAGGTCTTGTCCATCATCGCGGGTACGGGCCGGCGCTTGTCCAAACGGGGGTGGCCCCGCTTTCGACCGTCACGCCGCTCCCGTCAACACGCGGACGGCGGCCCGCGGCCGCCGTACCCAGGCCGCCGGCTCAGCGGCCGCGCGACACCCGCTCGATCTCGGCGCGCACGAGGCGCTCGACCACGGCCGGGAGGTTGTCGTCGAGCCAGGATTTCAGCATCGGCCGGAGCATCTCCTTGACGAGATCCTCCAGGGTCCGGGCGTTCTGCGTCAGCACGGTGTGGGCCAGCAGGTTGAACGCGCCGCTGACGCTGGCATCCGTGGCCGGAGAGACCAGGGCCTCGGGCTCCGGCTCGGGCGCGCGGGCGGCCTGGAGCACGGGCTGCGGGGGCGGAGGCGGTGGGGGCGGCGGCTCCGGGGCCGGCTCGGGCTCGGGCTCGGGCTCCGGCTCGGGCGCGGCGGTCACCGGGTCCTCGAAGTCGATCGCGTCGAAGTCGAGCAGGTCCGGGGCCGGCTCGGGTTCCGGCTCCGGCTCGACGACGCGCGGGCGCATCACCGGCTCGGCGACCTCCGCGAGGTCGAGCACGTCGTCGGGCTCCGGAGCGGGCGCCGCGACCTCGGCCGGCTTGGCGGCCTGATCGTCGGCGATGATCCTCCGGATCGACGCGAGGATCTCTTCCATCGAAGGCTCGTGCGCCTTATCGGCAGCCTTGTCCTGGAATTTCGAGTCCGGGATCTTGGGGCTTGCTGCACTCATCGGCAGGCGCACTCGGGCATGGGAGACTGGAAAGCGACCCGAATGGATCGATGTTCAATCAGTATTCCATGCCGTTTCATGACGGCAAGCGCGCCCACAACACACTCCCCGTGGAAAAGCCGTCAGCGACCGTCCGGGGTGCGCAGGCCGAACCAGAGATCCTTGACCTGATCGTAGTGAACCTTGGCGCTGTAGTATTCGACCGGGAGCGCCGTGAAGCGCGCGGTCAACTGTCCGATCGCCTGGACCACCCCGTAGGAGAAGATGACCCGGTCACGCTGGGCGACGATGAGGTTCACCCGGGAGTTCAGCAGTTCCTGCTGCGCGTTGAGCACGTCGAGGGTCGTGCGCTGGCCGACGCGCGCTTCCTCGCGCACGCCGTTCAGCGCCACCTCGTTGGCCTGGACCTGGGCCTGGGCGGCGATGACCTGCGCCTTGGCGGCCTCGAGCCGGCCCCAGAAATCGACGATCTGGGCGCGGACCTGATCGCGGATCTGGTCGACCTGGATGCGGGCCTGGCCGACCGACTCCTTGGCCTGCCGGATCTGCGCGTAGGTCTGGCCGCCCTCGTAGATCGGGATCGAGAGCCGTCCGCCGACGAAGCCGACGAAGAAGCTCTGGTTCGGTCCGTTCTGGTCGTAGAGCTGGCTGAGCGAGCCCTGCAGGCTGAGCTGCGGGGCGAGCTGGCCTTCCAGGACTTTCACCTGGGCCTCGCTCGCGTCGACGTTGTGGATGGCCGAGACGACCTGCGGGTGCTCGCGCAGGCCGACGGCGATCGCCTGATCGAGGCTGCGCGGCACGAACCGGTCCAGCGGCCGACCCGGCGCGAGCTGGCGCGGCTCGACGCCGATGTTCTGCCGGTAGACGCCGATGCTCGTGCGGAGGGTCGATTCGGCCTGGGCGACCTGCGATCGCGCGCCGGCCAGTCGGGCCTCGGCCTGCGCGACGTCAGTCCGGGTCACCTCGCCGACGTTGAAGCGGTCCCGGGTCTGGCGGAGCTGCTCTTCCAGAACCTCGACGTTGTTCCGGTTCAGCTCCAGCGTCGCCGTGTTGCTGAGCACGTTCATGTACGCCTGGACGGCGCTGTACAGAACCGACAGCTCGGTGAAGCGCAGGCTCTCGCGCTGGCTGTAGACCTGCGACTCCGCGCGCCGGACCGTGTTGTCGGTCTGGAAACCGTTGAAGATCGTCTGCGTGACGTTGAGGCTGGCGGAGCTCGGCAGGTAGGTGGTGCGCGTCGTCCGCCGGGAGGTGATGACCTGGCTCGCGATGTCGGAGGTCGCGCCGCCGGACAGGCCCTCGCCGCCGGTCGCGGATCCCGCCGCCCCGGCACCTGAGGTTCCGATGCCGGTGGTGCCGCCCGCGGTCCCGATCCCCGTGGACCCGATCCCCGTGGTCGTTCCGGTCCCGGTCGTCCCGGCGCCCGCCGTTCCGCCCAGGCCGCCGCCCGTCGTCCCGAGGGCCGATCCGGCGGTGGTCGCCGCCGTGCCGCCGGTGGCCGCCGTCGCGACCGTGCTGGACGAGCGCGTCTGAAGGTACTGGACGCCGATCGCGGCGTTGACGTTGACGGTCGGCCGGTAGCCCGACTGCGCGATCGCCACGTTCTCGTCGATAGCGCGCACGCCCGCACGGCTGGCGTTCAGGCTCGGATTGCCCTGATAGGCCTTCGCGAGAGCGCTCTCCAGAGTCTCGGCCGATGCCGGCATGGCAGCCAGCATCGCGAGTCCGGACACCATCCCGGCCAGGCGGAACGTCGGGCAACTCGCTGGTGGACGTCGTGTCACGATGAACAAGCCCTTGCGGTCTCTTTCGGTCCGGAAGTCCGAGACGAAAACGGCCAAGGTACGGCGTTTCGCTCGTCTCCGATCAAGCCCGCCCCACCGTCACGCTTAGCGCAAACCGGGCGCTTTGGCTCGCCTCGGTGCGGGTCTGGCGGCGGAATGTGCGGCGTTGGGGCATTAAGGTGACACACCCGGCGCGGACAGCGCGGCACGCGAGCGAATTGAGTTGTTAAGTCGCATAAATACGCTCTTCCAAAGACTATTGCCGGCGTGCAGCCACGCGAGACTTGGGAGCCGACGCGTCGCCCCCGGCCGGGCAGGGTGGCCCGTTCCGCGTCTGGCCCTGCGGTCGACACCGGTCCGCGCCTAGTAGCGGTCCATCCCGCCGCCGCCGGCGTCGGGCTCCAGATCCAGCGGTCCCTCGGGCGCGGATTCCGGCTCGGGTGCGCGGCGCGCCCGCGCCGGCGGCCGCGGCTTCGGCGCCGGCCCTGCCAGCGCGGCCGACGGGTTCGGTTTCGGCGCGGCGCTCGGGGAAGCCGGCTGCCCGCGGGTGCCGCCGGGCGGGCCGGGCGGGCCCATGGCCCCCATCAGCCCCGGTGCGCCGGCCATGCCGATGGGGCCGCGCTCGCCCGGCGGGCCCGGCGGTCCGGCGACGCCCTCCGCGCCGGCTGGCCCCTGGGGTCCGGGCGGCCCGGGCGGTCCCATCGCGCCCCGCTCGCCGGGAGGCCCGGCCTCGCCCCGCGGACCCGTCTCGCCGCGCGGGCCGGCCGGGCCGGCGAGCCCGGGCGCCTGCGGCCCCTGCTGGCCGCACTCGCCGACCACGATGCTGCGGGTCTGTTTCGGCGTCCGCAGCGTCGCGATGCAGGTGGCCGGATGATAGACGACGCGAAACTCGAAATAGCCGCGGCTGTCGGTCCGGTGGGGGAACTGGCCGTCGAGCGTGATCTCCACCCCCGGATCGTCGGCGTAACCGATGATCCAGAGATCACCGCCGGTGATCTTGGCGGCCTCGATGCGCATGTCCGCCGCCCGCGCCGGCAGCCCGCAGGCGGCCGACAGGGCCAGCATCGAACACAGCGCCCAGCGCTCGCGCCACAGGCGTTTGGCAGATCTCATGGCAGGTCACGCAGTCTTTTAGACGGTCAGAATGCCATAGCCCGCAAACTAAGCAATAAATTGCGGAGAAAGTTGGATGTGGAAAAGCGCGGCCGGTCGAAGGCCGTAGTCCGAAATGGGTATTCGAAGGGCGCGCGGCGGGGCCTGTAGCGTGACCGCGCTGGACCCGGTCAGGCGTGTGCGGACCGGGCCGGCAGAGGAGTGACGCGGACCGACTCACCGGTCACCGCCGCGCGAGCGCCCCGGGCCGCATTCGGACCCGCGGTGGAGGGTTCTGCCGTGGACAACGACGATCCGCCCTGGGACACGGACCCGCTCTGGTACGACCGGACCGAGTCCGGAACGCCGCCGGGGCCCATCCTCGAGGCGCTGGCCTGGCTGTTCCTGCTGGCGATCGCCGGGTGCGCGGCGCTCGTGTGGCTCTACGGGATTCCGGACCGCCTGTGGCGCGCGGCGGCGCGCCGGCTGATGCGCCGCGATCCGGCGGATGCCGGGCGGTTCTGAGCCGCGCGCGCGGGCCCGACGGCTCCGCGCGCCGGCACCGGCTCAGGCCGCGGCGATGCGCGTGCTGAGCAGGGTGGCTTCCAGATCTTCCACCGGCATCGGGCGGCCGAGATGGTAGCCCTGCAGGAACGGGCAGCCCATCGCCTGCAGGATGTTCAGGTCCTCGGCCGACTCGACGCCTTCCGCCACCACGTCGAGCCCGAGCAGCCGGCCGAGGCCAAGGACGGCGAGGACGAGCCCGCGCTTGTCGTCGCTCGCCCCGAGGCCGGTCACGAAGCTCCGGTCGATCTTGATCCGGTCCGCCTTGAGCTGGCGCAGCGAGGAGAGCGACGAGTAGCCGATGCCGAAATCGTCCAGGGCGACCCGGATGCCGGCGCGGGACAGCGCCTGCAGCTTGCCCTGCACCGCGCCGATGTCGAGAGCCGTCTCCTCGGTGATCTCGATCTCCAGCATGGTGGGCGGCAGGCCGAGGAGGTTCAGGCGCCCGATGACGATCTCGTCCACGGGGACCTGCGCCATCTCCCGGGGTGAGACGTTCATCGCCACGCGCACGCCGCTCAGGCCGCGGCGATGCAGGATCTCCAGCATCGCGCAGACCTGCTCGAGGATGTAGCGGAGCAGCGATTCGGTCAGGCCGGCCATCGCGGCGGCGGCGATCAGGTCCGGGGGCGCGATCCAGCCGAGCCGCGGATGCTCCCAGCGGATCAGGGCTTCCAGCCCGACCAGGGTCCGGCCATCGGCCGCGTAGATCGGCTGGAACCAGACCTTCGGGGCGTTCTCGACCAGGGCCTGCGACAGGTCGCGCTCCAGGTCCCGCCGCATCTGCAGCCCCTCGCGCAGGCCCGAATCGAACACCCGGTAGCGGTTCCGCCCGGCGGCCTTCGCGGCGTAGAGCGCCTCGTCGGCGCAGCTCAGCATCTCGGTGAAGCTCGGCTCCGCGCTCGCGTGGACGCCGATGCTGACCCCGAGGCGGCCCGCGTCGAAGCCGTCGAACGGCTGGGACACCGCGGCGATGAGGTTCGCCGCCATGACGTCGTCGGGCACGCCCGACGTCACGGGATCGTACAGCACCGCGAACTCGTCGCCGCCCAGCCGGGCCGCGAGACCGTTCTCCGGCAGCGCGTCCTTCAGCCGGCGCGCCACCTCGACGAGCACCCGATCGCCCGCCTTGTGGCCGTAGACGTCGTTGACGAACTTGAACCCGTCGAGGTCGAGCATCAGCAGGCTGAGGGTCCCGGTGCGGAGCCGGTTCTCCGTCGCCTGGAGGAAGCCCGCGCGGTTCAGCAGGCCGGTGAGATCGTCGTGCGTGGCGCGCCACCGCATCTCGTCCACGAGGGCGCTGGCGCTGGCATGGGCCTCGGCGCGGGACCTGGCGAGGGCGTGGGCCTCGTTCTTGAGCCGGCTCGCCTCACGAAATACGGACTCGCTGCGGAACGCCGTGTGCGTCAGGGCGAGGAAGTAGAGCAGCACGCAGGCCGCGAGGCAGTTCCGGTCGAAGTCGCCGGCATAGGCGAGGCAGGCCACGACGGACAGCAGCGGAAGGGCGATGAAGGCGAGGGGGATGCGCGCGTACGCGATCCCGTGCGTCACCGCCCCCGCGGTCACGCCGCAGGTGATGGTCAGGTAGAACAGGGTCTCGGCGGTCGTGTAGCCGTCGCACAGGAGCGGCTGACAGGCCCAAACCAGTCCGGAGAGGAACGCCGCGACCGTGAAGACGCGCAGGTGCCGGTCGACGGAGCGCGCGGCGGCCGCGGCCAGGCTCGGCGTCATGTCGGCGGTCAGCGCCAGGCCGAGGCAGGGGATCCGGCAGAGGGCGATTCGCAGGAGGTTGACGCTGGTCGACGCCGCGAACCAGATGGCCCCCACGGTGCCGTGCCCGCTCCTGTAGGCGACGAGCATGCTCGCCACGCCGAGCAGCATGTTGACCGGGATGGCCGCCAGCACGCTCCCGCGCATGGCCTCCAGCTGATCCCGCCGGATCAGCGCGCCCCACCTCGGATCTGCAGGGTCGAGAGATTCACCGGAGCCGGGTGAGCCCGGCTCGGATCTCTCCTGGTCCCGAACGATCATCGCACGTCCACTCGAAGATGAGGGACTCATGGCACCGAATCGTAAGATATCGTTGAACGATCAACGCGCGCCGCGCCCGATCCCGAGCTTTTCGCGCGCCGCTCGAAGAGAGACTCCGGGTCGCAAGGCATTCCGGCCGCGTCGCCGCGCACCATATCGGGTCCCGGGCCGCTTCCGGGCCCCGGATCGTCCATGGCCCTGACCCGCGACCTGCTCGATATCCGGACGATCTATCACGAGCCCACTGTCGGCGACTTCCCGCTGGGCCGGGACATCCTGGCGCGCTTTCCCGACGCCGCGCGCATCGTCGTGCCGTCGCACTGGAACATCCCGGAACTCCACGGCAACGCCGGCTCGGTGGAGGATTGGGTGCGGATCAAGCGCTCGACGCTGGTCCTCGGCGTGAAGAAGGGCCTCGCCATGCGCCCCAACGGCCGCAGCGCCCACTTCATCGCGCCCTCGACCTCCAACGGCTGCGCCATGGCCTGCGCCTACTGCTACGTGCCGCGCCGCAAGGGCTTCTCCAACCCGATCTCGCTGTTCGTGAACCTCGAGCAGGCCTGCGCGGCGATCGCCCGCCACGCCGGCCGCCAGGGGCGCCTGCCGGAGCCGGACCCGATCGATCCGGAGCACTGGGTCTACGATATCGGCGAGAACGGCGACCTCTCGGTCGACGCGGCGGTCAGCGACGGAGTCCGCGCCCTGGTCGCGCTGTTCCGCACCCTGCCCAACGCCAAGGCCTCCTTCGCCACCAAGGCCGTCAACCGCGACCTCCTCGCCTACGATCCGCAGGGCAAGACGCGCGTCCGCTTCTCGCTCATGCCGGCGCGGATCGCCCGGATCGTGGACGTGCGCACCGCCCCGATCGCCGAGCGGATCGCCGCCATCGACGAGTTCGTGGCCGCCGGCTACGAGGTCCACGCCAACTTCTCGCCCGTGATCCTCTACGAGGGCTGGGAGGCCGACTGGCGGGCGCTGTTCGCCGAGATCGACGCGACGCTGTCCGACGCCGCCAAGGCGCAGCTCAAGTGCGAGATCATCATGCTGACCCACAACGCGGATCTGCACGCGGTCAATCTCGGCTGGCACCCCAAGGCCGAGGACCTGCTCTGGCGGCCGGACATCCAAGAGGCGAAGGTCTCGGAGGGCGGGGGCACCAACCTGCGCTACCGGGCCGGCTGGAAGGGCCGCTGGCTCACCCGCTTCAAGGCCCTGCTCGCCGAGACGATGCCCTACTGCACGGTGCGCTACGCGTTCTGAGCGCGGAGCGCTGAACTTCCGGCCGCGCGCGGCGTTGGCGCGCCAGCGGAGGAAAGCTCAGCCATGTCGAGCCCGTCCATGTCGAGCCCATCCATGTCGACGCACGAGGACCATATCGGCGAGGCGGTGGCCCTCGCCGCCGCCAATGTCGAGGCGGGCGGTGCGCCCTACGGCGCGGTCATCGTGCGGGAGGGGACCGTGCTGGTCCGCGCGGCCAACACCGTGCACGCGACCAACGACCCCAGCGCCCATGCCGAGATGGTGGCGCTGCGCGAGGCCAGCCGCCTCCTCGGCCGCCGCGACCTCGGCGACTGCGTGATGTACGCGAGCGGCCGACCGTGCCCGATGTGCCACGCCGCGATGCGTCTGGCCGGCTTCAAGGAGGGCTACTTCGCCTTCTCGGCCGAGGAGGCCGAGACCTACGGCGCCGGCAGCGCGTCGATCTACGCCGAGCTCTGCCAGCCCCTCGACGCGCAGCCGATGCGCGTCACGCAGCTGCGTCCGCCGGGCGATTCGCCCTACCCGGCGTGGAAGGCGCGCCGCGAGGCCTGACGCGGCGGCGACGGCCTCAATGGGTCCAGGGCGCCGTGCGGTTGAACTTGAAATTGTCCGAGTAGGACAGGCCCTTGCGCTGGACGGGCTTGGCCGGCTGCTCGACGCGGTAGGCGATTCCCTCGCGCTTCGCGTAGGCCACGGCCTCCTCCTCGGTGTCGAATTCCAGGCGCACCTGCTGGAGCATGTCCGAGGACCCGTTCCACCCCATCAGCGGATCGATCTCGCGCGGGCTGGTCCGGTCGAACTCCAAGATCCACTGCTTGGTCCGGGCGAGGCCCGACTGCGTGGCGTCCCGAGACGGACGGAAGATGCGGGCGCTCGGCATCTGACTCGACAAGCTCCTGATCGAATGGTCGGGGCGATAGGATTCGAACCTACGACCCCCTGGTCCCAAACCAGGTGCGCTACCAGACTGCGCCACACCCCGACTGCCACACGGCCTCAATGCCGTAGCGGTTCCGCCGTTCCCCCGCAAGGCGCGGCGCGGTGCGCGCCGACGCTTCCGGGATCGGCCCTTCGCGGCGGCCTGGCCGTCGCGTACCACTTGTCAGACAAATTGGGGCGCGGTAGCGTTCGGGCCGGGACGAGGGCCGAACCGCCCCGCTGTCGAACCGGCGCCTGCCATCACTGGGGGGTGGAGGATGGTGCGCCCGGATCGCCGTGCCGGGCGCTTCCGGCCCTCGTCGCCGCAGCGTCGCCGCGGTGCTGCGCCCGCGTCCGCGCGGCGGGCCTTGCCGGCCCGCGCCGGAACGGTGACGATCGCCGCGAGTGACAGGGACCTGCCCGTATGGACACCGAGCCCGCGCTACCCGGACCCGGCGGTCGAGATTCTCGACGCCGCCTTCGCCCGCTACCGGGTGTTCAACGCGGCGGTCGAGCGCCTCGCGACCGGCTTCCGCTGGTGCGAGGGGCCGGTCTGGTTCGGCGACGGACGCTACCTGCTCTGGAGCGACATCCCCAACGACCGCATCCTGCGCTGGGACGAGGAGAGCGGGGCGGTCGGCCTCTACCGGCGGCCGTCGGGCTTCGCCAACGGCAACACCCGCGACCGGCAGGGGCGGCTCGTCACCTGCGAGCACGGCGGCCGTCGGGTCACCCGGACCGAGCATGACGGCGCGATCACCGTCCTGGCGGACGCGTTCGAGGGCCGCCGGCTCAACTCGCCCAACGACGTGGTGACCGCGGCCGACGGCGCGGTCTGGTTCACCGACCCACCCTTCGGGATCGGCGGGTTCTACGAAGGCGTGCGCGCCGAGCCCGAACTGCCGCAGAACGTCTACCGGCTCGACCCGGTCACCGGTGCGCTGGAGGCCGTGGCCACCGACCTCGCCGGCCCCAACGGCCTGTGCTTCTCCCCCGACGGCCGCGTGCTCTACCTCGTGGAATCGCGCGGGCAGCCGACCCGGCGGATCGTCGCCTACGACGTGGTCGCCGGCCGCACGCTCCGCGACCGGCGGGTCCTGATCGATGCCGGGCCGGGCACGCCGGACGGGCTGCGCTGCGACGTCGACGGCAATCTCTGGTGCGGGTGGGGCATGGGCGACGACGCCCTGGACGGCGTCATGGTGTTCAACCCCGACGGCCGGCCGATCGGCCGCATCCGGCTGCCGGAGCGCTGCGCCAACCTCTGCTTCGGCGGCCGGCACCGCAACCGCCTGTTCATGGCGGCGAGCCAGTCGCTCTACGCCGTCCACGTCGACGTCCAGGGCTGCGCCGGCGGGTGAGGCCCGGATGCCCAGCCCTGCGTGCGCCGCCGGCGTCGTCGCCGGCACCATGCTTGACCGGAGCGGCGCGCCGACCCACTTCCCGTCCGCCGGGGGCATAGCGGGACACCAGCCCATGATCGAACTCCATTACTGGCCGACGCCGAACGGCCATAAGATCACGATGTTTCTCGAAGAAGCGGGCGTTCCTTACCGCATTCATCCCGTCAATATTGGCAAGGGTGAGCAGTTCAACCCGGATTTCCTCAAGATCGCGCCCAACAATAGGATGCCGGCGATCGTCGACGACGAGCCGGCGGGCGGCGGCGCGCCGGTCACGCTGTTCGAGTCGGGGGCGATCCTGCTCTACCTCGCCGAGAAGACCGGGCGCTTCATCCCGGGTGACCCGCGCGGCCGGGCCGAGGTGCTGCAATGGCTGTTCTGGCAGATGGGCGGCCTCGGCCCGATGCTCGGCCAGAACCACCACTTCTCGCAGTACGCGCCCGAGAAGATCGACTACGCGATCAAGCGCTACGTCAACGAGACCAACCGGCTCTACGGCGTCCTCGACCGGCGGCTGGCCGACCGCGCCTTCGTCGCCGGGCCGGACTACTCCATCGCCGACATGGCCTGCTATCCCTGGATCGTGCCGTGGGAGAAGCAGGGGCAGAACCTCGACGAGCACCCGAACCTCAAGCGCTGGTTCACGGCGATCGCCGAGCGGCCCGCCACCAAGGCGGCCTATGCCCGCGCCCCGGAGGTCAATCCCGATTTCGGCAAGACCATGAGCGAGGATGCCAAGAAGGTGATGTTCGGCCAGACCGCCGCCAGCACCAAGCGCTGACCGGATCATGGTCGAGATCCCGCCCGCCCTGCCGCTGCAGGTGATCCACCGCGGCTGGAACACCTTCGGCATCGCCACGCTGACGCTGCAGGACGGCAGCACCGTGCGGCGGGCGCTGGAGGACCACGGGCAGGCGGCCTGCGTGCTGCCCTACGATCCCGAGCGGCGCGTGGCGCTGCTCGTCCGTCAGGCGCGGGTCGGGCCCGCCTTCTGGGGTGAGTCGGCCGAGTTCGACGAAGCCCCGGCGGGCGGCCTCGACGGGGGCGCCCCCGAGGCGACGGCGATCCGGGAGGCGATGGAGGAGGCGGGCGTCCGGCTGACCCGGCTGGAGCCGGTCGCCCACGCCTACAGCATGCCGAGCGTGTCCTCGGAGCGCCTCTGGCTCTACCTGGCGCCCTACGCCGCGGGCGACCGGGTCGGCCCCGGCGGGGGCCTGCACGCGGAGGGCGAGCAGGTGGTGGCCGTGGAGATGCCGCTGGCCGCGCTGGCGGAACAGGCCCGGGCCGGCCGCCTGCCCGATCTCAAGACCCTGGTTCTCGTCCAGGCCCTGATGCTCCGAAGCCCCGAACTGTTCGCCGCATGACCCTCTCGCCCACCGCACCCGCGCCGGATGTCCTCGCGGCGATGCTCGCCTTCGCCGAGGAGGCGGCCCCGCTGGCCCTCGCCATGCGGGCGGGAGGCCTCGCGATGAGCAACAAGGGTCCGGATCTCGGCCAGGCGCTGACCGAGGCCGACCTCGCCGTCAGCCGGTTGATGCACGCGCGGTTCGGCCCCGACCTGATCGAGGAGGAGACCGCCGAGGATCTCGGACAGGCGGCGGCCCGGGCGCTGCTCGCCCGCGACGCCTGGACCTTCGTGGGCGACCCGATCGACGGGACCCGGCCCTTCGCGGGCGGCCTGTCGGGCTGGGGCGTGATGGTGGCGGCCTGCAGCGGTGGCTGGCCCCGGGCCTGCGTCATGAGCCTGCCGGCCTGGAACGAGGACCGCTCCGCACCGGCCGGGGGCGTACCGGCGGAAGCCACGGAGGGTCTCCTGCTGGCGGCGAGCGAGGGCCGCGCCTACTGGGCCCCGACCCGCGGCGGCCGCACGACGACGGCGCTGCGCCCGCTCGAGCGCCCGGAGCGCCGGACCGGCCATGTCGGCTGGCTGTCGGTCACGGCGCAGCGCTACACCCTGGATTACGGCCGCGGCTGGTTCCCCTGGAGCGAGGGCGGGGCGATCTCGGACGCCGCGCTCCTGGCCACCGGGCGCCTCGACGCGACCCTGAGCAACAACCGATTGTGGGACCTGGGCCCGATCCTCCCGCTGTTCGAGGCGCTGGGCTTCCGCCTGTTCCACTGGCCCGATCTCGGGGATCCGCCGGCGGACTTCGTGGACCTGTTCGACGCCGAGCTGTCGGCCCACGACGACCTCTGGCTGGTGTGCCGGGATCGCGCGCAGGCTGCCGATCTGGCGACGGCCATCCGCCCCGCCTAGGACAGGGCCCTGCCGGGCCGCGTCCGGGTCGCGTCCGGGCCGGGATGGCCGTCGATCGGGCGGTCCCGGATCGCGCGGGGATCCGGGACCGCTCTCAGAGCGCCGCGATCAGCGACCGGATCCGCGCCTGCGACGCCCTGAGCCCGTCCTCGGCCTGGGTCCGGGCGGCATCGAGCTTCGCCAGCTCGTCCTCCTGGGCACCCATGCGGCTGAGATAGCGGCGCGCCAGCTCGCTGTCCTTCGGAACGGCGCCGAGATTGCTGCGGATGCGCTCCTGCTCCGCCTGCACCTTCGCCGCGCGCTCGCCGATCTCCTCGACGGTCCGGGTCGCCGCGGCGACCTCGGCGCGGGCCTGGGAGAGGGTCTTGAGCTTGCCGCCCAGCTCCGGGTCGGTCGCCAGGGAGGCCCACCGGACGAGCAGCGCCTCGTCGGCGTCGACGAGGTCGTAGGCGTCGATCCGGACGCGCTCGAGCACGGCCCGGGTCTCGGCCGTCCCGCCGGCGGAAACCGCGACCTTGAGGCGATAGGCCGAGGGGGTCTCGCCGTCGCGAGCGGACGCGGTGAGGGTCCAGCCATCCCGTCGGGGATGCTCGATGATCACGGAGCGGGCGGCGTCCGGCGCACCCTTGATCGTGTAGGTCGTGACCTCCCGGGCGATCACCGTCGCGCGCGCCACGCCGTCGACCACGGTGATCTTGGTCAGGGCGTCGCTCGGCGCGGTCTCCGCCTGGACGGCGACCTTGCGGTCGAGGGCGAAGCTGGCGAGCCGCTGCTCGCCGACGGGCGTCGCGGGCAGACGGGCGTCCCCCAGGTAGCCGGCCTTGCGGTCGTAGAGGGTGATGAGGCCCGCCGGCAGGGTCGCGCCGGCGCTGTTGCGGATCCGGAGGGCCGCGATCGGGTGAACCCCCTGGCCTGGCTTCCAGAGGGCGACCCGCTCGGCCTCGATCTCGGTATCGAGGAACGGCACCGACAGCGTGCCGCCGGCGCGCAGATCGACCGGATGCGGCAGCGTGAAGTTCGCCGCGACATCCCCCTCGCTGGCGGCGGCGCCCGCGGTGGCGGCCGCGGCGTCGTAGCTCGGTTCCGCGGCCTCCATGCGGCTGTCGCGGGTGTCCATCCGCGCCATCGGGGCCGGAAGAGGCGCGGCGGCGGGGGCCGGGGCGCGCAGGCGCGCGACCGACTTCGACGCGACCGTGCCCGGGTCGAGGTCCGGCATGCCGACATCCTCGACCATTACCGGCGCCTCCGGTCTCTTGCGCCAGTAGCGCTTGTGCAGGCGCTGGAGGAGCGCCACCGGCGACCCGGACGAGAGGGTGACGTCGACGCCCGTCCAGTCGGCGCCCAGCGCGTTCTCGATGATGGCCCAGGCCTGCAGGTTCGCGCGGCCGCCGCCGCCATCGACGATGCGGTAGCTCGTCTTCCAGACGGGCGCGGCGACGACGTAGGTCAACCGGACCTCGCGCTGGCCCTGCCCGGAGACGGCGATCTCGACCCGGTGGGCGTCGCCGACCTTGGTCTTCCCGGCCGCCGCGATCGCCTCGGCGATCTTGGCCGCCATGGCCGGGTCGAGGATCGTCACGGAGGCGCCGTCCTCGATCGGCACGGATTCGAGCGTGCCGGTCGCGGTCAGGACGGTCAGGATCGAGACGTCGCCGGTCTCAGTCCCGGCATTCCGCTCGGAGACGCCGAGCACCCGCCCTTCGAGCGTGCGCCCGCCGCTCTGGACCCGGATCGGGACGCCCTGCAGCTTGCCCACGAGGCGGGTCGGCGCGGACAGGTCGTCCGCGGTGAACGGCATCGTCCGCAGGGTCTCGTCGGCCTGATCCACCCCGTCCAGGCGCAGGGCGCCGACGGTTCCGACGGGATCGCGCACGACGAGGCTCTTGAGGATGTCGTCGACCTGCTCGGGCCGGACGCTGAGCCCGATCGTCCCGTCGCCGTCGACGGCATGGACCAGGGTCACTTCGGCCAGGCCGCCGCTCGACAAGGTCACCGCGCGGATGCCGTCGGGCGCTGCCATCAGGGGCGGTGCGGCTGCAATCATGGACACGAGGACTCCGGCTAAGGTCAGATGCGATCGGATCAATTCGTCTGGCTCCAGTCAGGGCGCGCCCGCCGCACGCGGTCCCACCCTGGCCGACCGCGCGCCGTCCGGCAAAGGCTTCGTGACGCGCGCGGGCGTGAACCGATCGCCGGGGGCCCTCCCGTGCTGTCCGCGCCGGGGCGCGCCGGGTCGCGGCGCCGATGCGGCGGGATGGGAACGACGGCGCGATGGGGGAAGGCTGCGGTCCGCGGATGCACCCTACCGTGTCCGGCCGAATGTCCTGCCGTTCCAGACGGCGATCGCGCCGCACGGATCCTGCCCGGATCGTCCGCACGTCGCCCCGGTCATATCGACGATGACCGCCGGGCGGCCTCCCACCGTGCGGAATCGGAGGTCGTGGGCGACGGCGTCGAAGGCGTCCACGAACCCGTCCGTCGTCGAGGCGAAGACCTGCATCTCGCAGCCCGCGGTGCCGCACGCGGCGGACTCGTCATCGCCGCATTGGACGGCCGCGAAATCCAGGATGAAGTCCGGTACAGCGTCGCCGTTCACGTCCTGGCGGGTGATGAAGCCCGGCTTGAGCGTGGTCGGCTCGGACCCGCAGGACGCCTCGGCCCGCGCGGCCGCCGCCGCGACCGGCTGCGGGAGATCGTCCGCCGCGGCGGTGAGCGGGACGGCGGGCGGGAGGGCGAGAGCCAGGGCGGCGAGGGCGCGACGCATGCGGCCAGGATCCTCAGGCCCGTCCGCCCTGTCCAGCGCACTAGCTCATCGCGGCCCCGATGGAGGCTACGCCCCGGGCCTTCCTCCGACCCAGGCGCGCAGCGCGTTCGCGCCGTCCGGACGGATGGTGACCGCGACGCTGGGGGCACGGTCGACAGCGGGAATGAGGGCGCCGCTCGACAGGGCGACGTCACCGGCGAGGGCGCCGAAGCCGTATCGGACATCCGCGCATCCAGCGAGGGTGGGCGACCGGTCCTGTGCTCTCCCGGCGCTTCTCGGAGCGTCGACCCGGGGAGCGACCGCCTGCCTGCGGCGCCGGAGAGCCAGACAACCTCTACTCGGCGCAGGCGAAGCGCGTCCCGTCCCACAGGAAGGTCGTGCGGCCCGGCCCCCCCCGGACCGAGCCGCAATTCCATCCCTCGTCGTTCGCCGAAGCCGCCGGCCGGCCATTCAGCGCGCGAAACCGGAGGTCGTGCGCGTAGATGTCCAGCACCACGACGAACCCGTTCTTCGAGGATGCGAGGACGATCTTCGGGCATCCCATGAGGCCGCACTGGGAGACTTCTTCGTCGCCGCATCGGAGGCCGCCGACGTTGAGGATGAAGTCCGGCACCCTGTCACCGTTCACGTCCTGCCGGTCGATGACGAACGGATCGAGAGTCGCCGGCGCGGATCCGCAGGCGGCCTCGACCTCGGCGATGGCCGCGGCCACCGGCGGCGGGAGATCGTCCGCCGCTGCGGCGAGCGGCACGGCGACGAGAAGGGCGGCGACGGCAGGGCGCATGGCGCCAGGATTCGGGCACCCGTCCGCCCTGTCCAGCGCACTAGCTCATCGCGGCATCGACGGTCGATGCGGCGCGCCCGTCCTCCCGCGGGGGCCGCCTCGTGAGGGCCCGTGTCCGAGAGGCGCAACGGACCGGGCGGCGCACCTGAGTGCCGGTGCGCCGCCCCTCGCCCGTCCGGCCGATCAGTTCAGCGTCGCGTTGACCGGGCGGCGCTCGGCCCCGACCGTCACGTCGCCGATCATCAGGCCCATCGGCCCGAGGCGGACCGGCACCGTCTCGCCGTCGTGGACCTTGCCGGAGAGCACCAGCTCGGCCAGCGGATCCTGGACGTTCTTCTGGATCACCCGCTTCAGCGGCCGCGCCCCGTAGGCCGGGTCGTAGCCCTTGTCGGCGAGCCAGTTCTTGGCCTCCTCGTCGACCTCCAGGGTGATCTTGCGATCGTCCAAGAGCTTCTGAAGGCGCCCGAGCTGGATCTCGACGATCGCACCCATCTCCGACCGCGCGAGGCGGTGGAACAGGATGATCTCGTCGACCCGGTTCAGGAATTCCGGCCGGAAGTGCCCCCGCACCACGCCCATCACCTCCTCGCGGACCGCGTCGGTGTCCTGGCCCGCGGGCTGGTTCACCAGATACTCGGCCCCGAGATTCGAGGTCATGATCAGCAGCGTGTTGCGGAAGTCGACCGTCCGCCCCTGGCCGTCGGTGAGCCGCCCGTCGTCGAGAACCTGCAGCAGGACGTTGAACACGTCCGGGTGCGCCTTCTCGACCTCGTCGAACAGCACGACCTGGTAAGGCCGGCGCCGCACGGCCTCGGTGAGGGCGCCGCCCTCCTCATAGCCGACGTAGCCCGGAGGCGCGCCGATCAGCCGGGCGACCGCGTGCTTCTCCATGTACTCGGACATGTCGATGCGCACGAGCGCCGTGTCGTCGTCGAACAGGAAGCCGGCGAGCGCCTTGGTCAGCTCGGTCTTGCCGACGCCCGTCGGGCCCAGGAACATGAACGAGCCGATCGGCCGGTTCGGATCCTGAAGCCCGGCGCGAGCGCGCCGGACCGCGGTCGAGACCGCCTCCACCGCCTCGCGCTGGCCGACGACGCGCTTGGACAGCGCCTCTTCCATGGCCAGCAGCTTCTCGCGCTCGCCCTCCAGCATCTTGTCGACCGGCACGCCGGTCCAGCGGGAGACGACCCCGGCGACGTGGGCGGGCGTGACCGCCTCCTCCATCATCGCGTCGCGGCCGTTCTCCGCCTTCGCCTCGATCTCGGCGAGCTGCTTCTCCAGGCCCGGGATGACCCCGTAGGCGAGCTCACCCGCGCGCTGGTACTGGCCCTGGCGCTGCGCCGCGGCGAGGTCGTTGCGGGCCTCGTCGAGCTTCTTCTTGAGGCCGGCCGCCGTCCCGAGCTTGTCCTTCTCGGCCTTCCACCGGGCGGTGATCGCCGCTGAGCGCTCCTCCAGGTCGCCGAGTTCCTTCTCCAGCCGAACCAGCCGGTCGCGGGAGGCGGAATCGGTCTCCTTCTTGAGCGCCTCGCCCTCGATCTTCAGCCGGACGATCTCGCGGTCGATGTTGTCGAGCTCCTCGGGCTTCGAATCGACCTGCATGCGCAGGCGCGAGCCGGCCTCGTCCACGAGGTCGATCGCCTTGTCGGGAAGGAACCGGTCGGTGATGTAGCGGTTCGACAGCGTCGCGGCCGCGACCAGGGCCGAATCCTGGATGCGCACGCCGTGGTGCTGCTCGTACTTCTCCTTCAAGCCGCGCAGGATCGAGACCGTGTCCTCCACGGTCGGCTCCGACACGAAGACCGGCTGAAAGCGACGGGCGAGCGCCGCGTCCTTCTCGACGTGCTTGCGGTACTCGTCGAGCGTAGTCGCGCCGACGCAGTGCAACTCGCCGCGGGCGAGCGCGGGCTTCAGGAGATTCGAGGCGTCCATGGCGCCGTCCGCCTTCCCGGCGCCGACCAGCGTGTGCATCTCGTCGATGAACAGGATGATGCCGCCCTCGGCCGCCGTGACCTCGGAGAGCACGCCCTTCAGCCGCTCCTCGAACTCGCCGCGATACTTCGCGCCGGCGATCAGCGCACCCATGTCGAGGGCGAGGAGGCTCTTGTCCCGCAGGGATTCGGGCACGTCGCCGTTGACGATGCGCAGGGCCAGACCCTCGACGATCGCGGTCTTGCCGACGCCGGGCTCGCCGATGAGGACCGGGTTGTTCTTGGTCCGCCGGGACAGGACCTGGATGGTCCGCCGGATCTCCTCGTCGCGGCCGATGACCGGGTCGAGCTTGCCCTCTCGGGCGGCCTCGGTGAGGTCGCGGGCATACTTCTTCAGCGCGTCATAGGCGTTCTCGGCCGAGGCATTGTCGGCGGTGCGGCCCTTGCGCAGGGCGTTGATCGCGGCGTTGAGCGAAGCCGGGGTGACGCCTGCCGCCTGGAGCGCGCGGCCGGCCTCGGAATCCTTCTCCACCGCCAGGGCAAGGAGCAGCCGCTCCACCGTCACGTAGGAATCGCCCGCCTTCTCGGCGGCCTTCTCGGCGGTGTCGAACAGGCGCATCAGCTCGCGTGTCGCCTGCGGGGCGGACGCGTTGCCGGAGACCTTCGGCTGCTTGGCGAGCCACTGCTCGGTCTGAGCCAGCGCGACGCGCGACTGGCCGCCCGCGCGGTCGATCAGGCCGGCGCAGAGGCCCTCCGGATCGTCGAGCAGCACCTTGAGCAGGTGGCCCGGCTGAAGCTGGGGATGTCCCTCGCGCATCGCGAGGTTCTGAGCCGCCTGCACGAAGCCGCGGGCGCGCTCGGTGTACTTCTCGAAGTTCATGCACAACCCTCCCGTACCGGCATCCGCCGCCCGATGAGAGGCGCGGCGCCACCGAAACGTCGCCCTCCGGCTATCCGCCGCGCGAGGGCCCCGGCGCCGTGGTGGCCGCCGGTAGACCCGATGTGGTGTTGCAATTGAGCACCACAAGGGGCCGCGAAGCTCTTGCGCGCCGGATCATTTCAGGGCCACGCTCCGCGCATGACCGCATTGATTCATGTCAGCGCCCTGTATCGCTACCCGGTGAAGGGCCTGAGCCCCGAACCCGTCGAGCGGGCGGAGCTCGAGACCAGCGGCCACTTCCCGGGCGACCGGCTCTACGCCATCGAGAACGGTCCGTCGGGCTTCAACGCGGTTGCGCCCCGCCACCAGCCCAAGACCAAGTACCTGATGCTCATGCGCGACGAGGCGCTCGCCCGCCTGCGCACCCGCTACGACGATGCCACGGCGACGCTGACCGTGGAGGGGTACGGCGACCCGCAGGCCTTCCGGCTCGACACCGAGGCGGGTCGCGAGGGCCTCGCGGAGCTGATGCGGCGCTACGTCCCCGAGAGCCTCCGGGGCGAGCCGAAGGTCCTCGCCGCGCCGCCGCAGTACCGGTTCACCGACTCCCCGACCGGCTACGTGTCGCTCATCAACCGAGCGAGCGTGGCCGCGGTGGAGGACTACCTCGGCGCGCCCGTGGACCCGCTGCGCTTCCGCGGCAACCTGCTGGTCGAGGGGCTCGAACCCTTCGCCGAGCTCGAGATGGTTGGGCAGGTGGTCGAGGCGCCGAGCGGGTTGCGGCTCAAGATCACCAAGCGGACCGTGCGCTGCGCCGCCACCAACGTCGACCCGGTCAGTGGCATGCGCGACTGCGACATCCCCTGGACCCTCGACGCGCGCCTCGGGCACCGCGACCTCGGCGTCTACGCGGAGGTGATCGCCGGCGGGCCGCTGGCGCGGGGCGACGCGCTGCGCGTGGTGGGGTGACGCGCGACGGGTGATCCCAGCGCTGCCGTTGTTGCGAGAGCAGCGAAGCGAGCCAGGCAGCGCCACGCTGACAAGCCGCGCGCCGCCCTGGGTCACTTCGCTGCGCTCGTGATGACGGGTGGACGCGGCCAGAGAGACGTCGTGTCAGAGCCGCGACACGTAGGCCGCGAGATCCTTGATATCCGCCTCGCTCAGGCCCTGCGCGACTTCGTTCATGGCGGGATCGTAGCCGGGCCGGGCGTTCGACTTGTAGCCGGCGAGCGCCTTGGCGAGATACTCCTCCCGCTGCGCCCGGATCCGCGGGATCGCGTCCCGGCCCGCGAGATCCGGCCCGTGGCAGGAATTGCACTGGTGCTTCGCCACTAGCGCCTGCGCGCGCGCCGCCAGGGCCGCGTCGGCCGGCGGCCCGGACCAGGCGGGCGGCGGCAGCGTCGCCACCGCGTCGGCGTAGGCGCGCAGGTCGTCGTCGGAGAATCCGGCAGCGACCTCGTTCATCGGCGGCGCCTCCCGCTGCTTCTCCCGGAACTGGAAGAGCTGCGTGACCACGTAGTCCGGGAGCTGCCCGCCGAGCGAGGGCACGCCCTCCGTCGCCGACGTGCCGGCCCCGTGGCAGCCGATGCAGGGGGCGAGGCGCTCCTGCATCGCCGCGTCCGGGGCGGCGAGCGCCGCGCCCGCCAGCAGCAGCCCGCCGAGGGCGGGGACCAGCCCGCGGGCTGCCCGGGTGGGGCGGCGCATCACCGGCCGTAGCTGACGCGGTAGATCGCGCCGTTGTAGTCGTCGGAGACGAGCAGCGATCCGTCCTTGGCGACCAGCACGTCGACGGGCCGGCCGACATACTTGTTGTCCTGGAGGAAGCCGGTCAGGAACGGCTCAACCGCGGCCGTCTTGCCGTCCGGTCCGGGCTTGGCCACGACGACGTCGCCGCCGAGCTTGGTGGTGCGGTTCCACGAGCCGTGCCGGGCGACGAACATCGCGTTCCGGTAGGCCTCCGGGAACTGCGTGCCGGTGTAGAACCGCAGGCCGAGGGAGGCCGTGTGCGGGCCGAGGAGCGCCGCCGGCGCGGTGAATTCCGAGCAGGCATGGCCCCAGCCGTATTCCGGATCCGTGAACGTGCCCTGGTGGCAGTACGGATAGCCGAAATGCTGCTTGCCCGGCTCCGTGAGCACGTTCAGCTCGTCGTTCGGGATGTCCTCCGAGACCCAGTCGCGGCCGTTATCGGTGAACCACAGCTGCTTGGTCTTCGGGTTCCAGTCGAACCCGACGGTGTTGCGCACGCCGCGGGCGATGACCTCGGCGTTCTTGCCGTCGAGGTCCATGCGCCGGATCTGCGCGTGGGTGTCCGGCGGCATCACGATGTTGCCCGGCGCGCCGACCGGGACGTAGAGCTTGTTGTCCGGACCGATGGCGATGAATTTCCAGCCGTGGGCCTCGTCCTTCGGCAGGTCGTCGTAGACCAGGGTCGGCTTCGCCGCGCCGTCGAGATGGTTCGCGATGTCGTCGTAGCGCCAGATCTTCGAGAGTTCGGCGACATAGAGGGCGCCGTCGTGGTACGCGACGCCATTCGGCCGGTGCAGGCCCGTCGCGATGGTCTTCACCTCGCGCTTCCCGTCGCCGTCCGCCTTCGGCAGCACCGCGTAGACCTTCCCCACCGTCCGGGTGCCCACGTACAGCGTGCCGTCCGGCGCCTGGGTCATCTCGCGGGCGTTGGCGAGGCCGCTGGCGTAGACCTCGATCTTGAAACCATCCGGGACCTTCAGCTTGTCGAGCGGCAGCTTGGCGGCCGCGGTCGCCAGAGGCGGTCCGGCCACCGGCGCGAGCTTGGCCGCGGCGCCGCCCTCGGGCCGGCCGTAGAGCGCCGAGCCGCGATCGACCTGGACGCTGGCCGGCGGGGCGGCGGTCGCGGGCGTCTCCTGCGCGACGACCGGGCCGGATCCCATCAGGCCGAGACTGAGTCCGGCGAGGGCGGCGGCGAGGCCGCGGGTCAGGATCGGCTGGCTGATCGGCGTCATGATGTCTCCCGGTGGCGGCGGCCTCGCGGACCGCCCGCTCGCTCTGCACTCTTTATTCAACGGTCTGCCGGGGAGTGCGACCGGCCCGGGCGGCAGGGAGGCGACACTCCGCGGCCGCCGTAACGTCGGCCGGGATTCGGTGCGCCGCCGCGTCCTCCGGGGCCATCTTCGGCTGTCGCGTCGGCTCACCTTGCGTTTTGGGCAATGATCTCCGAAAACGCCCCCCGTCCGGGAAGCTTAGGCTTGGCCGGGGCTGCCGGCCGTCCGCTGGAGCCCGGCCGACGCGGCGTTCCGATCCGGTTCGAGGACACGTATCGATGATCGATTACGCGCAGGCGCGGCGGATGATGGTCGACTGCCAGTTGCGGACCTTCGACGTGAACGACAACACGGTGCTCGACGCGTTCGACACCGTGCCGCGCGAGGCCTTCGTGCCGAAGGGCCGCGAGCCCTTCGCGTATATCGACCAGACCCTGAACCTGGGCGAGGCCGGCGGCGACACCCGCTGCATGCCGGCCCCGATGGTCGTAGCCCGGATGATCCAGGCCCTGCGGATCCGGCCGGGCGTCGCCGCCCTCGACGTCGCCACCGGCTACGGCTACGCCGCCGTCGTCATGGCGGAACTCGGCGCGCAGGTGACGGCGCTGGAATCGGTGCCCGATCTCGCCGCGGCGGCGCGCACCCGGCTCGGCGCCGCCGCCCAGGTGATCGAAGGCCCGATCGCCGACGGTGCGCCCAAGCAGGGCCCCTTCGACGTCATCCTGATCAACGGCCGGGTCGAGGTCCGGCCGCAGGCGCTGCTGAACCAGCTCAAGGACGACGGTCGCCTGGTCTGCGTGTTCGGTCCGCACCGCAACGCCAAGGTCACGCTCTTCGTGCGTGCCGGCGACGCGTTCGGCGCTCGGCCGCTGTTCGACGCGTCGCTGCCCGGTCTCGAGGCCTTCGCGGCGGAGGCCGGCTTCGCGTTCTGACAGCGCGCGCCGGATCGCGTCCGCCCCCGTCGGCGCGGGCGGATCCGTGACTGCGCCGCAGGCCCCGATCAGCCGAGCCTGTAATCCCCCAGCCGGGCCCGGCGGGCGCTCCGGCGATAGGCCATCACCGAGTCGGGCCAGAGGGTGTTGTTGCGCCCGGTCGCGTCGAGGTACCAGCTGCGGCAACCGCCGGCCTGCCAGATGCTGTCGGCCATGCGGCTGTGGATCCGGTCCACGAACCGGGCCTGGGCCTCCGGCCGGACCTCGATGGTCTGCCTCCCGCGGCGCAGCGCCTTCAGGCAGTCGAGGACGTGCTGCACCTGGATCTCGATCATCGAGATGACCGAGTTGTGGCCCAGCCCGGTATTGGGCCCGAGCAGCAGGAAGAAATTGGGGAATCCCGCGACCGTGATGCCCTGGTAGGCGCCCACGCCGCCGGCCCAGGCCTCGGTCAGGCTCCGGCCGTCGCGGCCGACGAGGTGCATCCGCGCGAAGGTCGCGGCCACGTCGAAGCCCGTGGCGTAGACGATCACGTCGAGGTCGTGATGCTGCCCGGCCTCGGTGGTCACGCCGGTCTCGGTGACCCGGGCGATGCCGTCCGTCTCCAGGGTGACGTTCGGACGCTGGAGCGCGGGGTAGTACTCGTCGGAGATCAGCACCCGCTTGCAGCCGAGGCGGTAATTCGGCGTCAGCTTCGCCCGCAGGGCCTTGTCGGGGACCGCCTTGGCGAGATGGTGCCGCGCCAGGGACTCGGCCTGGCCGGTGAGCTTCGAGACCTTGGTGAAGCCGAGCAGCGCCCGCACCTCGTGCAGCCAGAACAGCCGCGCCCGCTCGAGCCGCCGGCTGAGCGGCAGGCGCCGGTAGCGCTCCCGGGCCCGCTCCGTGATGGCGTGGTCGTTCTTGGGCATGATCCAGGGCGGGGTGCGCTGGAACAGCGTCAGGTGCGACGCGACGGCGGCGAGTTCCGGCACCACCTGGATCGCGCTGGCGCCGGTGCCGATCACCCCGACTCGCTTGCCGGCCAGCACCGCGGAGTGGTCCCAGGCCGCCGTGTGGAAGGCGGGGCCGGCGAACGCGTCGCGGCCGGGGATATCCGGGTAGGCCGGATGGTGGAGCCCGCCCATGCCCGCGACGATCGCGCGCGCCGTGATCGGGCCCCGGTCGGTCTCCACGTGCCACAGGGCGCGCGCCGCGTCCCAGGTGGCGCCGGTGAAGGTCGTCCCGAGCTGGATCAGGGGCGTCAGGCCGTTCCGCTCGGCGGTGTCCCGGAGATAGGCCAGGATCTCCGGCTGCGGCGCGTACATCCGGCTCCAGTCGGCCTTCGGCGCGAAGGACAGCGAGTAGAGGTGGGATGGGACGTCGCAGGCCGCCCCCGGGTAGGTGTTGTCGTGCCACGTGCCGCCGATGCCGTCGGCCTTCTCGATCACCCGCAGCGGGCCGATGCCCGCCTGCCGGCAGCGGATCGCCATCGCGAGCCCCGAGAATCCGGCGCCGACGATCAGGACGGCCAGGGTCTCGTCCGCGAGCTCGGTCATCGCTGGGTGCTCCCGGACGGGGCGTGCGGCGCGTGCGCCGTCAGGAAGGCCGCGGCCTCGTCGAGGGAGGTCCGCGCCTCCGGCAGCATGCTGGCAGCGAACTGCCAGGCGTGGGACACGACCGGGAACAGCTTGAGCTCCGTCTCGACGCCGGCCCTGCGGGCCCGCTCCGCCATGCGCACGGAATCGTCGCGCAGGACCTCGCGGGCGCCGACATGGAACAGCAGCGGCGGGAAGCCGGTCGGGTCGCCGTAGAGCGGCGAGACTCGCGGATCGGCCGGATCGGCGGCGCCCAGATACATCGGCCGGATCGCCGCGAGCGCCTGCGGGTCGAACATGGCGTCGCGCCACGCATTGGTCACCCGCGACCCGTCCTCGGACATGAAGTCCGTGGCCGGCGAGAACAGGGCCGCCGCCCAGGGCATCGGCAGGCCGCGGGCGCGGGCCTCGCCCATCAGCACGAGGGCGAGGTTGCCGCCGGCCGACTCGCCAGCCACGCAGGCGGCGCCCTCGGCGCTGAACGCCGCCCAGACGGCGGTCAAGTCGTCGACCGCCGCGGGGAAAGGGTGCTCGGGGGCGAGGCGGTACTCGGGCGCGAAGATCGTGAAGCCCCGGTTCGCCAGCGCGCCGGTGACGGGACGGTGCGTACGGGGCGAGCAGGCGATGAAGCCGCCGCCGTGAATGTAGAGCATCCGCCGGCCGGGGCCCGCTTTCGGCCGGACCCACTCGCCCTTCACGCCACCGACGATGCCCGGCTCGTAGGTGACGCCCTTGGGGTCGGGGAAGGTCGGTGCCTCGAAGATCCGGCGGAACGCGGCCGCGTCCCGCGCCCGGGACAGGGGCCCTCGGACCCGGCTGCGGACCATGTAGGCCCCGAGATACGCGCGCAGGCTCGCCATCTCAGAGCGTCCCGCCGGACAGGCGCACGATCGTCTTCCAGTAGCCCACCGGCATCAGCCGCTGGATCAGCGCGGCGTTCTTCGCGTCCTTGCCGATCACGATCCGGGGCGCCCGGGCCTCGATGCCGCGGATGATGGCGGCGGCCGCGTCGGCGGGCGCCAGGGTCAGGAGCTTGCCGAACGCCTCCCGCGCCTCCTCGTCCTCTACGGCCGCGCGCTTCGCAGCCTCCGGATCGCTCGGCGGCCGCCGGCCGCGGGCGTTGCGGGAGATGGCGGTGGCGACGCCGCCCGGGTGGACCACCGTCACCCCGAGGCCGGTGCCGGCGTACTCGTGCCGCAGCGCCTCCGAGAAGCCGCGCACGCCGAACTTGCTGGTGCAGTAGGCGACCTGGCCCGGCGGCGCGATCAGACCGAACAGGCTCGACAGGTTGACGATCTGCGCCGCCGGCCGGGCGCGGAGCATCGGCAGGAAGGCGTGGCACATCCGCACGACGGCGCGCAGGTTGATGTCGAGCAGCCACTCGAAATCGTCGAGATGCGTCTCGTCGAACCGGCCGCCGAGGGCGACGCCGGCATTGTTGATGAGGAGGTCGAGATGCCCGGACCGCTCCGCGACCCAGGCGGGCAGCGCGCGGATCCCCGCGGCATCCGTGAGGTCGAGGACGCGCGTCTCCACCGTGACGCCGCGGATCTTCGCGGCGACGGAAGCGAGGCCGGTCTCGTCTCGGTCCACCAGGAGAAGGGTGCAGCCCTTCGCGGCGAGGCCCTCGGCCAGCGCCGCGCCGATGCCGCTCGCCGCCCCGGTGATCAGGGCCACCGCGCCCGCGAGTTGGAACCGCTGTGCCAAACCGCGCCCCCCGTGCCGCCGATCTGGATCGGAACGTCCACGGGGGATAGGCCCCGCCGGCCGGATTGTCTAGGGTGGGCACCCTAGACGGGGACGGGATCATGTCGCGGGGCGAGGGTCGGAGGGTCGAGCGCGAGCTGGAGGTCGGCCTGGAGCCCGGTCCCGCGGCCGCGTCGCCCGACACGCGCACCCGGATCCTCGCCGTCAGCCTCGCGCTGTTCAACGTCCGCGGTCTCGGCCACGTCACGACGGCGGAGATCGCGGCCGCGGCGGGGATCCGCGAGGGCAATCTGCAGTACCATTTCCCGCGCAAGCGCGGCCTCGTCGAAGCCCTGTTCGCGGCCTTCGAGACCGAGGCCGTGGCGGTGGCGGGCCGGATGCCCGACGATCCCGCGGCGCCGGAGGCGCTGCTCGCCTACCAGAGGGCATGGTTCGACCTGATATGGCGCTACCGCTGCGTCTACCGCGACGGTATCGCCATGGTGGAGATCGCGCCGGCCCTGCGCGCCCGGGTGCACGCGCTGCGGGCCGAGACCCAGGCGCTGGCCCGCGGGGTCTTCGAGGCGGCCGTGCGGGCGGGACGGCTGCGCGTTTCCCCGGACGCGCTCGGGCGACTCATCGACAACGCCTGGATCGTGTCGAGCCACTGGACGAGCCACCGTCTCCAGGGCGGCACCGCCCTGACGGAAGCGGATCGGGACTGGGGCTTCGCGCAGGTCCGCGACCTCTTCGCGCCCTATCTCGCGCCCGAGAGCCCTACTTGACGGCCACTGGCCCGATCCTTCCATGCGCTCCGGCCAAGCTCGGACCCGAAGGACGCGATGCTCGACCGCCTGACCCATGCCGGCCTCAGCCTGCTCGTGCTGCTCGCGGTCGCGTTCCTGTTCTCGACCAACCGGCGGGCGATCAGTCCCCGCGTGGTCCTCACGGGACTGGCTTTGCAGGTCGGCCTCGGCGCGCTGGTCCTGTTCCTGCCCGCCGGGCAGGCCGCGCTGCGCGCCGCCGCGGACGCGGTCGTGACCGTGCTGTCCTACGGCGACCGCGGCACGGCCTTCCTGTTCGGCGGCCTCGTCGAGCCGAAGATGTTCGAGCTGTTCGGCGGCTCAGGCTTCATCCTGGCGCTGCGGGTCCTGCCGCAGATCCTCTACGTCTCCGCGCTGATCGGCGTGCTCTACCACCTCGGCGTGATGCAGGCGCTCGCCCGCGGGCTCGGCGCCGTGCTCCGGCGGATCCTCGGCACCTCGCCGATCGAGTCGTTCTCGGCGGTGATCACGATCGCTATCGGCCAGAGCGAGATCGCCGTCGCCCTGCGCCCGTTCCTCGCCCTGCTGACCGGCGCCGAGCTGTTCGCCGTCATGTCGAGCGGCGCCGCGTCGACGGCGGGCTCGATCCTGGCCGGCTACGCGGCGCTCGGCGTGCCCATGACCTACCTGCTCGCGGCCTCCGTGATGGCGATCCCGGGGGGCCTCGTCTACGCCAAGATCCTGATGCCCTCGACGGAGCCGACCCGGATCGCCACCACCCGGGTAGAGTTCGGCGAGACACGGGCGGCCAACATCATCGAGGCGGCGGCCGACGGCACTCAGAAGGGGCTCGCGGTGGCGGTCTCGGTGGGGGCCATGCTGATCGCCTTCGTCGGGCTGATCGCGCTGGCGGACGGCCTGTTCGGCACCCTCGGCGGCTGGATCGGCTACCCGTCTGCCTCGTTCGAGGGCGTGCTCGGCTGGGCGCTCGCCCCGCTGGCGTGGCTGCTCGGCGTGCCCTGGGGCCAGGCGACCCTGGTCGGCGGGGCGATCGGCCAGAAGCTCGCCTTCAACGAGTTCCTGGCCTACGCCAACCTGTCGCCGGTCCTGAAAGCCGGAACCCTCGAGCCGCGGGCGCAGGCCATCGTCTGCTTCGCCCTGTGCGGCTTCGCGAATCTCGCGTCGATCGCGATCCAGCTCGCGAGCTTCTCCAGCCTCGTCCCGGAGCGGCGCTCGGAGGTCGCCCGGTACGGCCTGCGGGCCATCCTCGCGGGGACGCTGTCGAACCTCACGAGCGCGGCGATCGCGGGGCTGTTCGTGGCGTGACGGGGCAGGCCGCCTTGCGCGCCGCGAGCAGTAGCGCGTTCGGGCGGGTCCGCTTCGGCACCGGCAGGACGCGGTCGAGGACGGCGCCGACGCCGTACGCGAAGGCGAGCGCCGCCGCCCAGGACCACGTCCGCCGGAAGAAGCGGTCGCGGCAGCGGACGGGGCTGACCTTGGCCATCCAGTGGATCAGCGAATCGTGCCGGTCCATGCCGATGGCGTGGACGGCCTCGGGCGTGCAGCCGAGCGTCCCGGCCAGCGCCTCCAGGGCTCTGGGCGTCCACCACGTCAGGTGGTGGGGCGGCGCGTTGATGACGAAATTCGGGACCGTGGTGTTGGGCGAGGGCCATAGCGGCGTGCCGATCAGGACCACGCCACCCGGCTTGACGCAGGCCGCGAGCGCCCGGGCGAAACCCAGCGGGTCCGCCACGTGCTCGATCACCTGGAACGCGCAGGCGACGTCGTAGACCGGCCCGACGCGCGCCGCGTGCGCCTCCACGGTCTCGTCGAGGATCGCGCCGGTCGGGTCCTCGGCGGAGAAGTTCGGATCGAGGCCGGTATAGGTGGCGTCCGGCACGTAGGCGCGGAACCCGCCGTGGCCGCAACCGACATCGAGCACCCGGGCTCCGGACGGGACGTGCGCGGCGGCCTGGCGGAATTCCAGGCGCTCCGTCTCCGGGCCGGCGAGCTTATCGTGCGCGGCGATCCGGCCGTAAAACGCCCGGTAGAAGGCCGCGTCGCCGGCCACCGGCGGATCGAAGAAGATCAGTCCCGTAGGAGATTCCCAGAGCCGGAACGTGCCGGCGGGGCGGAGCAGCGGCCCGACATCGACGCCGCCGGAATAGTGCCAGAGGAGCGTCAGGAAGCCGGCGTCCAGGCGCTCGACGCAGCGCAGAGCGGGGGCACCGGTGATCGGGCAGGGGGGGATCGACCGATCGGCCGTGTGCGCGCTGTCCGCCAAACTGGTCCTCGCTCGCTCCGCAGGCCCGGCTGGTCCGGGGCGCCGCAGCGGCACAGGTTTGGTGCGGCCCGTCAAGCCGAGGCGCGGCTCGTGTCGAGCGCGCAAAGAAAAAGGCGCCGCTTCGGATGAAGCAGCGCCCGGAAACGTCAGAACGACGTCTTAGTGGAAGGTGTCGATCTCAGCGGACTCGTAGCTGGTGACTTCCATGCCGACGCAGATCTCGGAGACGACGGGGGCGGACCAAGCCATGATTTCCTCCAGGTAAGTTGATGCGATGGATAGAGAGGCCACGAAGGCCGGAGCGAACCGCGCTCCGGACCGCGCGCGACTTAGTTGAACGTGTCGATCTCGGCGGACTCGTAGCTGGTGACTTCCATGCCGACGCAGATCTCGGACACGATCGGGGCAGACCAAGCCATGGCGTTTCTCCTCGCTGTTGCTGCGATCCATATAGGCAATATCTTGGACGCAATACAAGCGAGCACAACACTTATATTTCTCATAGGGAGCCTGGCCGTGGGCGGCGCGGGGTCGTTCCGTGGCCGCGCGGCCACCCGCCGGAGCCCTGTTCGGCATCGGCTGCGGATGGGCGCGGTTTCGGCTTGACGGGCCCCGCGCCCGGGCGCACGACGCACCCGCGCGACGGTGTCCTCGACGGTGTCGCGCTCCCATTCCAGCAGCGACCCGCGAAGCGACGTGCCCGACCGATCGTGCCTGCCGTGCCCGGCCCCGTGCCGTCGTTCCGCCTGAGCCGCTGAGAGGCCCGGCCGCGGGGCGACCGACGCGGCGGCCGGCCACGGCCCAGACCCAGGATGACCGGCGCCGCGTCGCCTCGTAACCCACGAGGCGAGGCCATGAACGAGATCGCCCCCTTCGATACGCGCGTCGATCCCTCCGTGCTGGCCGCCCGCCTGTCGGACGAACGGGCGCCCGACATCGTCGAGGCCCTGAACGACGAGGCACCCGAGGTCGCCGCCGCCATCCTGCTCGGCCTGCCGCTGGAGCGGGCGATCGAGGTGCTGGACCAGCCGGAACTCGACTGCGCCGCCGACATCATCGAGATGCTGCCGCGGGACCGGGTCGCGGGCTACCTGTCGGGCATGTCGGCCGACCGGGTCACGGACGTGTTCCGCGAGATCGAGGAGCCGGGCCGCTCCGACCTGCGTGCCCGCCTCGACGCCGAGACCCGCGGCGCTGTCGATCGCCTGTCGGCCTACGGCGAGGAGACCGTGGGCTCGCTGATGACCACCGAGTTCGTCACCGTGCCGGGGACCTGGACGGTGGGCCAGACGCTGGAGCACATCCGCCACGTCGAGAAGACCCGGGAGACGATCTACGCGATCTTCGTGCTCGACCCGCGCACCCGCGCGCTCACCAAGGCGGTGCCCCTGCGGCGCCTGATCTCGGGGGACCCGGGCGACAACGTGCTCAGCGTCGCGCCGGGACGCCGGCCGCTCGCGGTCTCGCCCACGGCGAGCCGCGAGGAGGCGGCCCGGCTCATCTCCAAGTACGACCTCCTGGCGCTGCCGGTCGTCGACGCGGTCGGCCACGTGATCGGCATCGTCACCGTCGACGACATGATCGACGCGATGATCGAGAAGCAGACGCAGGACGTGCAGCGCTTCGGCGGCATGGAGGCGCTGCCCGAGCCCTACATGGATATCGGCTTCTTCACGATGATCCGGAAGCGGGCCGGCTGGCTGTGCGCGCTGTTCCTGTCGGAGATGCTCACCGCCTCGGCCATGCAGGGCTTCGAGGGCGAGCTGGAGAAGGCGATCGTCCTGACCCTGTTCATCCCGCTCATCATGAGCTCCGGCGGCAATTCCGGCTCGCAGGCGACCTCGCTGCTGATCCGGGCGTTGGCGCTCCACCAGATCCGCCTGCGCGACTGGTGGCGGGTGGCGCTGCGCGAATTGCCGACCGGGATCTTCCTCGGCGCGATCCTCGGCGTGATCGCGGTGATCCGGATCGTCGCGTGGCAGAAGCTCGGCCTCTACGATTACGGCGCGCACTGGCCGCTGGTTGCCGCCACGGTCGGCGCGGCGCTGGTCGGGATCGTGACCTTCGGTTCGCTCGCCGGCTCGATGCTGCCGTTCCTGCTCCAGCGGATCGGCTTCGATCCGGCCACCGCCTCGGCGCCCTTCGTGGCGACGCTGGTCGATGTCACCGGCCTCGTCATCTACTTCTCGGTGGCGCTGCTCATCCTGCGCGGGACGCTGCTGTAGGAAGACCTCCGCGCATCATCCCGTAACCGCCTCGGCCAGCCGCTTCCTCTGGACCTTTCCGTTCGCCGTACGCGGCAGGGCGTCGAGGAAGCGGATCTCCCGCGGGCGCTTATAGGCGGCGAGCCGCTCGGCGCACCACGCGAGCAGGGCCTCCGCGTCGGGCTCGGCGCCCGCCTGCAGCACCACGAAGCCGCAGATGACCGAGACGTCCGCCCGGACCGGCAGCTCGGCGACGCCCACTTCCGCCACGGACGGGTGGGTCGACAGCACCGCCTCCACCTCGTTCGGCGAGACCCGGTAGCCCATCGCCTTCATCAGGTCGTTGTTGCGGCCCTCGAACCAGAGGTAGCCGTCGGCGTCGAGGCGGGCGAGATCGCCGCCGACGAACCAGTCGCCGCGCATGACCTCCGCCTCTTCCTCCGGCCGGTTCCAGTAGCCGAGCATCAGCGCCGGCTCGGTCCGGTGGACGGCGAGGAGCCCGCTCTCTCCGGCCGGGAGCGGCACGGGCTCGCCCGCCACGGGCAGGATCGCCACCCGCCGGCCCGGCTGCGGCTTGCCGGGCGAGCCGGGGCGCACCGGGATGGTCGGGCCGCTGGAGATGTAGGTCGAGATCTCGCTCATCCCCAGCGCCTCGTAGAGGGGCTTGCCGGTGGCCTGCCGCCAAGCCTCCAGCAGCTCCACCGCGAGGGGCTCGCCGGCCGTGCAGCCGTGGCGGAGGCTCGACAGGTCGTGGGCGCCGAGGTCGCCGTATTTGAGGATCTGGCGGTAGAGCGTCGGGACGGCGGCGAACAGGGTCGCGCCGTACGCCGCGATCAGGCGCGGCCAGACCCCGGGATCGCGCGGGCCGTTGTAGAGCACCGCGGTCGCGCCCACCGACCAGGGATCGCTCAGGCCGACGCCCAGCGTGTAGGTCCAGTTCATGGTGCCGGCGTGGAGCATCACGTCGGATTCGGTGAGCCCGAGCCAGTGGTCGAGCATGGGGCGGCGGCCATAGGCGGCGCGGTGGGCGTGCAGCACCCCCTTGGGCCGGCTCGTCGTGCCGGAGGTGTAGATCAGCATCGCCGGGTCGTCGGCGGCGGTGTCGGCGTAGTCGGGCAGGGGCGGGCCAGCCTTCAGGGCAGAGACCGCGGCGGCGTCGAGCAGGAGGCGCCCGCCCAGGGCCTCGGGCGCGACCGTGCAGCCGCTTCCGATCACCACGGCGGCGGCACTGGAATTGTCCATGAGGAACGCCGCCTCGCTCTCGGTGAGCTGTGGCGAGGACGGCAGCGCCACGAGGCCGGCCGCCAGGGCGCCGAAGTAGACGAGGACGTAGTCGGCCTCGTTGCCCATCCGGATCATCACCCGGTCGCCGGGCCTCAGGCCGAGGCCGAGGAGACCCGCCGCGATGCCGCGCACCGCCCGCTCGACTTCGCCGAAGCTGAGGCGGTCCGCGGTGCCGTCGCCGACCATCACCAGGGCGGTCTTGTCGGGACGCAGGCGCGCGTTCTCGGCGAGGCAGTACCGCGCCGCGTTGAAGCGGGCCGGCGGACGGCGGTCATCGTGCTGGCTGTCAGACACCGGGCGCTCCCCGCGGGCGGCTTTTCGCCGGGTGTCCCGCCTGGGCGCGCCTGCGTCAACTGGGGCCGTCGCTCCGCTGGCGAGCGCGGCCCCCGGGCAGTCTGGCCCTCAGGTCCGCCGCTGCGCCTGGCCCTCCTGCTCCTCGAAGCCCTTGAGCATCTTGTCGAGGGTCATCGGGTAGTCGCGGACCCGGATCCCGGTGGCGTTGTAGATCGCGTTGGCGAGCGAGGCGCCGGCGCCGCAGATGCCGAGCTCACCGAGCCCCTTGCTCTTCAGCGGGTTCGCCTTGTCGTCGAGCTCCGGCAGGAACACCGCGTCGATCTCCGGAAGGTCGGCGTGGACCGGCACGTGGTACTCGGCCATGTCGTGGTTGACGAAGTAGCTGTAGCGCGGATCGACCACCGCATCCTCCATCAGAGCCGCGCCGACGCCGAAGGTCATGCCGCCGATCGCCTGGCTGCGCGCGGTCTTGGCGTTGAGGATGCGCCCGCCGGTGAACACGCCGAGCATCCGCCGGAGCCGGATCTCGCCGGTATCGACGTCGACCCCGACCTCGGCGAAGTGCGCTCCGTACGAGTACTGCGAGAACTTCTGCTTCATCTCGCCGGGCTTGATCTCGCCGGAGGCCTCCAGCCCGGACTTGGCGAGATCGGTAAGCGACTCGGTGCGGTTGCCGGATGTGACCGCGCCGTCGCGGAAGGTGGCGCCGTCCGGGTTGAGGTCGCCGGCCTTGAGCAGGGCCTGCCGGAGGTTGTCGCAGGCGACGTAGAGCGCCGAGCCCGCAGAGCCGGCGCCGAAGGATCCCCCGGAGCCGGCCGCGAACGGGAAGTCGGTGTCGCCCATCTCGACCCGCACGCGCTCGGGCGGCAGCCCCAGCATCTCGCCGGCGATCTGGGTCAGGATCGTGTAGGTGCCGGTGCCGGGATCGGTCATCGCCATCCGCACCACCAGCACGCCGTCCGGCCCGAGGCGGACCTTCGCGGCGGACGGCATCAGCGGGTTGAGGCGCGCGGCCGCCGACATGCCCATGCCGACGAGCCAGTTGCCCTCGCGCCGGGAGCCCGCGGCCTGCCGCTTGTCCCAGCCGAACAGGCGCGCGCCCTCGCGCATGCAGGGCACCAGCTTGCGGGTCGAGAACGGGACCTTCTTCTCGGGATCCTCGGCCGGCTCGTTGCGCACCCGGAGTTCGATCGGGTCGATCTTCAGCTGCTCGGCGAGCTCGTCCATGGCGCACTCGAAGGCGAGCTGGCCTACGGCCTCCCCGGGAGCGCGCATCGCCGAGGCGATCGGCATGTTGAGGTTGACCAGCCGATGGCGCGTCACGCGGTTCTGCGCGGCGTACAGAGAGCGGGTGACATTGGCCGAGGTCTCGAAGAACCCGTCGCCCTCGGCGGTGTCGGACCAGGATTCGTGGCTGATCGCGGAGAGCCGGCCGTCGCGGTCGGCGCCGAGTCGGATCCGCTGGATCGTGTCAGTCCGGTGGGTCGCGACGTGGAACTCCTGCTGCCGGGTGAGCGCGACCTTCACGGGACGCTGGATCACCTTCGAGGCCAGGATCGCGAGCGTCGCCTCCGGCTGGACCTGCAGCTTCGCGCCGAATCCGCCGCCGATATAGGGGCTGACGATGCGCACCTTCTCGGGGGGGAGCTTGAGCACCGAGCCGAGGGATTTCTGGCCCCGGTTCGGCATCTGGTTGGCCGTGTAGAGCACGACCCCGTCGCCCTCCCAGGACGCGATGGTGGCGTGCGGCTCCATATGCGCGTGGATCTGGTTCGGCGTGACATACTCCACGTCGAGCTTGACCGGTGCGGCCGCGAAGGCGGCGTCGAAGTCGCCGAGCTTGGAATCCGGCGGCGAGTTGACCGGCTTCGGCTCGTAGGCCGCCGCCAGGCTGTCCTTGAGCAGCCCCTTGGGCTTGGCCGCGTCGTACCGGACCTTGACCAGCATCGCGGCGGCGCGCGCCTGCTCGAAGGTCTCGGCGACCACGAAGGCGACCGGCTGCCCGTAGAACCGGATCTCCGTCCCCTGGAGCTGCGGCCAGACCTGCTCCTTCTTCTCGCCCTGCTCGGGCACGTTCTCGTGGGTCATCACCAGGATCGCGCCGGGCGCCTTGCGGGCGGCCTCCGCGTCGATCGACCGGATCGTGCCGGAAGCGATCGCCGCCGGCACGATGAAGCCGTAGGCGGGGGTCTTCAGGGCCCGGGTCTCGTACGCGTAGGGCGCGTGACCCGTGACCTTGAGCTTGCCTTCGACTCGGTTCAGCGGCTTGCCGACGAGCCCGTCGGGCCGGTCGTCGAGGGGCGTCCGGCCGATCGGCTGGTTCATCTCCATGGGAACGGTCCTTGCCGGGATCTACGCGCGGGTCGCCTGCGCCACGACGGCCCGAAGGGTCCGGCGCGTCAGCGGGATCTTGAAGTCGTTGCTGCCGTAGCCGCGGGCGCCCTTGAGCACCGCGTCGGCGGCAGCGTCGGCCGAGCCGGTCTGCACCAGCGCCGCCTCGGCCTCGGCCACGCGCCAGGGCTTGTGCGCGAGGCCACCGAAGGCGAGCCGCGCGGCCTGAGGCTTGCCGCCCTCGGCGCCCGCGATCACGGCGGCCACCGACACGGTCGCGAAGGCGTAGGACGCCCGGTCGCGGACCTTCCGATAGATGTGCGTGCCGGCCACCGGCTTCGGCAGCGTCACGGCCGTGATGATCTCGCCCTTGCGCAGCTCGGTCTCGATCTGCGGCGTGTCGCCGGGCAGCCGGTGGAAGTCGGCGATCGGGATGCTGCGCGCCTGCCCGTCCGGGTTGACGGTCTCCACGGTCGCGTCGAGGGCCCGCATGGCGACGTTCATGTCGGACGGGTTGGTGGCGATGCAGGCCTCGCTCGCGCCGACCACTGCCATGATGCGGTTGAACCCGCCGATCGCCGAGCAGCCCGAGCCGGGCTCACGCTTATTGCAGGGCATAGCGGTGTCGTAGAAATAGTAGCACCGCGTCCGCTGGAGCAGGTTGCCGGCCGTCGTCGCCTTGTTGCGCAACTGGCCCGAGGCGCCGGCGAGCAGCGCCTTCGCCAGCACGGCGTAGTCCTTCCGGACCCGTGGGTCGGCGGCGAGGTCGGCGTTGCGGACGAGCGCGCCGATGCGCAGGCCGCCATCCTGCGTGGCCTCGACCGTGTCGAGCGGCAGCCGGTTGACGTCGATCAACGTGGCCGGAGTCTCGATCTGGAGCTTCATAAGGTCGAGAAGGTTGGTGCCGCCAGCGATGAACTTGGCGTTCGGCCGCTCGGCCGCGAGCTTCGCGGCGTCCTGCACGGTGGCGGGGCGCTCGTAGGCAAAGGCCTTCATCTGCGCCTCCTCAGAGTTTGGTGGCAGCGGCGTCGCGAATCGCCGCGACGATGTTCGGGTAGGCGCTGCAGCGGCAGATGTTGCCGCTCATCCGCTCGCGGATCTCGGCGTCGCTGAGTGTCGGAGTCGCCGCGACGTCCTCGGTAACGTGGCTCGGCCAGCCGGCCTTGGCCTCGCTCAGCATGCCGACCGACGAGCAGATCTGGCCCGGCGTACAGTAGCCGCACTGGAAGCCGTCATGCTCCAGGAACGCCGCCTGCATCGGGTGGAGCTTGTCCCCGTCCGCCAAGCCCTCGATCGTGGTGATCGGGTCGCCCTCGTGCATCGCCGCGAGCGTCAGGCAGGAATTGATCCGCCGGCCGTCGACCAGGACCGTGCAGGCCCCGCACTGGCCGTGATCGCAGCCCTTCTTGGTGCCGGTGAGCGCGAGGTGCTCGCGCAGGGCGTCGAGGAGCGTCGTGCGGGTGTCGAGGACGAGATCGTGCGGTTGGCCATTGATGGTGAGCCGCACCGGCATGGTCTGCGGAGCCGGATCGCCCGGCGCCGCCGCGGACATCGCGGGACTGGGCCGGAAACCGAGGGCACCGAGTGCGCCGGCCACCGCACAGCCCTCCACCACGGCCCGCCGCGTCAGCGCGAGCGGCTTCGTCGGAGTCGCGTCTGTCATGCTGCCATCCAGCCCGTGCACCGCGCGTGGGACGCCGCGCGCAGCTTGGAATCTGGTGCGCCAACGTCCGGCCGGATGGATTAGATCCTGTCCAGACTGCGCCCGTTCAGCGCGGCTCCGCCGCTACGGGCGCTGGATCCATGTCGTGACCCGATCGCTCCGTCCTTGCTTCGCTGCGCTCGCGAGAACGGTGACGCCTTGGAACGCGTCCCGCTGCGAGCGTTTGGGTTGATCGGACCACGACACCGGAGCCTCGCCTCATGGCCATCCCGACCCTGCCGCTCAACGACGGCCGACACATCCCGCAGATCGGCTACGGCTGCTGGCAGCTATCGGACGCCCAGGCTCCGGATCTCGTCGGACAGGCCCTCCGCGCCGGCTATCGGCTTATCGACACGGCCGCGGCGTACGGCAACGAGGCGGGCGTCGGGCGCGGCATCCGGGACGCGGGGATCCCCCGCGAGGAGATCTTCCTCACCACGAAGCTCTGGAACGATCGCCAGGGCCGCGACGAGGCGAGGCGCGCCTTCGACGAGAGCCTGCGGCAACTCGGTCTCCCCTATGTCGACCTGTACCTGATCCACTGGCCGTGCCCGCAGCGTCGCCTGTTCGTCGAGACCTGGAAGACGCTGATCGAGCTCCGGAAGGAGGGCCGCGCGAAGTCCATCGGCGTGTCGAACTTCTCGCCCGAGCACCTCGCCACGCTGATCGGCGAGACCGACGTGGCCCCGGCCGTCAACCAGATCGAGCTGCACCCCTATTTCCAGCGCAAAGAACCGCGCGCGGAGGACGCCCGTCACGGGATCGTGACCGAGTCGTGGAGCCCGCTCGGCCGGGGCAAGGAGCTGAACGACCCGGTCATCCTCGCAATCGCGGAAGCGCACGGGAAGACGCCCGCCCAGGTGGTGCTCCGCTGGCAGATTTAGATCGGATGCGTGGCGATCCCCAAGACCGCCACCCCGCGGCGCATCGCGGAGAACATCGCGCTGTTCGATTTTGAGCTCGGCGCGGACGAGATGGCGCGGATCGCCGGCCTCGACCGGGCCGACGGCCGGATCGGACCTGACCCGGCGACCTTCTGCTGAGCGCTCGAGCCTTCGGCGGCGCAGCGTAACATCGCACCGCAAAAGATTTATGCTCACAGCTAGCATATCTGGACAGGCGCGTCCGGCCCCCATAAGTTAGACGGCACAATGCTCAAACTGAGCATAATGGAGGACGCCATGACGGCGACCGTTGCACCCGTCTCCCGCACGACGATCCCGGGCCTGCCCCTTCCGGATCTGTACGCACGCGTCAGCCGGCACGTCCCCGCGATCGAGTGGCCGGCGCTCGCACCCGACATCGAGGCGATCCTGCGCCTGAAGCGGGAGCGCAACGCCGTGATCCTGGCGCACAACTACCAGGCGCCCGAGATCTTCCACACGGTGGCCGACATCGTGGGCGACAGCCTCGCGCTGGCCCGCGAGGCGGTGAACGTGAACGCCGACGTGATCGTGCTGGCGGGCGTTCACTTCATGGCCGAGACGGCCAAGCTCCTGAACCCGAGCAAGACCGTGCTCATCCCCGACATGGGCGCCGGCTGCTCGCTGGCCGATTCGATCACCGCAGCAGACGTGCGCGGCCTGCGCGCCAAGTACCCGGGCGTGCCGATCGTGACCTACGTGAACACCTCGGCGGCCGTGAAAGCCGAGTCCGACCTGTGCTGCACCTCCGGCAACGCCGTCGCGGTGGTGAAGTCGCTGAACGCCCCCCGCGTCCTCATGATCCCCGACGAGTTCCTCGCGCAGAACGTCCAGGCCGAGATCCCGGAGGTCGAGATCCTGACCTGGGCCGGCCACTGCGAGGTGCACGAGCGCTTCACCCCGGCCGACATCCGCGACGTCCGCGACAGCTATCCCGGGGTGACCGTGATCGCGCACCCGGAATGCCCGCCGGACGTGGTGGCCGAATCGGACTTCTCAGGCTCCACCGCGATGATGATGGACTTCGTCGTCGAGAAGCGGCCGAAGCAGGTAGTACTCGTCACCGAGTGCTCCATGGCGGACAACATCGCGGCGCAGAACCCGGACATCGAGTTCATCAAGCCCTGCAACATGTGCCCGCACATGAAGCGGATGAGCCTGCGCAACATCCGGCGGTCGCTCGAGACGATGACCCACGAGGTCACGGTCGACCCGGCGCTCGCCGACCGCGCCCGGGCCGCGGTCGAGCGCATGCTCGAGGTGCGCACACGATGAACGCGATCTCCCCGAACAGCGCCGACCGCGTCGTCGTGGTCGGCGGCGGCGTCGCGGGCCTCAGCGTCGCGCTGCGCCTCGCGCCCCGCCCGGTGACGCTGGTCACGGCCTCGGCCCTCGGCCTCGGCACCGCCACCGGCTGGGCCCAGGGCGGCATCGCGGCCGCGGTCGGCGCCGACGACGCGGCGGCGCTCCACGCCGCCGACACGGAGGCCGCCGGCGCCGGGCTCACCGAGCCCGACGTGGCGCTCCGGGTCGCCGCGGAGGGCCCCGCGCTGATCGACTGGCTCGTGCGGATCGGCGTCCCGTTCGACCGCACCGACGACGGCGCGCTGGCCCTCGGGCTCGAGGCGGCCCACGGCCGCCGCCGCATCGTCCGCTCCGGCGGCGACGCCACCGGCGCCCGCGTCCTCGAAGGGCTCGTGCGGGCCGTGCTGGAGGCCCCCTCCGTCGAGGTTGTCACGGCGCGGGCCTGCGACCTGCTCCGGGACACGCGCGGGGCGGTGGCCGGCATCGTCGCCGCGCGCGACGGCGCGCTGTTCCGCATCCCGGCCCGCGCGGTGGTGCTCGCCACCGGCGGCGTCGGCGCCCTCTACGCGGCGACCACCAACCCGCCGGGCGCCGTCGGCCGCGGGCTGGCGCTCGCCGCCCGGGCCGGCGCGGTGATGCGCGACATGGAGTTCGTGCAGTTCCACCCGACGGCCATCGCGGCCGGCGCCGACCCGATGCCGCTCGCGACCGAGGCCCTGCGCGGCGAGGGCGCCCGCCTCATCGACGAGACCGGCGCTGCCGTGATGGCCGGCATCGCGGGCGGCGACCTCGCGCCGCGCGACGTGGTCGCCCGCGGCATCTTCCAGGCGCTGCAGCGGGGCCGCACGGTCTATCTCGACGCCCGCGGCGCGCTCGGCGCCGCGATGCCGACGCGCTTCCCGACCGTGGCGGGGCTCTGCGCCGCCGCCGGCATCGACCCCGCCGTGCAGCCGATCCCGGTCCGCCCGGCGGCGCACTACCACATGGGCGGCGTGAAGGTGGACGCGTACGGCGCCACCTCGGTGCCGGGCCTCTACGCCTGCGGCGAGGTCTCCTCGACGGGCCTCCACGGCGCCAACCGGCTCGCCAGCAACTCCCTGCTGGAGGGCCTCGCCTACGCGCGCTTCATCGCCGACAGGCTCGACACGCCGCCGCCCGCCGCGATCGTGCCCGAGGCCGTGTCTGTCCGTGCCGCCGGCGACCTGCCGGCGATCCGCGCGCTGATGGAGCGCAGGGTCGGCGTCGTGCGCGACGCCGCCGGCCTCGAGGAAGCCGTCGCCGTCCTCGAGGCGGGGGCTGAGACCTGCGACGCCGCCCTCGTGGCGCTGCTCATCGCCCGCGGCGCGCTCGCCCGCCGGGAGAGCCGCGGCGCCCACTGGCGCAGCGACTTCCCCCATCTCGCCCCGGCCGCGCACACCGAGGCGACGCTGGCCGACCTGATCGCCGCGACCCCGTCCGCCGAGGAGGCGCTGACGCCATGACCCAGTCGGTTCTCTCCGATGAGATCCTCCCCCTGCCGCGGCTCCTCGTGGAGCCCGTGGTGCGCGCCGCCCTGCTGGAGGATCTCGGCCGGGCCGGCGACATCACCACCGACGCCATCGTCCCCCCGGGCGAGCGGATGCGCGGCGTGATCGCCTCCCGGCAGGACGGCGTCATCTCGGGCACCGACGCCGCCGCCATCGCCTTCGCGCTGGTGGACCCGGCCGTCAGCGTGACGGTCGAGCGCGGCGACGGCGCCCGCGTGGCGCCGGGCGACGTGGTGCTGCGCCTCGAGGGGCCGGCGCGGGCGATCCTGACGGCCGAGCGCGTGGCGCTGAACCTGCTCTGCCGGATGTCGGGCGTGGCCACCGCCACCCACGGCCTCGTCGAGGCCGCGCGCCCGCACGGCAAGGCCTCGATCGTCTGCACCCGCAAGACGACGCCGGGCCTGCGCGCCCTGGAGAAGCACGCGGTCCGGGCCGGCGGCGGCTCGAACCACCGCTTCGGCCTCGACGACGCGGTGCTGATCAAGGACAACCACGTGGCGGTGGCCGGCGGCATCGTCCCGGCGATCGAGCGCGCCAGGTCCCGGGCCGGCCACTTGGTGAAGATCGAGTGCGAGGTCGACAGCCTGGAGCAGCTGGAGGAGGCCCTGTCGGTCGGGATCGACGCGGTGCTCCTCGACAATATGGGGCCCGACCTGCTCCGCCGCGCCGTGGCGATGATCGACGGGCGCGCCCTGTCCGAGGCGTCGGGCCGGATCACCCGCGAGACGGTCGGGGCCGTCGCGGCCTCGGGGGTCGACCTGATCTCCTGCGGCTGGATCACCCATTCGGCGGCGATCATCGACCTGGGGCTCGACGCCGCCTGATCGGCGGGCCCCGCGCGCCGCCGGCGCGGCGGGGCCGAAGCGGTCGCTCGACTGTCATCACGTTCGGGTGACAAGTCTTCGCCGCGGTCGCTCGGGAGATCTGCCGAGTCTATCGCCGCGCGACCGACTCGCTAAGATTTCGGCCAACCGCGACGCCATCGACCGGACCCGACCGTGAGCCAAGCCCTGCCTTCCGCGGCTGCCCCGGCGGTCGATCGTCCGGCGGCGCCGGTGGCGCGCAAGCCCGGCGCGGTCCGGCACGGGCCCGGCGGCGCGCTGATGCTGGGCGCGCTGGGCGTCGTGTACGGCGACATCGGCACGAGCCCGCTCTACGCGTTCAAGGAGGCCGTGAAGGCGGCGACCGCCGGCGGCGCCTCGGTTGCTGCGGCGGCCACCGGCGCGGTGTCGCTGATCCTGTGGTCGCTGATCCTGATCGTGTCGCTGAAATACGCGGTGCTGATCCTGCGCGCCGACAACCGCGGCGAGGGCGGCATCGTCGCCATGCTGGCGCTGCTCGGCGCGCGGCACGCCCGGCCGGGGACGTGGAAGGCGCTGCTGCTGGTGGTCGGGCTGATCGGCGCGGCCCTGCTCTACGGCGACGGCGCGATCACGCCGGCGATCTCGGTGCTGTCGGCGATCGAGGGGTTGAAGATCGACGCGCCGTCACTCGGGCCGTACGTCGTGCCGATCACCCTCGCCATCCTGGTCGGTCTGTTCCTGGTCCAGCACAAGGGCGTCGCCGCCATCGGTCGGGTGTTCGGACCGGTCATGCTCGTCTGGTTCGTCGTCCTGGTCCTGCTCGCGGTCCCGAGCATCCTGCACGCGCCGGAGATCCTGGCGGCGGCCAACCCGTTCCGGGCGGTGGACTTCCTGATCCATGCCGGCTGGCATGTCAGCTTCCTGATGCTCGGCGCGGCCTTCCTGGCGGTGACCGGCGGCGAGGCGATGTACGCCGATCTCGGCCATTTCGGCGCCCCGGCGATCCGGATCGCGTGGTTCGGCCTCGTGCTGCCGGCGCTGCTGATCCACTATTGCGGCCAGGGCGCGCTGATCATCGCCGACCCGAGCGCGATCGAGAACCCGTTCTACCGGCTCGCGCCGGACTGGGCGCATTACCCGCTGGTGGCGCTCGCCACGATGGCGACCGTCATCGCCTCGCAGGCGGTGATCTCGGGCGTCTACTCGCTCACCCAGCAGTCGATCCAGCTCGGCTTCATGCCAATGATGCGGGTGGTGCACACCGATGAGGACGAGCGCGGCCAGATCTACGTGCCGGCGGTGAACTGGCTGCTCGCCGTGGCGACCCTGACGGCCGTTGTGGTGTTCGGCTCTTCCGACGCCCTGGCCGGCGCCTACGGCATCGCGGTCTCGGCGCTCATGGGCATCACCACGCTGCTCGCCGCGCTGATCGCGCTCCGCTGGGGCTACAACCCGGTCCTGGTCCTCGCGGTCAACGGCTTCTTCCTCGGCATCGACCTCGTGTTCTTCTCCGCCAACAGCGTGAAGCTGTTCGAGGGCGGCTGGTTTCCGCTGCTGCTCGCCGGCGTGGTGGCCTTCCTGATGCTGACCTGGATGAAGGGCAACCACGTCCTCGAATCCGTCCGCCAGACCATGCGCATGTCCGAGGCCTCCTTCCTCTCCAGCCTCGGCTCGCACCCGCCGGTGACGCTGCCCGGCACCGCGGCCTTCCTGACCGCCGCCACCGAGGGCATCCCGATGGCGCTCGGCCGCCTGCTGGAGCGCAGCCGCTGCCTGCACGAGCGGATCCTGCTGATCACCGTCGTCTACGAGGAGGAGCCGGTGATCCCGGCGAGCGAGCGGGCGCAGGTCACGCTGGTGGCGCAGGGGATCCGCAAGGCGATCTCGAAGTACACGCCCGGCATGGAGCGCGTCGTGCTGCGCTACGGCTTCATGCAGACCGCCTCGATCCCCGAGGGGCTGCAATGCGCGGTGGCGAGCGGGCTGCTGCCGCCGGAATACCTGGAGGACATGACGTATTTCGTGGGCCACGAGGTGGTGATCCCGTCGCCGACCCATCCCGGCATGGCGCCGTGGCGGGAGGGCCTGTTCGCCTTCATGAAGCGGAACGCCGAGCGCACCGGCGCCCATTTCGGCCTGCCGACCCGGCAGATCGTCGAGGTGGGCACCGAGATCGAGATCTGACCGGCCGCGGCGCGCGGGGGCACTGCCCGAGGCGCGCGTCGGAGGCCGGGGCCGGCCGTCTTTCGCATTGAAAACGGCCCCGTTCGCCAGCATATCGCCACCGCAATTTCCCCACAGCGGAGGCATCACCCGTGAGCGAGACGATCGAGCGGCACGAATTCGGGGCGGAGGTGGGACGCCTCCTCGACCTCGTCGTGCACGCGCTCTACTCCGACCGCGAGATCTTCCTGCGCGAGCTCGTCGCCAACGCGGCCGACGCCATGGACCGGCGGCGGTTCGAGGCCCTGACCTCGGCGGCGAGCGCGCTGCCGCCGGACGCCAAGGTCCGCATCGCGCCCGACAAGGAGGCGCGGACCCTCACCGTGTCGGACGCCGGCATCGGCATGACCAAGGAGGATCTCGCCACCAACCTCGGCACCATCGCGCGCTCCGGCACGCGGGCCTTCTCGCAGACGCTCGAATCCGCCAAGGCCGAGGACCGGCCGAGCCTGATCGGCCAGTTCGGCGTCGGCTTCTACTCGGCCTTCATGGTCGCCGACCGCGTCACCGTCACGTCGCGCCGCGCCGGCAGCGACGAGGCCTGGACCTGGGCCTCGGAGGGACAGGGCAGCTACACGCTGGAGCCGGCGACGCGGGCCGAGCCCGGCACCGACATCGTGCTGCACCTCAAGGCGGATGCCGACGAGTACCTCGAGCCCTACCGCCTCGACCATCTCGTGCGGAAATGGGCCGACTTCATCACGGTGCCGATCGCCGTCGTGCGCGACGGCAAGGACGAGTCGGCCAACCAGGGCACCGCGCTCTGGCGCAAGGCGAAGTCCGAGGTCACCGAGGAGCAGTACGAGGAATTCTACCACTCCATCGGCATGAACTTCGACAAGCCGTGGGCGACGCTCCACTGGCGCGCCGAGGGGCAGCTCGAGTTCTCCGCGCTTCTGTTCATCCCCGGCTCGAAGCCGTTCCAGGCCCTCGAGAACGAGCGGCAGAGCAAGGTCCGGCTGCATGTCCGGCGGATGTTCATCACCGACGAGGCCGAGCTGCTGCCGCCGTGGCTGCGCTTCGTCCAGGGCGTCGTCGACACCGAGGACCTGCCGCTGAACGTCTCCCGCGAGATGCTGCAATCGACCCCGGCGCTCGCCCGGATCCGCCGCGCGGTCACCGGGCGCGTCGTCTCCGAACTCACCACCCGCGCCAAGGACGCGGAGGGCTACCAGTCCTTCTGGGAGAATTTCGGCCCCGTCCTCAAGGAGGGCATCTACGAGGATTTCGAGCGCCGGGGCGAGATCGCGCCGCTCCTGCGCTTCCGCTCCTCGGCGGTCGAGGGCTGGACCTCGCTGCCCGACTACGTGTCCCGCATGAAGGACGGCCAGGAGGCGATCTACTACCTCGTCGCCGACGACGCCGAGGCGCTCAAGTCGTCGCCGCAGCTGGAGGGCTTCCGGGCCCGCGGCCTCGAGGTGCTGCTCCTCTCCGACCACGTCGACGCCTTCTGGCCCGATCAGCTCGGCACCTTCGACGAGAAGCCGCTCCGCTCGATCACCAAGGGCGGCCTCGACCTGTCGAAGTTCGCGCCGGAGGGCGAGCAGCCGGAGGCGCCGGAGGGCATCGACTCCTTCGTCGCCGCCGTGAAGACGGCCCTCGGCGCCGAGGTCTCGGACGTGCGCACAACCGACCGGCTCGTCGATTCGGCCGTGGTCCTCTCGGCCGGCACCGGCGGACCCGACCTGCAGATGCAGCGGCTCATGCGCCGGGCCGGGCGGGCCGGTGCCGGGCAGCCGGTCCTGGAGATCAACCCGCGCCACCCGCTGATTCGGGCGCTGGCCGCGGCACCCGAATCGGAGGTGCCGCAGGCCGCCGGCACGCTCCTCGACCTCGCCCGCATCCAGGACGGCGACAGCCCCCGCGACCCGGCGGCCTTCGCCCGCACGGTGGCGGCGGCGCTCGCGGCCGCGCGGGGCGCGTAGGACTGCGGAGACCCGCGCCGCGCGCTGCTAGGACGGCGCGCGCGGCGTGTGTCTCCACACACATCCGTTCGGCATGATTGTGGGTTCGGTTGATCATTCGGAAATGGTCGAGCCATAACTTCGCCACCGGTCGGGATCATTGCCCGGCCGAAGGCGCGGGCGCGGTGGGGGCCGCAGGCGTCTGAGCCGAACCCTCTCGCGCGCCTCGGGCGCGCCTCACGGACGCTGCATGAACCCGGTCGAGGCTGAAGCCGGCAACGGACAGGCGGTCGCGGCGGCGCGGACCCGGGCCCACGCCCGGGCGTACCGCCACAGCGGACGCGTGCGCACCATGCGCCGGCTGATTCCGGTGGTCGCCGGCGGCGCGGTAGCGCTGCTGCTGGGCTACCTGTTCAATCCCTTCGCGGCGCAGTTGCCGGGCGTCTCGGTCGGCCCGGTGACGCTGGCCGGCTCCAAGGTCCGCATGGAGAACCCGCGGCTCTCGGGCTTCCGCCAGGGCACGCGCGGCTACGAGGTGACGGCCGACGCCGCCCTCCAGGACGTCCGCAAGCCGAGCCAGATCGAGCTGCAGCAGATGCGCGGCCACATCGCCACCGACGACCAGGGCGGCATCGCCCGCCTCTCGGCGACGTCGGGCCTGTTCGACACCGCCCGCGAGGCGCTCGACCTGAAGGACGACATCCGCATCTGGACCGACAAGGGCGAGGAGGCGCGCCTGCGCTCCGCCGCCGTCGCGTTCAAGACCGGCTCCATCAGCTCGCAGGAGCCCGTCACCGTCTCGAGCGCGCGGGCCAACGTGAAGGCCGACACCCTCGACGTCGTCGAGAACGGCAAGCGGATCTCGTTCGTGGGCAACGTCCACGTGGTCATCGTCAGCGACGCGCCGGGGGAGAAGCCCCAGGCCCGCATCCTGACCTCGGACGCCGAAGCCGCGGACGGTGCCCGATGAGCGCCGCCCGCCTCCTCTGCGCCGCCCTGGCGGCCGGGCTGGTCCTCGCCGGTCCGGCGCTGGCCGAGAAGCCGGCGCGCAAGGATTCGCCCTTCGGCAATATCGGCGGCGGCGGCAAGGATCCGATCAAGATCGACGCCGACCGGCTCGACGTGTTCGACCGGGAGAACAAGGCGGTCTTCGCCGGCAACGTCGTGGCCGTGCAGGGCGACAGCACCATCCGCTGCTCGACCATGACGGTGACCTACAAGCGCGGCAAGGACGCGCCGGGCAAGGGCGCCAAGGGCGGCGACAAGACCGAGGCGCGGGACGAGGGTGCCGACGCGGCGCCGCGGAACCCCGCCGAGAACGGGATCCAGAAGGTCGACTGCGCCGGGCCGGTGACGGTGGTGCAGAAGGACCAGGTCGCCACGGGCGATCACGCGGTGTTCGACCAGGACGCCAAGCGGATCGTGCTGACCGGCAACGTCGTCCTGAGCCAGTGCCAGAACGTCACCCGCGGGCAGCGGCTCGTCTACGACATGAACACCGGGCGCGCGAACATGGACCCGGTGGCGGGCGGCCGCGTCTCGGCCCTGTTCGTGCCCGGCGAGAAGTCCGACGCCAAGGACGGCAAGGCGAAGGGCTGCAGCCAGCCGCCGCCCAGGCCGAAGGCGCAGGTCGATTGAGCGGCGCCGTGGCGTTCCAGGCGGGCCCGCAGGAGCCGGCCCGGACGGGCTGGCTCGGCCGGCTGTTCGGCCGGCGCGCGCGGCAGGCCGAACAGCCGGCCGAGGCCGACGGCTGGTCCGCGGCCGAGGAGGGCGGTCTCGGCATCCTCAGCGTGCGCGGCCTGCGCAAGAGCTACGGCGCCCGCACGGTCGTCCACGAGGCCGGCCTCACCGTGCGCACCGGCGAGGCCGTCGGGCTGCTCGGGCCGAACGGCGCCGGCAAGACCACGATCTTCTACATGATCACCGGGCTGGTGGCGGCCGATCGCGGCCACATCACCCTGGACGGCCTGCCGATCACGCACCTGCCCATGTACCAGCGGGCGCGGCTCGGGATCGGCTACCTGCCGCAGGAGGCCTCGATCTTCCGCGGGCTCACCGTGGAGGACAACATCCGGGCGGTGCTGGAGGTGGTCGAGCCGGACCGCAAGGCGCGCGCGCGCAAGCTCGACTCGCTGCTCGAGGAGTTCGACATCGCGCGCCTGCGCAAGTCGCCCTCGATCGCGCTCTCGGGCGGCGAGCGGCGGCGCTGCGAGATCGCCCGGGCGCTCGCCTCGTCGCCAACCTTCATGCTGCTGGACGAGCCCTTCGCGGGCATCGACCCGATCGCGGTCGGCGACATCCAGGACCTCGTGAAGCACCTGAAGCAGCGCGGCATCGGCGTGCTGATCACCGACCACAACGTCCGCGAGACGCTGGGCCTGATCGACCGCGCCTACATCGCCCATTCCGGCCGCATCCTCACCGAGGGCACGCCCGAGGAGATCGTGGCGAACCCGGACGCGCGCCGGCTCTATCTCGGCGAGGATTTCCGGCTCTAGGCCGGCCGCTCAGCCCTTCCAGTTCTTCAGCGCCGCGAACGGGCTGTCCGAGCCGGCCGGCTTCTCCGGGTTCAGCACCGGCTCCACCTGGGCGATCGCGTCCGCCATCGAGAAGGCCGAGCCGCTCTGGAGCCGGCCGCCCGCCGCGTCGCGGTGGCCGCCGCCGCGGAACAGGCGGGCGCCGTCGAGCGCCGTGCCGTCGTTGGACCGGAACGACAGCGTGCCCATCCGCTGGACGTTGACCACGCGCTTGGCCCGGCCCGCGTCCATGATCAGGTCGGAGACCCGCTGGAAGGTGCCCGAATCGAGGGCGAAGGACAGGAGCGTGCCGTCCTTCAGCGAGCGGAACAGGGAATCCGAGCGGGCGAGCGCCCGGGCGAGCCGCATGCGCGTCGTCAGCGCCGGGTCGTCGTCCGGCGCGTCGCGCAGCAGGGTGTCGACCACGCCGGCGCGCAGCGCCGAGGCGCGGCGCTCCAGCTCGGCCGGGCTCGCCCCGTCCCGCAGGGCGGCGGCGGCGGCGAGCAGGATCTCGGACACGAACCGGTCGTGCCAGGGATGCCCGACCGGCACGTAGCTCGACACGACCTCCCAGAACAGCTCGTCCAGGGCCAGGCCGCCCCGGAAGGCGGGGCTCTCCTTGCGCCACAGGTCGAGGGCATCGACCGCGGTGAGCAGGCTCGACAGGTCGGTCGCGGGCTCGTGCGCGGCGAACAGGGACCGGTGCTCGAAGGCCATCCGCGTGGCGCAGATGTCGTCCTCGATCAGCACGGCGATCTCGGGGTCGCCCAGGTCGATCCGGTGGAGCGCCGGCCGCTCGGCGTCGGGCGCCGCGTCCAGGCCCAGGCGCCGCATCTGGTCGAGGGAGGAGGCGTGGTGGTCGAGGACCACGAGGCGGTGCTTCTGCCCGTCCTCGCGGCGCCGGTTCATCGCGGCGAACTTCTTCAGGCCCGCGATGGTCTGCTCCTCCAGGCCGAGGTCGGTCATCAGCAGGATCTCGCGCTCCGCCGCGCGGCCGAGGCGCTTGATCTCGTCCTCGAAGACCGGGCCGACATCGCTGTAGCGGGGCACGTGGACGACGCGCTCGACCGGGGCGCAGGCGGCGGCGACCGTCGAGGCGCCGTAGCCGTCGAGGTCGTGGTGGGTGATCTGGATCAGGCGCAACGGGCGGACTCGAAGGGTGACGGAGCGGCCCGTCTACGACGCCCGGCGCCGCGAGGCGAGGGGCGGCGGCCCTTCCGTCCGGCGGCGTTCGGTGCAGAATGCTCCGCGGCCGCTACGAGTCGCGAAGGACCGGCCGGCCGCGGAGACCCCCAAGGGGCCCGTCATTCGGGGAGGACACGATGGCCCTGGCCGCAACGCCGCGCGTGCGCCGCATCCAGACGATCTCGCTCGCCCTGCTGGTGACGGCGGGCGTCGTCAACTACGTCGACCGGGCCACCCTGGCGGTGGCCAACCCGCTGATCCGCGAGGATCTCGGCCTCTCGATCCCCGACATGGGATTGCTGCTCTCGGCCTTCCTCTGGGCCTACGCCTTCGCGCAGCTGCCGGCCGGGGCGCTCGCCGACCGGCTCGGCCCGCGCCTGACGCTGACGCTCGGCCTGACCTGCTGGTCGTTCGGCCAGATGCTCGGCGGCGCGGTGACGTCGTTCTGGCAGTTCGTGAGCGCCCGGATCGTCCTCGGAATCGGCGAGGCGCCGCATTTCCCGACCTGCGCCCGCGTCTCCCGCGACTGGTTCAACATCCGCCAGCGCGGCACCGCCACGGGGATCTGGAACTGCGCCTCCTCGCTCGGGACCTTCCTGGCCCTGCCGCTGCTCACCTTCCTGATGGTGAGCTTCGGCTGGCGGGCGATGTTCGTCATCATGGGCGCGGCCGGCCTCGTCCTCGCCGCGATCGTCTACCTCGTGTTCCGCAACCCGCGCGAGACCGACCTCACGCCGGGGGAGCGGGCCTTCCTGGAGGAGGGCGATGCCCCGAACGCCGGCCGCGCGGTCACCTGGAGCGCGTGGCGGCGGCTCTTCGGGTTCCGCACCAGCTGGGGGATGATCGTCGGCTATTTCGGCTGCATCTACATGACGTGGCTCTACACCGCGTGGCTGCCGAGCTACCTCGAGATCGAGCGGCACTTCACCCTGCAGAAGACCGGCCTCGTCGGCTCGATCCCCTTCGCCTTCGGCGTGCTGGGCGGGATCCTGGGCGGTCGCGTCGTCGATGTCCTCGTCCGCCGCGGCGTCGACCCGATCCGCAGCCGCAAGATCCCGATGGTCGGCTCCCTGGTGGCGACCGCCGCGTTCACGGTGGTGGCGGCGCTGACGCCGAGCGACACCCTCGCGATCGCCTGCATCTCGGCCTCGCTGTTCCTGGTCTACATGAGCTCGTCGTCGGCCTGGGCGATGGCCTCCGTGGCGGCGCCGGCCAGCTGCACGGCGTCGCTCGGCGCCATGCAGAATTTCGGCGGCTACATCGGCGGCGCCCTGGCGCCGACCGTGACAGGCTTCATCGTCGGCGGCACGGGCCATTTCTCCATGGCCTTCATCACCGGCGCCGTGATCGCCCTGGTGGCGGCCCTGGGCTACTGGACGCTGATCCAGGATCCCATCGCCGACGCGGATCCGGAGAGCCCCGCCGTCGGCGCGCTCGGGGCCGCGCGCTAGAGCGGCCGACGGCGCCCTCTCGCGTCACCCTCTCGCGTCACCCGCGCAGGTTCGGCGCGGCCAGGATCAGGTCGCGCAGATGCGTGCGGGCCGTGAAGCTCCGGCGCATCAGGTCGACGAAGGTGGCGGCCGGCCCGTCCCAGTCGTGGCGCGCCGCGTGGGCCCGCGCGGCGCAGGCGTCGAAGGGCAGCCGCCCCTCGACCGCCGCGCCCATCAGCTCCGCGAGACGGTCGACCCGGTCGGGCGCGTCCGGGTCGAAGTAGCTCGCCGCGCTGCCGCCGGCTTCCGGGATGGCCGTCAGGCTCGAGGCGATGACGGGGGTTCCCCGGGCGAGGCTGTCGAGCACCGGGATGCCCCAGCCCTCGCCGCGGCTCGGGAAGACCAGGGCGGCGGCCCGGGCGTAGAGGTCGGACAGGCCCCGGTCGTCGATGCCGGCGATGTGCACCGCGTCCGGCGTCCGGGCGAGGCGGTCGAGGGTCTCGGGCCGCTCGCCGTCGCCCTTGCCGACCACGATCAGCCGGGCCGCGCCCTGCGGCAGCCGCGCGAAGGCGTCGAGGACGAGGCCGAGATTCTTCCGCGGCTCCAGCCGGCCGACCATCAGCAGGTAGGGGCGCCCGTCGGCGAGCGGCGTCCGCTCCGTGACCGCCTGCGGCGGCGTGGAGCCGCAGCGCACCTCGGCGATGCGCTCCCGCGCGATGCCGTAGACGTTGGCGATGGAGTCGCGGCTGTAGTCGGAGATGGTCAGGACCAGCTTGGCGCGCCGCGCCGAGAGCCGGGTCAGGATCTTGTTCCGCCAGCGCATCGACCAGGGGAAGAACTCGGGATGCGTCTCGAACAGGATGTCGTGGACCACCACCACCTGCCGGTCGCCCGGCACCAGCGGCGGGGCGATGTAGGTGGTCAGCAGCGTGTCCAGACGGTCGCGCAGGAACAGCCACGGCCAGACCAGGGTCAGCCGCACGGTCGCGGGCACGCGCGGCAGCCGTTGGTGCTCGATGTTGTCGCCCGAGACGATGCGGGCGCAGGCCTCCGGGTCGACGGAATAGACCACGTAGGTGGCGTCCGGGTGGCGCGCGGCGGCGCGCCCGATGATGTTCACGAGCCAGGTCCGGCTGCCCTGCGGCTTGCCGGTGAGCACGTGCGCGTCGATGCCGATGCGAAGCATGTTACGGGCTCCTGTAGGCGCCGAAGGTCGGGGCCTCGCCGGGGGCGTAGGCTTGGCCGGCGATGTCGCGGGTGGCGCCGAGCGGGATGCCGGCGCGGGCCGGGGACGCCGTCAGGGCGAGCCCGCCGGCCATGGGGTTCGCGGGATCGCGGAAGGCTGGCGTGCCGGTGAGGTCGGGACCCTGACCGTTGAGCGGCAGGCTCGCCCCGTCGCCGGTGGCCTGCGTGCCCCAGCGGTAGAGCGGGGCGCCGACGGCGCTGCCGAGGAAGTTCGGCCCGATCGCGTTGTTGTTGTCGGTGGTGGTCGCCTCGACCACGATCGCGGCCACGTTCGGCCGGGTCGCGTAGGCGATGTTGTTGAGCACCCGGTTGTTCGACGTGCGGTCGACCCGCTTGGTGTAGTCGGAGGCCAGCACGATCTCGCCGCGATAGACGTGCTTGCCGCCGGAATCGCGCATGTTGCCGGTGGTCGTGTTGTTGACCACCGTGTTGGAGCCGGCGTCGAACAGGTTGATCCCGGCGCCGTCGTTGTCGGCCGCGACGTTGAACGCGACGATGTTGCCGTCGCACCACTGGTCGATCTGGATGCCGTTGCCGTCCTGGCCGGTGGTCTCCTTCTGGCCGGTGACGATGTTGTACCGGATGATGTTGCGGTCGCCGGCGTCCTGGGCGGCGTCCTTGGCGTAGACGTGGATGCCCGAGGTGCCCGACATCCCCACGCCGTTGCCCGAGACGCGGTTGCCCTCCACGACGTAGCCGGAGCCGTTGATCTCCATCCCGTGGATGCCGTTGCCGGTCACGGTGTTGTCGAGGATGTAGCTCGGATCCTCCGCGGGCGCGTTGATCACGTCGACGGCCACGCCGTGGGTCTGGTTGTCGGCGAGGGTGTTGCCGGTGATGCGGTGACCCGCCCCGGCACCGTCGCCGATCCAGATCCCCAGGCCGGAGCGGGACACGGTCGAGCCCGCGACCGTGACGTGGCTCGATCCCCGGCGGATGATGAAGCCGGAATTGACCGCGCCCTGGACGCTCAGTCCCGTGACCGTGACGTAGGCGGCGTTCTCGAACACCACGGAGTTGGACAGCCGCGGCTGCGTGCCGGGTTCTGCCGCCACCGTCACGGGCGCCGCCGCGGTCCCGCGGGACCCGACGAACACGACGTCGCCGTAGCTGCCGCCGCGGACCAGCACGCTCGATCCGGGACCGAGACTGGCGAAGGGCACGTCGGCGAGCCGCGCCACCGTGGTGTAGCCGGGCTTCGCGCCGCCGGCGGGATCGACCAGGATGTTCTGCTGCACCTGCGCGTCGGCCGGCCCGCAGGCGGACAGGACCGGCAGGAGCAGGGCCGACAGGGCGCCGCCGAGGACCGTGCGGGGCCACCTCATGCCGCGAGCGCCCGGGCGATGGCGAGGCGCTTGCGCCGCTGGAACAGCCGCCGCCACACGCTGCGGCCGGCCTCGGGGCTGATCCGCGTCAGCGCGCGCGCCGCCATCTGCCAGCCGGGCAGGAGCGCCTGCGGCATGGCGAGGTCGGCGACCCGGTGGCGCGCCGCCGCGCCCAGCGGCGGCGGCCCGACGAGGCCGAGCCGGCCGAGATCCGCCACGAGGTCCGGGCGCTTGCGGTACCACAGCACCAGCGCCGCGCCCTCGCGCTCGGCGATCCGCAGGTAGGCCGCCTCGTCCAGGAGGTGGTGGTGGTAGCCCAGCGCCTCGGGCGCGTAGAACAGGCGCATGCCGCGCCGGGCCAGCCGCTCGCCGAGCTCGATGTCCTCGTGCCAGAACAGCTTCGGGTCGAAGCCGCCCGCCTCCTCCAGGAAGCGCCGGTCGACGCTGACGTTGCAGGTCAGGAACGCGTCCCACCCGACCGCGTCGCGGCCCGCCAGCGCGTCGTAGGAGGCGTCGTGGTGGAGCGCCGAGAAGGGCGAGAAGGGCAGGGCGGGGTCGATCGTCATCCGTCCGAGGATCGCGGTCTCACGACCGCCCCGCCGGGCGTGGGCGAGGCGGTGCGCCTCGACGAGGCTCGGGACCGGGATCGTGTCGTCGTTGACGATCAGGAGGCGCTCGCCCCGCGCCGCCGCGATGGCGCGGTTGCGGGCGGCGTTCGCCCCGGCATTCTCCTGGCGCAGGTGCACCACGGGGATCCGGGCCGTGGCGACGGCGCGGCTGACGACCGTCCCGGTGTGGTCGGTCGAGCCGTCGTCGCAGACGACGATCTCGAAGGGCGCGTCCGTCTCCTGCCGGTCGAAGGCCCTCAGGCACAGGCGCAGCGTGTCGGCGCGGTTGTAGGTCGGGATGATGACCGAGAGCACGGGTCGATCGCTCATGAGGAGGCTTCCGGGAGCGGGAGGTCGAGGGGATCGGTCGGGGCGCGGCGCAGGCACAGCCACCCCGCGAGGGCGGCCGAGAGGGCCGCGGCGGCGGGCACCGCCGCGGGCGCCAGGGCGGCGGGACCGGCGGCCCAGGCGAGGGCGGTCAGGAGGGCCGGCGCTGCGAGGATCGGCACGTCGGCCAGGGCGAGGGGCGGTCCGGCCACCCGCCAGAAGGCCTGGGCCAGGATGCCGAGCATCGCGGCCTCGGCGAGCAGCGCGGCGATGCCCGCGCCGAGGAGCGGATCCCAGGGGATCAGCAGCGTGCAGGCGAAGAGGTTCGTGGCGCAGGCCGCCGCGCTCCCGCGCACCGCGAAGCCGGTCCGGCCCAGCGGGACGAGGCCCGCGAACAGGATCGTGGCGGCGATCAGCAGGACGCTCATCCCGGTGGCGATGCGCAGCACCGGGACGGCGCGGCCGAAATCCGGGCCGAAGGCGAGGCGCACCAAGGGCTCCGCGAGGGCGCAGGTCGCCACCGCTCCGGCGCAGGACGCGGCGAGGATCGGGACCAGCGCGCCGCGGACCCGCGCGCGCAGGGCGGTCGTGCCGGCGCGCGACCGTCCGTCGACCAGGGGCCCGACGGCGCGCCCGAAGACCGGCACCAGCGGGGCGCACAGGGTGATCGCCACCGCGGCGCCCAGCTCGAAGAACCGGAAGCCGGCCGTGAACTGGCCGAGCTCGGCCGCGCCCGCGAAGGCGGCCAGCATCATCAGGCTGATCCGGCCGTTGAGCGAGCCGAGGGCGTTCGAGACGCCCACCCCCGCCGCGGCCCGGATCGTCGCGAGCGCGTGCGGCAGCGAGGCGGGGCGGGCGGGCACGAGGCGCAGCGCCAGCGCCAGCCCGACCGCGCCGTACGCGATGCCGGCGGCCACCGCCACGAGGCTGAGCGCCACCTCCGGAAGCTGCAGCCAGAGCGCGAGTGCCGTCCCGCCGACCAGCAGGGCGGCGTTGGCGAGCGACGGCCAGACGGACCAGCCCGGCCGCCCGCAGACCTGGAACAGGGCGTCGAGGAAGCGGGCGGCCGCGAGCGGCATGAGGAGAGCGGCCAGCGCCACGGCGGGCCGGATCGCGTCCGGCAGCATCGGCAGGACACCGAGGAGTGCGGCGCCGGTCCCGAGACCGAGGACGAGGCGCGCCGACAGCATTCGGCCGAATTCGGCCGCCCGCATCTCCGGCCCGATCGCGCCGAGCCGCGCCCCGAAGGTCAGCGTGGTGCCGAAATCCGCCGCGATCAGCGCGACCGCGAGGATCGCCAGGGCGAGGCCGTAGCGGCCCAGTGCCGCCGGGCCGGCGAAATGGCCGACCATCACGAAGGCCGTGAAGCCGGCCGCGAGGTAGACGCCGCGCCCCGCCGCCTGACCGAGCAGGTTCGCGCCGTAGCGCAGCCCGCCGGCGCGCCTCCGTCCCGACAATCGGTTTACCAAGCGAAGCATCTCTCGGTGAAGCCTGACTGAAAACTGCGACCTACGATTGCATCGTGGCAGGCTGCGTATGGCTTGCAACCGCAAGCTCAATTTATGGTTGCAGAGTTGTCGCGTTGGGAAAAACCGGAGGACTGCGTATGTCCGAGACAGCCGCTGGACCGGATCTGCGTCTCTCGCGCGGAGTGGACGCGGAGGCGGGGCGACTCCGGTGGGCCGAGGTGCGGGCTGCCCTGTCCGCCGACCGCGATCACTGGCGCCGCCGCGGCGGCGGACCTGCCCGCCTGCGGCGGGGCTACCACGCGGTCTGGCTCTACCGCCTGTCCCGCTACGCCCACGAGCGCGGCTGGCGGACGGCGGCGTGGCTGCTGTGGCTGGTGAACGGCTGGTGGACGGGCGCCGACATCCCGCCCTCCAGCCGCATCGCCGGCGGCCTGTTCCTGCCGCAGCCCTACGGGACGGTCATCGCCGGCGCCGTGGGCCGCGACGCCGCCTTCGGGATCCAGGCCTCCATCGGCGGCCTGCTGAAGGAGCCCGACCAGGACATCGGCGGCGGCCCCGGCCTGCCGGTGCTGGGCGACGACGTCGTCCTGGAGGCGGGCGCCATCGTTCTCGGCGCCGTCCCGATCGGTGACCGGGCCCGGATCGGCCCGCGGACCACCATCCTCAAGCCCGTCCAGGCCGACGAGGAGGTCATGCCGCAGCCCTGGCGGCCGCTTCCCGGCCGGGGGGTCACGGCGTGAGCGGCCCGATGACCGACCACGTCACCCTGCCGGGCCTGCGGCGCCTCCTGGCGGCCGACTTCGCCCGCGTCCTGCGTCAGACGACGGGGGGCAAGCCGACCTCGCGGCTGCGGCGCGCGATGCACCTCACGCTGCCGGCCATGCAGGTGGCGATCCTCCACCGGACCGCGCACCTGCTGCACGGCCGGGGCTGGCGCCGCTGCGCCGCCCTGGTGGCGGACCTGTCCCTGCGGCTCACGGGCGCCTGCCTGCATCCGGGCTCGCGCCTCGGGCCCGGGCTGTTCGTGCCGCACCCGGCGCGGGTCGCCTTCTGCGGCACCGGGGGCGCCGACCTGACGCTCCTGCCCGGCACCCTGGTCGGGCCGCGGGACTGGGTCTTCCCGAGCCAGCCGTTCCCCGCCGACGGCCCCCATCTCGGCGACGGCGCCGTGGTCGGCGCGCACGCCGCCGTGCAGGGGGCGGTCGCCATCGGCGCGGGCGCGACGATCGGGATCGGGGTCTGCAGCCTTCGGGACGTCCCGGCCGGCACCGTGACGATGCTGGTCCAGCGGCAGCTCCGCAGCGGCGGGCGCGGCCCGGAGGCGGGCCGTGGGCGCTAGATCCGGAGGCGCCGGGCCGGTGCCCGGCTCACGCGCGCCCGTGCTCCCGGCGGACGGCCGGCCGCGCCTCCCGGCCCTGGCGCCTGGGCGCCAGCTGGCGGCGCAGCACGCGCTCGTATGCGTCGAAGATGCCGCGCCACGTGAACGCCTCGGCGTGGCGGCGACGGGACGCCTCGCCCATGACCTCGAGGCGGCGCGGCCCGGCCCGGACCAGGCCGAGGATGCCCCGCCGCAGCTCGGTCTCGTCACCGAAGTACAGCGCCTGCGGCCCCGCCACCCAGCGGTTGAACGGGTTGTCGTGGGCGAGGATCGGCGAGCCCGCCCCCAGCGCCTCGACCAGCGACGGGTTGGTCCCGCCCACGGTGTGACCGTGGATGTGGAAGCGGGCGTGGAAGCGGAGCGCGGCCACGCGCTCGGCCTCGTAGATCGCGCCGGCGAAGATCACGTCCGGCCCGCCCGCCGCCCGGACGGCGCGGTGGTACGGGTCGGACTCCGCGAGCTTGCCCAGCACGAGCAGCGGCAGGCCCGGCCGGACCTCGCTCCAGGCCCGGACGATCTGGAGCACGAGGTTCTCGGGCACCACCCGGGCGATCAGCAGGCCGTAATCCCGCGGGCGCAGGCCGAACGTCGCCAGCGGCTCGGTCGAGGCCTCCAGCACCGGGTCGGCGCCGTACGCGATGGTGGTGATCCGGGCGGCCGAGGTCCTGCGGGCGAGGTGCCGGGCGATCTCCGGGTGGTCCGCCACGAGGTGGGTCGAGAACAGGCTGCCGAGCCGCTCGTTCAGCCAGAACCACGCCTTGGCGGGCTTCGACCAGCGGTCGCGCTTCCACTCGATGCCGTCCATGTTCATCACGCTGCGCTTGGCGGTCAGCCGGTAGAGCAGCGAGAACACCGCGGTGTTGTAGCCGAGCACGAGGGGCAGGGCCGGCCGGAAGGCCGCCCGCAGGGTGCATTTCAGGTCGAACACGATCGTCGAGACGGCGCCGTCGCCCCGGACCGCGACCGGGATCAGCAGGATCCCGCGCCAGACCATCGGCGGCGCCGGCTCGCGCACTTGGCAATAGACCTCGACCCGCCAGCCGCGCGCCACGAGCTCCAGCGCGAGGCGCTCCGCCAGCGTCTCGAACCCCCCGTGCGCCGCCGGCACCCCGCGGGTGCCGAGGATCGCCACCGTCGGGCGCCCGTCCGATCCCCCGGATTTCATATGCGCCGTCGGCGCAGCACGTTCAGAGGAGCCTGAGGCATGGTCACGGTCGAACAACGTCTGTTCCGGGAGATGGGAGCCGGGGGCTATTCCCGGCACGACCACCGGATGGAGTACATCGTGCGCGTCAACGCGCTGCTCCGCTCCGACATGCGGGTCATGGAGTTCGGCGCGGGGCGCGGCAAGTGGAGCGATGACCCGGTCCCACTGCGGCGGCACCTCGGCGACTTCCGGGGGCGCTGCGCCCAGGTCGTCGCCTGCGACGTCGACGAGGCGGTCCTCGGCAACCGGTCGGCCGACGAGGTCCGGCTGATCGGTCACGACGGGGTGCTGCCATTTCCGGACGGGAGCTTCGACCTGATCTCGGCCTTCTCGGTCCTCGAGCATATCGAGCACCCCGAGGTCACCGCGGCGGAGCTCGGCCGGGTGCTCGCCCCGGGCGGCTGGCTCTGCGCCTGGACGCCGAACCGCTGGGGCTATGTCGGGATCGGGGCGCGGCTCGTGCCGAAGCGGCTGCACGCCCGGGTGCTGCGCCTCGTCGAGCCGCGGCGGGTCGAGATCGACTCGTTCGTGCCGCTCTACACGATGAACACGGAGGCGGCGCGGAAGCGGCTTTTCCCAACTGACCGGTTCGAGCACTTCACCTACAGTTTCGACGGGCAGCCGTTCTATCATGGCGAGAACATCGTCCTGGGCAAGTTCTGGGAGCTGCTGTTCCGGCTCACGCCGGGTCCCTTCAAGGGCTACCACATGGTGTTCATCCGCAAACGGCCGTGACGGTTCATCGCGGTCGGAGACGAAGACTGCGCAGGTGCCCGGAGAACCTGCGCATGTCCTCGGCCTTGCGGGCCAGGTCCGGCTGCCGGCGCAGCCGGGCCGCGACACCGTAGGCCACGGCCCGCAGGGTGAAGCCGAGCCGGAGCGGGCCGGAGAAGAAGGCGGGCGACGACAGGAGCCGCCCGGCATTGCGCAGGCTGTAGATGGCTGCCAGGCCGTCGAGCCAGCGGGCCGAGCGGGCGCTTCCCGAGCCGCCCTGGAGATGGGTGACGGCGATGTCCGGGCGGTAGGCGACGCGCAGGCCGGCATCGCGCAGGCGGCAGCCCCAGTCCACGTCCTCGCCGTAGAGGAACATCGGGCTCTCCAGGCCGCCGATCGCGGCGATCGCCGAGCGGCGCAGGAGCAGGCAGGCCCCGCAGATCCAGTCGACGTCGAGCGCCCGCGCTCCCCTGGCCTGGCGGCTCGCGAGGTAGAGGCCGCGCAGCCCGAGGCGGCCCGACAGGCCGGCGGCGTGCACCAGGATCGAGAGCGGGCGCGGCTCGTAGCCGGCGTCACCGACCTGATGCGTCCCGTCCGGGAAGGTCAGGCGCGGGCCGACCGCCCCGACATCCGGATGCGCGTCGAGATGGTCCAGGAGGCCCGCGAGCGCGTCCGGGTCGTGCAGGAACGCATCGGGGTTGAGGAGCAGGATCGCGGTGCCGCGCGCGTGCTCCAGCGCGCGCGCGTTGCCGCCCGCGAAGCCGTGATTGGTCGGCTCGGCGATGACCCGAACCCAGGGAAACGCCCGCGCGACGCGCTCCGGCGTCCCGTCGGTGGAGGCGTTGTCGACCAGGATCACCTCGTAGGGGCGTCTCACCCGGCTCGCCGCCAGCAGGTCCAGGCAGGTCTCGATGTCCCGGCCGGCATTGTAGGTGACGATCAGGACGCTGAGGCTGACGGCGCTCACGGACGGTCTCCGTACGCTGCGAGGGATGGGCGACGCCGAGGCGGCTCCGCGCGCGAAGGGCCGCGCGGCGAGGGGACCCGCTCCGGTCGGGCGCGCGCCGCGCCGATCGGGCCCGTCGACGCCACCGCCCGGGACGCCGCGACGGCCCTGCGCCGCTGCGCCGCCCGTACCCCGGCGATCAGCCCGAGGCCGGTGTAGAGCAGCTCGGCGATGCCGAGATTCAGGCGGAAGCCCGGATCGACCAGCCCGTGCAGCAGGTGCGCGATCAGGCCGACCGCGCAGGCGGCCGCGATCGCCGCGAGCGGATCGCCCACCGGCGCGCGGCGGGCGGCGCGGAAGCCCCGGGCGATGCCGATGCCGAAGACCAGCGCGAAGGCCGCGTAGCCGACGACCCCGACCTCGGTGAGGATCAGGATGTGCAGGTTGTGCACCACGTGGTTCGACCGGTCGAACAATCCGGCGAGCCGGGACAGGCCGGTCCTGTCGAGGACCGCGAACTGGTTGCCGAAGTTGTTCAGGCCGACGCCGAAGATCGGGAACTGCTCGAACAGGGCGAGGGCCGCGGCGTTCAGCGGGCCGCGCTGGGCGGCCGAGCCGCCGTCGTCGGCGGTGAGCCGCTCCCAGATCAGCGGGCCGGCGTAGAGCGCCGCGACGGCGCCGACGACCGCCAGCAGGCCGAAGACGATCAGGCTCGTCCGGGAGAACAGGCGGTCGCGATAGACCAGCAGGATCAGGAGGGCGGCCGAGATCGGGAAGGTCAGCCATGACGCGCGCGACAGGGTCAGGACCACGCCGACCAGGGCCGAGACGGCGCCCGCCGCCCCCGCGAGGCGCAGGAGCAGCGGGCCGCGCGACAGGGCCAGCGCCAGGGCGAGCGGCCAGACGAACTCGTAGTAGTAGCCGAGGATGTTCGGGTGGACCTTCAGTCCGCCGGCGCGGCGCTGGGCCGAGAAGTTGATGTTCTCCTCGACGATCTGTTCCTCGCCCAGCACCGACAGGCCGAGTTCCGAGCCCGAGACGTATTGCAGGCCTGCCACCGCGGTCTGGACGAGGCAGAGGGCGCAGATCGCCAGCGCGAGGGTCCGGATGTCGGATTCGGACAGGTTCGAGACCGCGACCGAGACCAGGAAGAGGCCGGCGAAGCGCCACGTGTCGAACCAGAGATAGGCCGGGTCGGTGGCGTTGGAGAGCGAGAGCAGCCCCGCGATCAGGAAGCCGAGCTGCGTCAGCACGAGGGGCCGGTCGAGCCGCAGGCCCGGGGCGTCCTCCCCGAGTCCGGTGAGCTTGGCGACGATCAGCGCCGCGGCCACCAGCAGGGCGACGCTCACCGTCAGGCCGGCGCCGCCGCCGATGCTCGGCAGGTACTGCCCGACGGCCTCGAAATGCTGGAGGAAGCTGACGTCGAGCTTGACCGTCAGCCCGACCGCGAGGGCGACGAGCAGGAGCGGCGTGAGGCGATAGAGCCGCCCGACGATCAGGGCGCCGACCCCGCCGAAGGCCGCCGCGAGGCCTACGACGGCGAATTTGAGCGGCGCCGCGCTCAGGGCGATCGCCCCGGCCGCGGCCGCGAAGCCGATCCCGGCGAGCGGCAGGACCCGCAGCGCGCGGACGGGCGCCGCGCTCATCCGAGCCACCGGTAGAGCCATCGCGGGATCGGCCGCCGCGTGCGGTTCAGGACGACGCCGAGCGGCGCCCCGCCGGCGGCCTTGAGGTCGGCCAGGGCGCGCTGCGCCACGGCCCGACGGGTGCGCTCGGCGCCGATCACCACGATGAAGCCGTCCACGAAGGGGGAGAGCGCGGCGGCGTCGCCGATCTCGGTGATCGGCTCGCAATCCACGATCGCGAGCTCGAAGCGGTCGTCGACGAGCGCCAGGAAATCCTCCACGCGGCCGTCGTCCAGGGTCGCCTGGCGGATGGCCGACGGGCTGCCCGCGGGCACGACGCTGAGGTGGTCGGCGACCGGGTGGACGCCGCGGCTCGGGGCGACCGTGCCGGCGACGATGTCGGCGAAGCCCGGCTGGCCGGTCAGGCCGTAGGCCTCCGCCAGCGACGGGCGGGACCAGTTCGCCTCGATCAGCACGGCGCTGCGGCCCCGCCGGGCGTAGGCGCCGGCGAGTTCACGCGCGAGGGTGCTCACGCCCTCGCCGGGCTGGACCGCGGTGACGCCGACCCGGCGCACGCGCGCCTCGTGCCGGGTGAGCTGGACGAGGGCCGGCTCTAGGATCGCCGGATCGATCTTCGGCGCGATGGCGGCGGCGATCATGCGGCGGCTCCCGTCTGCAGCGGCACCGCGGCCAGCACCGGCACCCGCAGCGAGCGGGCGACCTCCGACGCGCTGCGGTAGGTCTGGGCCAGGATCTCCGCGAGGGCGACGTAGGCCAGGGCGGCGAGCAGGCCGAGACCGGCCGCGAGCCCGAGGATCAGCGGCCGGTTCGGGCCGGAGGGCAGCCGCGGCGGCACGGCGCGCGCCACGAGGGCCGAGGAGGTGACGGCCTGCGCGTCGAGACCCGTGCCGGTCTTCAGAGCGTCGATCCGCTTCTGGGTCTCGGTGATCTCGTCGGTGAGCAGGCCCTTCTGCTGGGTCAGCCGGCCGTAGGCCAGCGCCGCGTCGCTCTGGCCGATGGCCGCCCGGCGGCGACTCTGCTCGATCCCCGTGATGCTCTGGATCTTCTCGGCGAGGATGGCGAGCTTCGCCGTGTCGGCGGCGAGGAGCGCCTGGTACTTCTGCCGGGCCAGGGCCGCGAGGTCCCGATCGAGGCTCACGAACTCGGGAGCGGTCGGCCGGAACCGCACCGCCAGCTCGGCGCGCTTCGTCCGCAGGTCCGCCCAGCGCTGGTCGAAGGCCGTGACCGTCGGGTCCGCGTCGGGCGGCGTTGGCTGCCAGCGGTCGGGTCCGGCCTCGCGGGTGCGCTTGAGCCGGGTCTCGACCACCTCGCGCTCGATCTGCGCCGCCGATTTCTGCTTGGCGAGGTCAGCGAGGGTGCCGAGGTCGTTCTGCTGCTCGATCTCGAAGCTCGCGGTGTTGTTGCCCTTGAGGTAGGTCGAGAGCTGCGCGTCGATGGCGGCGAGGTCGGCCCGGGCGCGCTCCAGCTTGCTCTGGTAGAACGAGGCGGGAGTCTCGTCGGCGTAGACCTCCACGTGGCGGCGCTTGTAGGCGTCGAGCAGCCGGTTCAGCGCCTGGGCGGCGAAGTGCGGGTCCGTCCAGGTGAAGCCCGTGAGGATCACGTCCGTCTCCTTCACGAAGACGACCTTGAACGCCGCGAGGTACGCCTCGTAGAGCTTCTCGTCCGGGGTCAGGTGGCGCAGCAGGCCCACCGCCTCGAACGGGATCCGCACCGTGTCGACGATCCAGGTCTTGACCGCCTTCGCGCTCCGCACGGCCTGACGGCCCTGGTAGATCAGCCAGTCGGTCCAGTCCGCCGGGGGCGGTCCGAGGTCGCCGGTCGGGGTGATCGCCTTCAGCGCCGCGAACTCGTCGCGCACGATGCTGGGATCGCGCAGGATCTCGATCTCGTTGTTCACGTTCTGCGCGCGCTCCGAGAACATGTAGTTCTGGTTCGCGCCGCCCTGGAGCGGGGCGCCCGCCTTCTCGCGGCCGAGACGGATGATCAGCTTGGCGTCGGCCGTGTACTCGGCCGGCGTCAGCAGGAGGTAGATCCCGGCGCCGAGGATCGCCGCGACCAGGATCAGCAGCGCCGGCCGGATGTGCCGGAACAGGGCCGCGAGGGCATCGCGGAGGTCGAAGGCCGGGCCCTCGACCGCGTCGGCGGCGGTCAGGTCGCTCTGCCTCACGTGCCGGACCTCACGGTGGCGCTGGTGGAGGTGCTGGCGGACGGGCCGGTGATGTAGTTCACGCCGAAGCCGGTCCCGTTGAAGAGCAGGATCTGGCGCACCACCAGGTCCACCGCGCGGGCGGTCTTGGCCAGCAGCGAGGGCGGTACGTAGACGGTGGCGTTGGGCGGCACCACGATCGAGTCCGCCAAGCCCGGCTGGCCGATGTCGACGATGCGCACGCTGCCGGCCGCCTCGGCGTCGAAGCGGATGATCCGCACGGCCTCGCCGGCCGCGGTCGGCAGGACGCCGCCGGCCGAGCCCAGGACCTGCGCCAGCGTCCGCGGCCCCTGCAGGGTGACGGGACCCGGCGCGCGGACCTCGCCGAACACCATGGTGTTGGCCGGGACGAGGCTCGCGAGCCGGACGCTGGTCGTCACCGAGGCCAGCTGGTGCTTGTAGGCGGCGTTCAGGCTGCCCATGACCTCGTGGACGGTCCGGCCCGCCGCCTGCACCGGGGGCACCATCGGCAGGTTGATCTTGCCGTCCGGCTCGATCGCCAGGACCTTCACGCGGCCCATGTCGGCCCGCTGGGTGAGGTCGCGGAAATCGTCGGTGACGGTGCGGAACCGGCGCAGCATCAGGGTGACGACCGGATCGATCAGCACGTCGTCGTAGGTGCTCTTGATCAGCGCGGCGGCCGCCTCCGGCGACAGGCCCGCGACCTTGATGCCGTTCTTGCCCGGCAGCGAGATCCGGCCGTCCGGCCGGACGATCACCGTACGGTTGTATTCCGGGTGCGTGCGGAAATCGACGTCGAACTCGTCGTTCGGGTTCAGGCGGTAGGTCGGCTGGACGACGCTGGAATCGATCAGGAACGAGACTTCCAGGTTGTCGCCGACGTTGAGCCGGTAGTTCGCCAGCCCGAGGCGCATGGTCCGCCCGACCTCCTCCTGCGCGGCCGCGACGAGCGCCGCCGGGAGGCCCTCGGTGACCGAGCCGGTCTGAGCCACGTCGAGGCCGGAGCGCGCCGCGCTCTGCGGGCGCCCGGAACTGCAGCCGGCGAGCAGCGGCGCGCAGGCGACGAGCGCGAGCGCGACCGCCGCGGCACCGGATGGCCGGCCTGGCCGCCGTCGCGCGACACCGAGGAACGCAGACAGGGTAAACGCCATCGACCTTCAGCCGCATCCTGCTCGAGTGCGCTCGTCCCATCACAACTCGTGATCGAACCGCGCACCGCGATACAATCGCCAAGCTTGGTTAACGAGGCTTGAACCCGGCTCTCGGCAACTCTATCAGAAGTTGTGTCTGGCAAGCCGTGGCAAAGTGCTGAGCCTCGCCCGCCCCGTAGAGGGGGGCGGGTTCCGGCGCAGGCCGAACGCGTGTGCGCGGCCGGGGCGCCGTCGTTCCCGCCGCCGGCGGGTCGACGCGCGGATCCCGCCGCGGCGGTGCCGTCTCCCGACAAGTCCCGCGCACGCTCCCGCCGATCTAAACCTGTAATCAGAGGGATGCTTGCCCGGATTTAAGAACGTGATCTATAGTTCGACGGTATGGAGCCGTACCGAGCGAGGACGAGAGTTCGGCGAGCCGGCGCTGGGCGCCAGTATCCGGCGCGGCGGAGGCGCGTCACATGTCGGGCGTGAGGCCGGATCTCTTCGCCCGCCTGCACGACGACCTGGAGTCCGGCTTCCGGGAGGACCTCGAGGAGGCCGTGATCGATCCCGCGCGCTGGCCTGACTTGGCCGAGCGCGTCGTGCGGGCGTCCGGCAGCGAGGGCGCCCTCCTTCTGCGCTCCGACCGGACCGGCCTCGAATCGCTCTGCACCGCCTCCCTCGCCGACGCCTCGCGCCGCTACTTCGACGAGGGCTGGCACCGCGACGACCATCGCCTCCGCGGCATCCCGCTCATGCGGACGCGCGGGATCGCGGTCGATCAGGACTTCACCACGCCGGAGGAGATCGCGCGCCTGCCCTTCTACCAGGACCTGCTGGCCTCCCGCGGCCTGCGCTGGTTCGCCGGGATCGGCTTCTCCGTGAAGGGACGCCTGTGGTGCCTCTCCCTGCAACGGACCGTGGAGCAGGGACCGTACGAGTTGCACGAGCAGCGGCGCCTCGCGACCCTGTCGCCGCTCCTGCAGCGCGCGGGCCTGCTGACGTCGATGGTCGAGCGGGCCCGGCTCGCGGGGCTGACGCAGGCCTTCGAGCTGATCGACCGCGCCGCCCTGATCCTCGACGCCGACGGACGGGCGCTCCGCTGGAACGACGCGTTCGGCGCCCTCCTCGGGCGCGACCTGAAGCTCTCGGGCGGCCGCCTCACCGCGGAGGATCCGGACGCCGCGCGGCAGCTCGAAGCCCTGGCGCGGCCCTCCGGCCGCCCGCCGATCTCGGCGGTCGTCGCCGCGCGACGGGACGGGCCGCCGCTCGTGATCCACGTCGTGCCGCTGGTCGGGCCGAGCCGCAGCCTGTTCGCCGGGGCGAGCACGCTGCTCCTCGGGAGCGTGCCCGGGGCCCCGGCCGCGCCCGCGACCGCGATCCTCCAGGCGGCCTATCGGCTGACCCCGGCGGAGGCGCGCCTCGCCCAGGCGCTGTCGAGCGGAATCTCGCTGGCCGAAGCCGCTTCGCGATTCGCGATCACCGCGGCGACCGCGCGCTCGCAGCTGAAGGCGATCTTCGCCAAGACCGGAGCGACGCGCCAGTCGGATCTCGTGCGGCTCGTGGCCGGGCTCGCGCGCTGAGGGATCACGGTTCCGAGAGGCGCGCGGCCCTGCCGCGTCGGCGCCGGAACGGGTGGGGCCGGCCGCCGGTTGCCGCAGGAACGACAGGAGATGTCTCGATGACGAATCGGATCGCACTCGTTTCCGCCCTGGCCGTCGCGGGCCTGCTGGCCGGCGCGCCCGCCCAGGCGAAGGGCTGCCTCAAGGGCGCCGTGGTCGGCGGCGTCGCCGGGCACATGGCCGGACACGGCAAGATGGGCGCGGCCGCGGGCTGCGCGATCGGTCACCACAACGCCAACAAGAAGGCCAAGCAGGGCTGACTGTTCCGACGCCGTCTACTTTGACGGCGATCGGATCGGCCAAAGGGTGATGACCAAGTCATCGCCGCTTCTCCGAAGCCGGATTCCCAGCGGAATCCGGCTTCGCTGCGTTCTGGGCCATGGCGCCAGCGAGATCGGTTCGCGCGGCACCTGACCTTCTCACCCAGATGACGGGACCGTCGGCGCGGCGTCCGCCGACCCGGACCGCCCGCGCGTCCACGTCTCCAGTCGCTCTCGCTCCACCCTTTCGCACCGCGTCGCGCTCGGCCCCCCGCCCGCAAGCCCCGCGCAAGCCGGCCGTTGACCTTACTTTCGAGCTATTCTAATTAAGAACTGTGGAGGGCGCGCCGCCGAGGCGGTCCCCTCCCTCCGAGATGCCCGATGGAGAGACCCGATGGCCGGTTCCGCGAACGCCGCTTGCGAAAGCTGCCGCTTCTTCGACGATCACAAGCTCAACGGTGCCCAGGCGCAGGGTGACGAGGGCCTCTGCCGCTTCAATCCGCCGGTCAGCCAGCCGGCCCCCGAGTCGAAGGGCCTCTGGCCGGTCGTGGCCTCGAAGGACTGGTGCGGCCACTTCACGGCCGAGATGTCCGCCGCCGAGTAAGTCATCGCATCCTCGAGCCGTGCGGGATCTGCGCCGAGGCGCCGGTCCCGCCGAGGCTCCGCCACCCTCCGCGGGATCGAGCCGCGCCCGGCTCGTGCGGGCAGATTGCCGGAGCCGCGCCGCCTCGCGTAACCTGCGGCCGTGACAGACGTGATACGCCCGGCCACGGAGGCCGACCTTCCCGCCATCGCGGCGATCTACGGCGACGCCGTCGCCTCCAGCACGGCCAGCTTCGAGACGGAGCCGCCGACGCTGGCCGAGATGACGCGCCGCTTCGAGGTGCTGCGCGCGGGCGGCTTTCCCTACCTCGTGGCCGAACGGGACGGCGCGGTCGCGGGCTACGCCTATGCCGGCCCCTATCACCAGCGCGCCGCCTATCGCTCGACCCTCGAGGATTCGATTTACGTCGCCCGGACGGCCCGCGGCGGCGGGGTCGGCCGGCGCCTGCTCGCCGCCCTGATCGCGGCGAGCGAGCAGATCGACTGCCGGACCCTGGTCGCCATCATCGCCGAGAGCGGCTCACCCGCCTCGATCGCGCTGCACGCGAGCCTCGGCTTCACGCCCGTCGGAACGCTCGCGGGAGTCGGCCACAAGCACGGGCGCTGGCTCGACGTGACGCTCATGCAGCGCAGCCTCGGACCCGGCCGCAGCCTTCCGCCGACCCGGATCTGACCGTCCAACGCGCACCGATCCCAGTATCGCCGGGTCGATTCCCGTCCAGAGTCCCGGCTGAGTTGTCATGATGCGGACAACTTCGCGCGGGAGAGGGCGGGCATGACGCGCACGCCGTCCGGTTCTCGGCGCGGGCGCGATGACGCGGAGGGAGCGATCCTTCCTGCGCGGAAGCGGCACACGCGAGGACGGGCGGTCAAGGCTCCATCACGACTCGCGAGGGATGGGAGTTCGGGTATGCGGTTTACATCGATCGGTCGCCGGGTTGCGCCGCTCGCGATCCTGGCGCTCTCGGCGCTGGCGGGCACGGCCCAGGCCAAGACGCCGACCGATCCCAGCGGCACCTATCTCACCGAGGACGGCCGCGCGCGCGTGCGCCTCGAGAAGTGCGGGACCGCGGGTGACCGGCTGTGCGGATACGTGGTCTGGCTGAAGGTCCCGCTAAACGACAAGGGCGAGCCGCGGATCGACTTCAAGAACCCCGATCCCAAGAAGCAGGCCCGGCCGTCCCTCGGACACCAGCTGATCCTGGGCCTGAAGCCGAATGCCGACGCCCATTACGAGGGCAAGATCTACAATTCCGAGGACGGCAAGTCCTACGACGTCACCATCTGGACCGAGACGGCCGGCGAGCTGACGGTGCGCGGCTGCCTGATCGCGTTCCTGTGCAAGTCGCAGACCTGGACCAAGGTGACCGATCTCGCGCCGGGCCAGCTCCCCGGCCCGACCAACGGTGCGAACGGTCCGCGCAGCGATCCCGAATACGCCACCGCCGCCCCGAAGCCGACCGCCAAGGCCGGCGCGAAGCCGACTCAGAAGCCGGCCGCCGAGGCGCCCAAGGAGGAGTGACCGGCGCGGACCCGCGCGTGGCCGGCCCTCACTCGGCCAGGGCCGCGTAGGTCAAGACGCGCAGCTCGCGCCGGATCGGCAGGGCCGAGGACGGGACGAGCTGCGTCATGAGCACCACCGACAGGTCCTCGGCCGGGTCGATCCAGAACGCCGTCGAGGCGAGGCCGCCCCAGGCGACCTCGCCGGGCGTGCCGAGGATCTGGGCCCGGGCGGGGTCGAGCATCACCGAGAAGCCCAGGCCGAAGCCGATGCCGGTGTAGGAGGTCTCGGCGAAGCGCGGCGTGCCCATCGCGGCCAGGTCGCTCGGCAGGTGGTTCGCCAGCATCAGGTCGACCGTCTTGCGGCCCAGCAGGCGCGCGCCGTCGAGGGTGCCCCGGTTGAGGATCATCCGGCAGAAGCGCTGATAGTCCGCCGCCGTCGAGACGAGGCCGCCGCCGCCCGACGCGATGGCGGGCGGGCGCGCGAAGGCCGTGTCCACGGAATCGTCGAACAGGCGCAGCTGCCGCGCGCGGTCGTACGCGTAGGTGGCGCAGAAGCGCGGCATCAGCTCGGGCCGCACGTGGAAGTCGGTATCGACCATGCCGAGAGGCCCGATCACCGCTTCGCGGAGGTGGTCGGCGAACGGGCGGCCGGTCAGCGCGGCCACGTACTGGCCGAGCACGTCGGTGGCGACGCTGTAGTTCCAGGCGCTGCCCGGCTGGGCGAGGAGCGGCAGCTTCGCGACCCGCGCGGTCATCTCGGCGAGGGAGCCCTCGCGCGCCAGGAAGTCGACGCCCTGCTCGCGGTACTGCGCGTCGACCAGGGTCGCCTCCATGAAGCCGTAGGTCAGCCCGGCCGTGTGGGTCAGCAGGTCCCGCACGGTGATCGCCCGGCGGGCCGGCTCGGTCTCGAGCTTCGCCCGGTTGCCGCCCACGGCGACGCGCATCTCGGCGAACTCGGGCAGGACCCGGGAGATCGGATCGTCGAGCTGGAACAGGCCCTGCTCGTAGAGCTGCATCACCGCCACCGAGGTCAGCGGCTTGGTCATCGAGTAGATCCGGGTGACCGTGTCGAGGGTGAACGGCGTTGCCCGGGCGAGGTCGGCCTGCCCGCAGGCGCGCGCGAAGGCGATGCGCCCGCGCCGCGCCACGGTGACCGACAGTCCGGCCAGCCGGCCGTCGCCGACGAGGCGGTCCATCCACGGCACGATCCGGGCGAGCCCCTCCGGGCTGAACCCGGCGCCGGTCGGATCGGTCTCGGTCAGCGCGGTCATGCGGTCTCCTCGTGGTGGCTTTCCGCGAACGTAGAAGCGGCGGGGGACGAAATCACCAGCCCATCGTTCCGGGACCGCCCTTGAACGGGCCGACGATGCCGGGCGTGATCCAGCCACCGTAGAAGTTTCCCGGTTGCGGGGTCACCGGGTCCGCCCCGACGAAGCAGGCGTCCATGGGGCCGGCGTAGAACGCGACGTAGCCGGCGATCGCGCGGAAATCCGGGGTCGGATCCGGGTAGGCCCAGGCCGCCCCGGGCACGAGACGGTCGCCGCCGCGCACGTCGAACAGGACCGCCTGTCCCTTCCACTCGCAGATCCCGCCGCGCCGCCGGTTCACGAGCGTCCCGTCCGCGATGTCGGCGGGCGGCAGGTAGTAGGTCGGCGGGTGCGAGGTCTCGAGCACCCGGAACCCGGAGCCCGTCTCGGCGATGACGCGGCCGCCGAGCACGACCCGCAGCCGGTCCGGGACGGATTCGAGCCGGGGCGGCCGCGGATAGTCCCAGACGCTCTCCTCGCCGGGTCTGACCGGATCGGGGACGGGCCGGAAGGGCGATCCGCGCATGGAGAACCTCGTGCTGTGCCGCTTCGGATCCAGATAGGGCAGTGCTGCCGGCGTTTGTCGTCCGGCGCGCCCGTGCTAGCCCGTCGCCGACACTCGAGCCCGGGATCGCCCGCGATGGACATCGCCCTCTTCCTCGACTTCGACGGCACGCTCGCCGAGATCGCGCCGCGTCCGGACGCCGTGCGGGTCGAGCCCGGCCTCGTGGAGGATCTGGAGCGGCTCCGGGCGCGACTCGACGGCGCCCTCGCCATCGTCACCGGCCGGCCGGTCACGGTGATCGACGGCTTCCTGGCGCCGTCCCGGTTGGATGCGGCCGGTCTCCACGGCGTCGAGCGTCGGGTCGCCGGCGCGCTCACGGGCGGCCGCGCGGAGGACCATCCGGATCTGCGCCGGCAGGTCGCGCGACTGCAGGCCGAGACCGCCGCGCTCGCGCAGGTCCTGATCGAGGACAAGGGCGCCTCGGTGGCGGTCCACTGGCGGCTCGCGAACCCGGACGATGCCCTGCGGGCCGAGACGCTGGTGAAGGGCGCGGCCGAGGCGCTCGGCGCCGAGTACCGCCTGCAGCTCGGCAAGGCGGTCGGCGAGATCGTCCCCGCGCAGGCCACCAAGGCCCACGCGATCCGCGCCTTCATGGCGCAGGCGCCCTACGCCGGACGGGTCCCCGTCTTCTTCGGTGACGACCGCACCGACGAGATCGCCTTCGCGTCGATCAACGAGGACGGCGGCGTCGCGGTGCGCGTCGGTGACGGCGAGACCGTCGCCCGGCGGCGCCTGCCCGACCCCGCCGCCGTCCGTGCCCTGCTCAGCAACTGGGCTGCCGGTGGCGCGATCGACCCGGACGCGCTGCCGCCGGCCTGACGCGCCGCGCCGTTCAGGGGAGGTCGCGATGTCGGGGCGTTCCGTCACGGGCTGGCCGCGCCTGCTGCTGCGGCTGGAGGGGGGCTGCATCCTGGTCGCCGCCCTGCTCGCCTATGGCTGGCTCGGGCCGTCGTGGTGGCTCTTCGCGGCGCTGCTCTTCGTCCCCGACCTGAGCATGCTGGGCTACGCGGCCGGTCCCGTGGTCGGCGCTGTGCTCTACAACGCGGCCCACACGCTCGCGCTGCCGCTCGTCGGCCTGTCCCTGGCGATCGCTTCGGGCCGCCCCGAGGCCGTCGGGCCGGTCCTCATCTGGCTGGCCCATATCGGCCTCGACCGCGCCCTCGGTTACGGTCTCAAATACGGCAGCGGCTTCGGAGATACCCATCTCGGCGTGATCGGCCGGGCGCGTGACAAGACGATCGCGCAATCCTGAGCGGCGGATGCCGCCGATTGGGACTTGCCCGCGCGGTGTCGCGCGGCCGATGAATCGCCGGAGCCGTGCTGGACCCGAGTCCCGTCGCGGCGGGCCAGAGAGCAGGGGCAAGTTGCGATGTTCGAGTTTCCGGTTCTGGTCGGCGACATCGGCGGGACGAACGCGCGGTTCGGTCTGATCGAGACGTCCGGCGACCAGCCCCGCCTCCTCGCCCACGAGGCGACCGCCGACCATCCCGATCCGTCGAGCGCCATCAAGGCGTCGCTCGCCAAGGGTGGCGGCCCGGCACCGCGCTCGGCGATCCTGGCGATCGCCGGCCGGGTCGACGGGCCGGAGATCCAGCTGACGAACGCGCACTGGAAGATCGCGGGCCAGCGCATCGCCGAGGATTTCGGGCTCTCCTCGGCGACGGTGGTCAACGACTACGTGCCGGTGGCGGCCGGCGCCGCCGATATCGAGCCCCACGACCTCACGCCGGTCGGCCCCTGTCCCCCCGTGCCCGGCGGCGCCCGCGTGGTGCTGGGCCCCGGCACCGGGTTCGGCGCGGCCGCGCTGGTCCCCTATGCGGCGCATCTCGCCATCGTCTCCACCGAGGTCGGCCACACCGATATCGGCCCGGCCGACGCCTTCGAGGAGAAGGTCTGGCACGCGCTGGAGCGGGTCGAGGACCGGATCACCGTGGAGACGGTGCTGTCGGGACCGGGCCTGTCGCGGCTCCACGCGGCCGTCGCCCATGTCCGGACCGGGCAGCCGCACGAGAAGATCGAGCCGGCCGCGGTCACCGAGGCCGGTCTGAACGCCACCGATCCGCACGCCGCGGAGACGCTCGCGCTGTTCGGCCGGGTGCTCGGACGCGTCTGCGGCGACCTCGCTCTGACCTTCCTGGCGACGAGCGGGGTCTATATCGGCGGGGGCATCGCGCCCCGGATCCTCAAGGTGCTGGAGGAGAGCGGCTTCCGCACCGCCTTCGAGAAGAAGGCGCCCTTCGCCGCCATGATGCGCCAGATCCCGACCAGCGTGATCACCGTCCACGACCCCGCTTTCCGGGGCCTGGCGGCCCTGGCGAACGAGGGCGCCAAGTTCGTCTACCACGGGCAGGTGTGGCGGAAGGGGGCGTGAGCGCCCGCGGCGGCGTCGGCCGGGCGCGGAGCGAGGCCGGACGGCTCCGCTCCGCGCGCGTCCCGCTGTCGCGCCGGGCCCGCCCTCAGGCCGCCGCCAGCGGCTTCGAGACCTCCTCCAGGGACTTGCCCTCCGCGGCGGTGCCCCAGATGCCTCCGACGACCGCCGCGATGAGCATCAGCACCGCGCCGAGGCCGTAGCCGAACAGCACCCAGTCGCGCGAGCCGGTCTCGACCAGCGTGCCGAACAGGAGCGGGCCCGAGACGCCGCCGATGCCGGTGCCGACCGCGTAGAAGGCCGCGATGGCGAGCGCCCGGATCTCCAGCGGGAACGTCTCGGAGACCGTGAGATAGGCCGAGCTCGCCGCCGCCGAGGCGAAGAAGAACACCACCATCCAGGCCGCGGTCTGGCCGACCGACCCGAGCAGTTCGAGGCGGAACAGCAGTCCGACCGCGGCGAGCAGCAGCGCCGAGATGCCGTACGTGAAGGCGATCATCTTGCGCCGACCGATCGTGTCGAACAGCCGCCCGAGCAGCAGCGGGCCGAGGAACGAGCCGAGCGCGAAGGGCAGCAGGTACCAGCCGACATGGTTGCCGGGCACCTGATAGAAGCGCTCCAGCACCAGCGCGTAGGTGAAGAACAGCGCGTTGTAGAAGAAGGCCTGCGCGATCATCAGCGCGAGGCCGACCATGGTCTCCTTGCGGCTCGTCACGAACAGCGCCTTGAACACCTCGGAGAGCGGGGTGTGGTCGCGGGTGCGGACCTTCATGCGCTTGCTCTCGTCCACCGGCGGCAGGGTCACGCCCTCGTCGGTGAAGCGCTTCTCGATGTTGGTGACGACGCGGTCGGCCTCCGCCGCGTAGCCGTGGGTCGCGAGCCAGCGCGGGCTCTCGGGGATCCAGGTGCGCAGCAGCAGGATCACGAGGCCGATGGCGCCGCCGGTGAAGAAGGCGACGCGCCAGCCCCAGGCCGGGTCGATCACCTCGGGCTTGAGGAGCACGATCGACATGAACGAGCCGAGCGCCGCGCCGATCCAGAACGAGCCGTTGATGACGAGGTTGGTCCAGCCGCGGACGCGGGCCGGGACCAGCTCCTGGATGGTCGAGTTGATCGCCGTGTACTCGCCGCCGATCCCTGCGCCCGTGAGGAAGCGGAAGAAGCAGAAGCTCCAGATGTTCCAAGACAGGCCGGTGGCCGCCGTGGCGACGAGGTAGAGGGCGAGCGTGACGAAGAACAGCTTCTTCCGGCCGATCCGGTCGGTGAGCCAGCCGAAGCCGATCGCGCCGGTCACGGCGCCCACGAGATAGCAGGAGGCGGCGAGCCCGACGTCGAACTCCGAGAACGACATCGGCGGCTGGCGCAGCGCGCCCACCAGGGAGCCGGCGAGCGTCACCTCGAGGCCGTCCAGCACCCAGGTGATGCCGAGCGCCACGATCACGAGGACGTGGAAGCGGCCCCAGGGCAGCCGGTCCAGGCGCGCGGAGATGTCGGTGTCGATCACGCGGCCGATCTCCGCGCGCTCCGGCGTCCCGGATCCCCCCTCGACCTTGCTCGCCATGTCCGCGTGTCCTCCCAATTCACCTGTTTAACCGTGCCTGGACAGCGGGCATTTACCGCGACTGTAGGCAGGTGTTGGGAACGGGTTGGAAATCGATTCGGTTCGATTTCGTCTTCACGTGCGCGGCGCAGAACAGGGAGGTCCACGCGGTGCCCCTCCCATGCCTTCCAGTCCCGCCCGTCCCCGCCGATCCTGGCCCCGCTACGCCCTGCTGGCCGCGATGACGCTCGGCGGCCTCGCGACCGTCCCCACCGAGGGCGCGGACCGGCACCTCGAACGGCCCAAGCCCCGCGTCGCGATCCAGGCGGCCGAGCGCTGGCGCCTGCGGCCGACCGAGCCCGTCGTGGCGGCGACGACCGGCAGCATCCGCAAGCGGGCGGAGACCGCGATCCCTGAGGATCGGCGCAACGTCCGCCTCGTCTACCCGGCGCTGATCGAGGCGCGCTGACCGAGCCGGCGCCCGACCCATCTCGACGATCCGGATCCCGTCAGGCACAGCGCCTGCTTCGCCCGCGCGTGGACGGGCGAAGCGGTACGGTGCGGAGGATGCTGATGGCGGAGGCGATCGCCCTGGTCGGGTGCAAGGGGCCGGATCAGGAGGCGGAGTACCTGCGGATCCTCTCGGCGGCCATGCCCGAGGAGCGCCTGATCCCGTTCCGCTCGATGGACGACGCGGCCCGGGCGGCGGCACGGGTCGCCGTCGTGGCCAACCCCGATCCGGCCGAGGTCGCGGCGCTGCCGGGGCTCGTCTGGGTGCAGAGCCTCTGGGCCGGGGTCGAGAAGCTCGTCGGCGCCTTCGACCGGCCGCTGCCGATCGTCCGCCTCGTCGACCGCGAGATGGCCCGCACCATGGCCGAGGCCGTGCTGGCCTGGACCTACTATCTCCAGCGCGACATGCCGGCCTACGCCCGCCAGCAGAGGGACCGGGTCTGGCGCCCGCACGCCTACCGCAAGCCGTCCGACACCACGGTCGGCCTGCTCGGCCTCGGGGCGCTCGGGACCGCGGCGGCGGAGCGGCTCACCGGAGCCGGCTTCCGCGTCGTCGGCTGGAGCCGCAGCCCCAAGGCGGTGCCGGACCTCGAGACGTTCCACGGCGCCGACGGCCTCCCGGCGATGCTCGGCCGGTGCGACATCCTCGTCTGCCTCGTGCCGCTGACGCCGGAGACGCGGGGCCTCGTGAACGCCGAGCGCCTCGCCGCCCTGAAGCCCGGCGCCGCGCTGATCAACTTCGCCCGCGGACCGATCGTCGTCACCGAGGACCTGATCGCCGCCCTGGACAAGGGCCACCTCGCCCACGCCGTGCTCGACGTCTTCGCGGTCGAGCCCCTGCCGGCGGAGTCGCCGCTGTGGTCGCATCCCGGCGTGACGGTGCTGCCGCACGTCTCGGGGCCGACCGACATGGATTCGGCGGCCGCCACGGTGGCGGCCAACCTGCGGGCCTACCGGCGGACCGGCCAGGTGCCGGACGGCGTCGACGCAGCGCGCGGATACTAGGGCGCGTGCCTCACAGCTTCGGGAATGTCGCCGCGAGGTGGTCGATCAGCACCCGCACGGCCGGCGGCAGCCCGCGCCGGGTCGTGAAGACGATGTGCACGATGCCGGGCTGACCCTGCCAGTCCGGGTAGACGGGCACGAGCCGGCCGGCCGCGACGGCATCGGTGCAGGCGTGGTCGGGCAGGAACGCGACCCCGAGGCCGTCGGCCGCCGCGTCGCACAGCGCGGCGAAGTCGCCGCAGGTCAGGCGCGGCTCGTGGCGCAGGGTGAAGATCGTGCCGTCCCGGTGCTCCAGCCGCCACTCCGCCTCGCCGGGATCGTCGCGGGTGCCGAGGGTCGGGACCGCGCCGAGCGCGGCGATGTCGGGGCCGAGGCCGCGCGCGATCCGCGGCGCGGCGACCAGGATCCACCGCGAGGTTCCGAGCGTGCGCATGGTCAGCGACGCGTCGCTCGTCAGGTCCCGTCGGACCCGCAGCGCCACGTCGATCCGCTCCTCGATCAGGTCGACGGGCCGATCGGTCACGACCAGCTGCAGCCGCACCTTCGGGTATCGGACGAGGAAGCCGCGGACGCGCGCCGCGACGATGTCGGCGAGCCCCGTCGGACAGCTCATGCGGATCCGCCCGTGCGGCTCGATCTGCGCCTCCGCGACGAGCGCCTCGGCCCGCTCCGCCTCGAGCATCATCGCCCGGCAGCGCTCGTAGAACCCCTGGCCGACCTCGGTCACGCGGAAGCGCCGGCTCGACCGCTCGATCAGGCGGGCGCCCAGGCGCGCCTCCAGGGCCGCGATGCGGCGGCTCAGCTTCGACTTCGGCTGGTGCAGCGCCCGGCCGGCCGCGGCGAAGCCGCCGTGCGCGACGACCTCGGCGAAGTAGACGTAGTCGTTGAGATCGGCGCGGACCATCGTTCCTCCTGTGGAACGCTGGGTGCCACAATCGCCGACTACCCGCACCATCGTTCCGGCGGCATCTCTCCGACCAGCGGCGCGCACGGCGCCGAACAGCGGAGAACGACGATGACCGGCAGGTTTCAGGACAAGGTGGTGGTGGTGACCGGCGGCACCAGCGGCATCGGCCTCGCGACCGCCCAGGCCTTCGTGGACGAGGGGGCCTCGGTGTTCATCACCGGTCGCCGCCAGGAGGCGCTCGACGCGGCGGTGAAGCGGATCGGCGGCCGGATCACGGGCGTGCGGGGCGACATGGCGAACCTCGCCGACATCGACCGCCTGTACGACGCGGTCCAGCAGAAGCACGCGCAGATCGACGTGGTCTTCGCCAATGCCGGCGGCGGCAGCTTCGCGCCGCTCGGCGCGATCACCGAGGCGCATTATCAGAGCATCTTCGACACCAACGTGAAGGGCGTGCTCTTCACCGTGCAGAAGGCGCTGCCGCTCCTGCGGGACGGAGCCGCGATCGTCCTCACCGGATCGACCACCGGCAGTTCGGGCACGCCGGCCTTCAGCGTCTACTCGGCCACCAAGGCGGCCGTGCGCAACTTCGCCCGGAACTGGATCCTCGACCTGAAGGACCGGCGCATCCGGGTGAACACGATCAGCCCGGGCGTGACCGAGACCGCCGGCCTCGACGAGCTCTTCGGCGGCGGCGATCAGGCGGCGGCCACCAAGGATGTCCTCGCCGGCCAGATCCCGGCCGGCCGCGTCGGCCGGCCCGAGGAGATCGCCCAGGCGGTGCTGTTCCTCGCCTCGGACGCGGCGAGCTTCGTCAACGGCGTCGAGCTGTTCGCCGACGGCGGGCAGGTCCAGATCTGAGGGTTCGGGGCGGCCGGGACGCGACACCCGGTCCCGGCCGCCCCCGTGAACCCTGGCAATGGCCGGCGGTTAAAGGCCCGGCCCTCCGGTCCCGCTTCCTCGCGGGCGGGCGCCGGGAAGGACAAACGGTTTCCATGGGCTGGCCGCGCCGCATCCTGATCACCGCCGGACTCGTGACCGTCGCGGCCGGCGTCGCCCTGGGCGTCGGCCGCTTCAGCTACGCGCCGATGCCCGACCGGGCGGACCTGCTCAACCCGGACCGCTACCCGATCGAGACCGCCTTCGACATCCTCGGCCGCCGCGTCTCGCGCGCGGAGGCCGACCGGCTCAGCGGCACCGAGGCCGGACGGAAGGAACTCTCGCCGAAGACCGGTGCGGTCGCGATCGATCCCGCCATGGTCGAGCGCGGCCGGCAGGCCTTCTATCAGGAGACGTTCGGCAACGAGGTCTTCCTCACCGACGTCATGGGCATGCTCGACGGCGGCCTGACTCCCACGCAGGTCGCCCTGGCGGTGGCCAAGCTCGGTGGCCAGGGCACCACCGATCTCAAAGTTGCCATGGCCAGGGACGTGCGCGTCGGCGACCGCGTCTACCGGGCGGGCGAGCTGGTCCCGACCGGGCTCGACGTGCCGAAGGGCGGCGCCTTCATCATCGGGATCAAGACCTTCTACGACCGCGGCCACCTGCGCATGGGGATCACCTGCGCCCTGTGCCACGCGGCGGTCGATCCCGGCACCGGCAGGGTCGTAGAGGGCGCGCCCAACACCGACCTCAATGCCGGCCTGCTGATGGCACTCTCGAAGAACTCCTCGGCCTACTTCATGCACGCCAGCGTGCCGGAGGCCGATGCCAAGCCCCCCGCCGATCCGCAGCGTTCCGGCTCGACCGGCTCGACCGGCACCGGGCCGGCGCTCCCGGACGCCGCTTCCGTCGAGGCGGCCACGAAGGTGCAGGTGGCGAGCTGGCCGCCGGGCAGCTTCGACTCGTCCGCCGACCGGGTCACCAACCCGACCTCGATCCCGTCGAGCTTCTCGGCCCACGGCGAGCCCTACAGCTGGAGCGGGCGCGAGGCGATCGGGCCCTTCGCGGGCCTGTCCTCGCTCAACAACAACGTCCACGCGGCCAATTCCGACACGACCCAGCTCGCCGCCGCCGCGCCCTGGCTGTTCGGCATGGATCCCGAGACGTATCTCGGGATCGTGCTGCGCGGCTCGGCCACGGAGGCGTTCCGCTACAGGCCCGACGGCGGCCGGAGCCCGTCGGAGGTGCTGCGCAGCGTCGATCCGACCCCGGCCTCGCCGGGGCTGAACAGCTACGCGGTCCTGCCGACCTATCCGGCGACCAACTACGTCACCGACAACGGACTGTTCACGTCCGTGCCCGGGGAGCCGGTCAACCACGCCAACAACGCCATGTCGGCCTTCCAGAACCTGCTGCACCCGCCGGTCGCCGGGCAGGATCCCGACCGGGTCCGCGCGGGCCGCGCGGTGTTCGAGAAGGCCGGCTGCGGCAGCTGCCATTCCGGCCCGGCGCTCACCAACCACCGGGTCGTCCCGGAGGCCGAGATCGGCACCGAGCCGACCCGGGCGCGGGCGGGCGCCAAGATGGAGGCGCGCCTGTCGGCGCCGGCGATGTTCGCCGCCGACACGCCGTTCCCGACCCCAGCCGACCCGGTCATCGTCCCGGTGCCGCTCGCGGGCGACGCCCTCGCCCAGGTGCAGCTCGCCTGGGGGCAGGGGGGCACGGAGGGCGGCTACAAGGTGCCGAACCTCGTGGGCCTCGCCTGGACGGCGCCGTACCTGCACGATTCCGGCGTCGCGGTCGGTCCCGATGCCGAGGACCAGCTCGGCGTCCCGGGCACGCTGTACCGGGGCGTCACCCCCGATCCCGCCAACAGCCTGCGCGCCCTGGTCGACCGGGATCTCCGGGCGAAGGTGATCGCCGCCAACGCGGCCTCGGACACGGCGCGGATCGCCCGCGTGACCGGCAAGGGGCACGCCTACTGGGCGGATGCCGGCTCGGGCGTCTCGCGCGAAGAGCAGACGGCGCTGATCGCGTACCTGCTCTCGGTCGATCGCCTGACGGAGCCGGCCGCGACGCCCTGACCGCGCCGCCCGCGAGCCGGATCTCCCATGTCGCGGACCTTCAACCCGGTCTGGTTCAGCCTCGGGGCCTGTTACCCAGAGTTGTGAAACCTCGCCGTCCGCGCGAACGAGGCGAAGCGATCCAGCAACGCCGCGCGCGCCGGTGTCGCGTTGCCCTGGGTTGCTTCACTGCGTTCGCAAAGACGCGGCTCAGATCACCGCCTCGATCAGGCCGCGCCGCTTGGCCTCCTCGGCCTCGAGGTACCAGTTCGACGGTGCCTTCTCGAGCACCTCGTCGAGGGTGACGTCAGAGCCCTGGATCAGGTTGGCGAAGCCCTCGTTCTGGATCTCGATCGAGCACAGGATCTCGTTGAGCGTCGCCTTCACGGAGGCGATGCAGGTGGTGAGCGGTCCCTCGACCTGGAGCTGCTTGTTCATCTTGCGCTCGTGGATCATCAGCCGCGTCCCGCAGGTGAGATACCGGTTGGGCCGGGCGAAGAAGCTCATGAAGGTCGTGCCGGCCGAGTAGATCGCGGCCTTGCCGAGGAAGACGAATCGCCGGTTCGGATCCATCGCGCTGTTGAAGCGGATGTCCTCGCCCATCATCCGGGCGACCTCCGGGTCGCCGCCGAGCGTCGTCAGCTCGACGACGACGAGGTCGCGGTCCCCCGCCGCGTCGAGCTGGCGGCGGAAGTCCTTGTACATGTCGTAGTCGACCGGTCCGGAGAGCAGGACGGCCGGGGCCCGGAAGGCGGTGGGGCCGAGGGGAGTCGTGTCCATGGTCCTCCTCATCGATCGAGCGGCCCAGACCCACTCCTCCCGCGGCTCCGGCCCGGCGTCAGCGCGCCGGGTCGGGCGCACCCTGGCCCTTGCCCACGAAGGGGATGCCCTCGATCGGGCATTCCTCCGTGCCGACGCTCTGACGGGTAATGGCCCGGACGGCGTCGCGGGTCCCGTCGGGATCCTCGATCCAGCGCCGGTAGAAGTCGTAGGGGCATTCCGACATCCCGTGCCGGTTCTCCTTCGAGTTGATCATGCCCGTGTAGCCGCGATGCAGCAGCTTGAAGAGGTGGTTCTCCGACTGGCCGTGGGCGCGGAAGTCCCGGATCAGGAACTTCGACAGGGCGGCGTACTGGATGCCCATCTCCTCCTCGCCGCACTCGCCAAGCGTGCGGCCGTCGAAGCCGATGATCGCGGAGTGGCCGAAATAGGTGTAGACGCCGTCGAAGCCGGCCGCGTTGGCCACCGCCACGTATGTGTTGTTGGCGAAGGCCATCGCCTTCGAGATGACGACCTGCTGCTCCTTGGCCGGATACATGTAGCCCTGGCAGCGGATGATCAGCTCGGCGCCCCGCATGGCGCAGTCGCGCCAGATCTCGGGATAGTTGCCGTCGTCGCAGATGATCAGGCTGATCTTCAGCCCCTTCGGCCCGTCCGACACGTAGGTGCGGTCGCCCGGATACCAGCCCTCGATCGGGGTCCAGGGCATGATCTTGCGGTACTTCTGCACGATCTCGCCCTGGTCGTTCATCAGGATCAGGGTGTTGTAGGGCGCCTTGTGCGGGTGGTCCTCGTGGCGCTCGCCGGTGAGCGAGAACACGCCCCAGACCTTGGCCTCCCGGCAGGCGGCGGCGAACACCTCGGTCTCCGCGCCCGGGACCGTCGAGGCGGTCTCGTACATCTCGGCGGCGTCGTACATGATGCCGTGGGTCGAGTATTCGGGGAAGATCACGAGGTCGAGGCCGGGCAGTCCGGTCTTCATGCCGACGATCATCTTGCCGATCGCCTTGGCGTTCTCCAGCACCTCCGCGCGGGTGTGCAGGCGCGGCATCTTGTAGTTCACGACGGCGACGCCGACGCTGTCTTGGCTGGACGAGATGTCTCCGTGCATCATGGCGTGATGTCCTCCTGACCTTGATCGTCCCCCCGGTTGAGGGCGGCTCAGTGGCTGATCATCCAGGGCCGCGCCTTCGGGAAGCTCTTGGCGGCGGCCGGAGCGGCGCTCGCTTTCTTGGGTGAGCAGCAGCCGCACCCGGCCCCGTGACTGCCCGAGCGCCTGGGCGCGTGGCGGCTGCGCTCGTTGGTGGCGTAGGCGGTCCTGAGGCCCGCATCCATGCCGGCGATGCGCGGCGCGGTGAGGAAGGCGCGCTGGCTCTCCCCGCCGCAATCCGGGCAGGCATGCGGCTCGCGGAACTCCGCCATCGGCCGCATCACCGTGAAGGGCCCGCAGGCCTCGCAGGCGTAGTCGTAGACGGGCATGGGAGGCTCCCGGAATGAACTTGAGAGGTACGAACGGTGCCGAAGGATCGCGGGCCCCCTCTCCCGCACGGGAGAGGAGGCCTGTCGCGTCAGCCGCGACCAACAGGGAAACGAACCATCACAGATCCGGCGAGAGCGGCATCTGGATCGAGCCGTCGAGGAACTTGGTCGGTCCGTCGGCGCCCGGATTGATGTCGAACTCGAAGATCTTGGTCGGGATCCAGAGGGTCGCGCAGGCGTTCGGGATGTCGACGACGCCCGAGATGTGGCCCTGGACCGGCGCCGTGCCGAGGATCGAGTAGGCCTGCGCACCCGAGTAGCCGAACTTCTTCAGGTACTCGATCGCGTTCAGGCAGGCCTGCCGGTAGGCGATGTGCACGTCGAGGTAGTGCTGGCCGCCGCTCTCGTCGACCGAGATGCCCTCGAAGATCAGATGATCGTCGTATTTCGGCGTGATCGGCGACGGCTTGAAGATCGGGTTCTTGATCCCATACTTGGCCATGCCGTCCTTGATCAGCTCGACCTTGAGATGCACCCAGCCGGCCATCTCGATGGCGCCGCAGAAGGTGATCTCGCCGTCGCCCTGGCTGAAATGCAGGTCGCCCATGGAGAGGCCGGCGCCCGGCACGTAGACCGGGAAGTAGATCTTCGAGCCGCGCGACAGATCCTTGATGTCGCAATTGCCGCCGTGCTCGCGGGGCGGGACCGTGCGGGCGCCGGTGGCGGCGGCCGCATCCTTCGCGTCGCCCTTCAGGCGGCCCATATGGGCGGTCGGGCCGAAGGGCAGGGTGGCGAGCGCCGGCACCCGCTCCGGGTCGGTGTCGTAGAGCGCCTTCTCGCGGGTGTTCCAGGTCTCCAGCATCTTGGGATCGGGCAGGCAGCCGATCAGGCCGGGATGGATCAGGCCGGGGAAGCGCACGCCCGGGACGTGGCGGGATTTCGTGAACATGCCCTCGAAGTCCCAGATCGACTTCTGGGCCTGCGGGAAGTGCTCGGTGAGGAAGCCGCCGCCGTTCTTCTTCGAGAAGAAGCCGTTGAAGCCCCACTGGCTCTCGGGCTTGGCGCCGATGTCGAGGAGATCGACAACCAGCAGGTCGCCGGGCTCAGCGCCCTCGACGCCGATGGGACCCGAGAGGAAGTGCACGATCGACAGGTCGATGTCGCGCACGTCGTCGGCGGAATCGTTGTTCTTGATGAAGCCGCCGGTCCAGTCGTAGGTCTCGACGATGAAGTCGGCGCCGGGTTTCACATACGCGACCATCGGGATGTCGGGGTGCCAGCGGTTGTGCACCATGTCGTTGTCGTAGGCCGATTGCGTGAGATCGACCTTGATCAGCGTCTCGGGCATCTCGTGTCTCCAGCTCCCTGACTTAACCGGGGCACAGGCCCCGTCCGCGCGCCGCTGCGCGTCTCTCACCCGCTCGCGAGCAGCTCTTTCAGCGCGTCGTCGAGGACCTTGATGTCGTCCGGGCTTGTGCCCGGCCCGCCCGCGAAGTGGCCCCACCACGTGTCGATCACGCGCAGCTCCGCGTTCGGCATGGCGGCCGCCTCGATGGCGTTGTCCTCGGGCGGGAAATACAGGTCGGTCGAGGCGGGCATCAGGATCGCCTTGGCGCGGATGGCGCCGAGCGCGGCCTTGAAGTCGCCCTTGAAGGTATCGTTGGCGCTGATGTCGCCGTGCTGCCACGTCCACAGCATGGTGAGCAGGTTGTTGGCGTCGCGCTCGTAGAACAGGCCTTCCCAGAACCCGATCAGGAAGTCCTCCAGCGAGGCGTAGCCCATGTGGGTAATGTCGGCCTCGAGCCGGTAGAAGGTCTGCGAGAGGCCCCAGCCCGCGTAGACCCGGCCGAAGGCGCGCAGGCCCCGGGTCGGCGGGCTCGTGTACCAGCCCTCCGCCCAGGCGGCGTCGGCCTGGAGCGCCGCCTTGGCGCCTTCCAAGAAGACGTAGTTGTGCCGGGAGCACTTGGCCGAGCCCTGAAACGGCAGGATCCTCGGCACCATGTCGGGGTACATCGACGCCCAGTGGTAGGTCTGGAGCGCGCCCATCGACCACCCGGTGACCAGAACCAGTTTCTCGATGCCGAAATGCTCGGTGACGAGGCGGTGCTGCGCGCGGACGTTGTCGTAGGCGGTGACGTTGGGGAAGCGCGGCCCGTTCCAGGGCGCCGGCGTGTTGCTCGGCGAGGACGAGAGCCCGTTGCCGAACATGTTCGGGATGATGATGAAGTACTTGTCCGGGTCGAGCGCCTTGCCGGGGCCGATCAGCCACTCGTTCTCGGTGTGCTGGCCCGAGTACCAGGTCGGGTAGACGATGGCGTTGTCCTTGGCCGGGCTCAGCGTGCCGAAGGTCTTGAAGGCGAGCTTGGCCGCGCGCAGCGTCTTGCCGCACTGGAGCACGAAGTCGCCGAGTTCGAAGATCTCGTGATCGGCCATGCTGCGCCCCTAGACCGACAGGAACCGGGCGACGGCGGCCTCGTCGATGCCGTCGCGCGGGGCCTCGTGGACGATGGCGCCGTTCTCCAGCACGATCACCCGGTCGGCGACGTCGAGGGCGAAGCTCAGGACCTGCTCGGAGACGACGATGGACAGGCCGCGCTGGTCGCGGATCTTCTTCAGCGTCCGGCCCATCTCGCGGATGATCGAGGGCTGGATGCCCTCGGTCGGCTCGTCGAGCAGCAGGACCTTCGGCCGGCTCGCCAGCGCCCGGGCGATGGCGAGCTGCTGCTGCTGCCCGCCCGAGAGGTTGCCGCCGCGCCGTCCCTTCATCTCCAGCAGGACCGGGAACATGTCGTAGAGGTCCTGCGGCACCTCGCGGGCGCCGGTGACCGTCAGGCCGGTCTCGATGTTCTCCTGCACCGTCATGGTCGAGAAGATCATGCGGCCCTGCGGCACGTAGGCGAGGCCCCTGGCGACCCGGGCGTGGCTCTTGAGCCCGGCGATGTCCGCGCCCTCGACCTGGATCGAGCCGGCCTTGACGGGAACGAGCCCCATCAGGGTCTTCATCAGCGTGGTCTTGCCCATGCCGTTGCGGCCCATCACGGCGACGATCTCGCCGGGCGCCACCGAGAAGGTCAGCCCGTGCAGGACCTCGCTCTGGCCGTAGGCGGCGTGCAGGTCCTCGACGGCGAGCGCCGGCGTCGCGGACGGGATCGCGGCGAGCGGGGGGGCCTGGACGGGGGCCGCGTGCGCGGTCTGGAGCGAGGCCATCGTCAATGTCCCAGATACACTTCGATGACCTTCGGGTCGTTCTTGACCCGCTCCATCGAACCCTCAGACAGCACCTTGCCCTGGTGCAGGACCGTCACCCGGTGGGCGATGTCCTCGACGAACTTCATGTCGTGCTCGATCACCAGCACCGAGCGGCCCTTGATGATCTGGTTGAGGAGCTCCGCGGTCTTGATCCGCTCGCCGACGCTCATCCCGGCCACCGGCTCGTCGAGCATCAGCAGCTCCGGGTCCTGGATCAGCAGCATGCCGATCTCCAGCCACTGCTTCTGACCGTGGCTCAGGAACTCGGCCCGCTCCCTGAGCTGGTCCTTCAGGAAGATCGTCTCGGCGATGGCGTGGATGCGGTTGCGGACCTCGGCGTCCCGCTTGAACGTCAGCGCGCCGAAGACCGAGCGGCCGCGGGGAAACGAGATCTCCAGGTTCTCGAACACCGTCAGGTCGTCGTAGATCGACGGCGTCTGGAACTTGCGGCCGACGCCGGCCTGCACGATCGCGCTCTCGGAGAGCCGGGTCAGCTCCTGGCCCTTGTACTTGATCGAGCCGGCGCTGGCCCGGGTGCGGCCGCAGATCAGGTCGAGGACCGTGGTCTTGCCGGCGCCGTTCGGGCCGATGATCACCCGGATCTCGTCCGGATCGACGTAGAACGACACGTCGTTCACCGCCTTGAACCCGTCGAACGAGACCGTGAGCGCCTCGACGGCGAGGAGGTAGTCGGGCGGGGCCGCCTCGGCGCCGACCACGGGGGAGGAGAGGATCGCGGCGTTCATGGGGGACTCACTCGGCCGGGGCGCCGTGGGGGGCGATGGCGGGCGCGGGCGCCTGCAGGCTCTTGGCGCGGCGGGTGAGGCGGGGCTCGATGTGCTCCCGCCAGATCCCCGCGAGGCCGTTCGGGAAGGCCAGCACCACGGCGATGAACAGGGCGCCGAGGCCGAACAGCCAGAGGTCCGGGAAGCTCTCCGAGAAGCTGGTCTTGGCCCAGTTGACCAAGAGCGTGCCCCAGACCGCGCCGAACAGCGACAGGCGCCCGCCGACCGCGGCGTAGATCACCATCTCGATCGAGGGGACGATGCCCACGAAGGAGGGCGACATGAACCCGACCTGCAGGGTGAACATCGCGCCGCCGATCGCCGCCAACCCGGCGGCGAAGCAGAAGGCGAAGACCTTGAAGCCCGCCACCGAGTAGCCGGAGAACCGGACCCGGTCCTCCTTGTCGCGCATGGCGACGAGGATGCGGCCGAGCTTCGACTTCTTCACGTACTGCGCCGCCAGGATGCAGGCGAACAGCAGGCCGCCGTTGACGAAGTACAGGATGAACTTCGCCGAGTCGGTGCGGATGTCCCAGCCGTGGAGGGTGCGCAGGTCGGTGATGCCGTTGATGCCGCCGGTGTAGCCCTGCTGGCCGACGATCAGGATGGTCAGGATCGCGGCGATCGCCTGGGTGATGATGGCGAAGTAGGTGCCGCCGACCCGGCGCTTGAACATCGCGAAGGAGATCAGCATCGCGAACAGGACCGGGACGGCGACCGCCAGGATCAGCGTCAGCGGCAGGCTCTTGAACGGCTGCCAGAACCAGGGGAGGGCGGTGATCTGGTTCCAGTCCATGAAGTCCGGGATGCCGGGAGTCGACTGGATTTTCGTATTCTCGATGCTCGAAGCTTCGAGCTTCAAGTACATCGCCATGCAGTAGCCGCCGAGGCCGAAGAACACGCCCTGGCCGAGGGAGAGGATGCCCGCGTAGCCCCAGCAGATCACCAGCCCGAGGGCGACGAAGGCGTAGGTGAGGTACTTGCCGACGAGGTTGAGGCGGAAGCTGTCGAGCACCAGCGGCAGGACGACCAGGATCACCCCGGCCAGGAGGAGCAGGCTCAGCCACTCCACCGGCTTCATGAACGGGTTGTCGTTGACGGTGACGGATTTGGTGAGAGTCTGGACCGGGTTCGTCATCGGGAAAACATCCTCAGCGCCGGACCTTGAGGGTGAAGAGGCCCTGCGGCCTCAGCATCAGGATGCCGACCACCGCGAGCAGGGTGATGACCTTGGCCATCGAGCCGGAGAGGAAGAACTCCAGGGTCGACTGCGTCTGGGAGATCGAGAAGGCCGACGCGATGGTGCCGAGCAGGCTCGCGGCCCCGCCGAACACGACGATCAGGAAGGTGTCGACGATGTAGAGCTGGCCCGAGGTCGGCCCGGTCGAGCCGATCATCGTGAAGGCCGAGCCGGCGATGCCCGCGATGCCGCAGCCGAGGCCGAACGTGTAGCGATCGACCTTCTCGGTATCGATGCCGACCGCCCCCGCCATGGCGCGGTTCGACATCACGGCGCGGACCTGCTGGCCGAAGCGCGACCGGAAGATCAGCAGCGCGACGCTGACGGTGATCAGGATGGTGACGGCCATGACGAACAGGCCGTTGATCGGGATCTCGATCGTGTCGGTGACCTGCACCGAGCCGATCAGCCAGGACGGCAGCTCGACGCCGACCTCGCGGGCGCCGAAGATCGACCGGTAGGCCTGCTGGAGGATCAGCGACAGGCCCCAGGTGGCGAGCAGCGTGTCGAGCGGGCGCTTGTAGAGGAACCGGATCAGGCCCCATTCCACCAGCATGCCCAGAGCCCCGGAGGCGAGGAACGCCAAGCCCATCGCGATGAAGAAGTAGATCGGGAACAGCGCCGGGAGGTAGGTCTGGAAGAAGGTCGAGCAGAGATAGGTGACGTAGGCGCCGAGGATCATGAACTCCCCGTGGGCCATGTTGATCACGCCCATCTGGCCGAAGATGATCGCGAGTCCCAGCGCCATCAGCAGGTAGACGGAGAACAGGATCAGGCCGGCGAAGCCCTGCATGGCGAAGATCGCGCCGAGGTCGCCGAGGGAGTAGTCGCCGAGCATGGTTTCGGTCTTCCGCAAAGCGAGTTCGATTGGTGCCGGCTCGTCACGGCCTTCGGGCCGGGCCGTCTTTGCGAGCGGAGCGAAGCAAGCCAGGGACGCGCGACGTCTCGGGAAGTCCCGCTGCCCTGGGTCGCTTCGCTGCGCTCGCGATGACGGGGAGGGGTGATTTCACCCCTCCTGACAACGGATTACTGGTAGCCCTTCGGGAAGGGATCGGGCTTGATCAGCTCGGGGCTGGTGTAGACGATCTCGAACTGGCCGTCGGGCTTGGCCCGGCCGACCCGGGTCTTCGACCAGAGATGGTGGTTCTCGTCGATCTTGACGTAGCCTTCCGGCGCGCCCTTGAACTCGATCCCGGGCGAGGCCGCCACGACCTTGTCGACGTCGAACGAGCCGGCCTTCTCGCAGGCCATCTTCCACAGGAACGGGCCGAGATAGGCCGCCTGCGTTACGTCGCCGATGACGGTCTTCTCGCCCCACATCTTCTTGAATGCAGCCACGAACGCCTTGTTGTTCTCGTTCTGGATCGACTCGAAGTACTTCATGCAAGCGTAGGCCCCGGCGATGTTCTCGCCGCCGATGCCGTCGATCTCGTCCTCGGTGACCGAGATCGTCATCAGCACCTGCTTCGACAGGTCGATGCCCGCCGCCTTGAGCTGCTTGTAGAACGCCACGTTCGAGCCGCCGACCACGTCGGCGAAGATCACCTTGGGCTTGGTGAGCTTGATCTTGTTGATGACCGAGTTGAACTGCGTGTGGCCGAGGGGGAAGTACTCCTCGCCGACGACCTTGCCCTTGAGCACGTTCTCCACGTGCTTGCGGGCGATCTTGTTGGAGGTGCGCGGCCAGATGTAGTCGGAGCCGATGAAGTAGAAGCTGTCGCCGCCCTTCTCCTTGTGGACCCAGTCGAGGCCGGCGAGGATCTGCTGCGTGGCCTCCTGGCCGGTGTAGAAGACGTTCTTCGACTGCTCCAGGCCCTCGTAGAAGGTCGGGTAGTACAGCAGGCCGTTGTACTGCTCGAAGACCGGCAGCACCGCCTTGCGCGAGGCCGAGGTCCAGCAGCCCATCACGGCGGCGCAGTGGTCGTTGACGAGGAGCTTCTTGGCCTTCTCGGCGAAGGTCGGCCAGTCGGAGGCGCCGTCCTCCTGGATGATCTTGATCTTGCGGCCGAGCACGCCGCCGGCGTCGTTGATCTGCTGGATCGCCAGCTTCTCCGCTTCCTGCGCGCCCGTCTCCGAGATCGCCATCGTGCCGGTGACCGAGTGCAGGATGCCGACCGTCACCTCGCTGTCGGTCACCGCGAGGCCCGTGGTGTTGACCGCCGCGGTCGGCGGCGCCGCCCAGGCGGTGCGCGGCAACAGCGCCAGCGCCGGGGCGCCGGCCAATCCCATGAGCAGCCTGCGCCGCAGCGGGGAGCGCAAGCCGTGATCGGCGCCGGTCTCGGTGTCGTCTGCCATGTGCCTGACCCTGTTCGCGTCCGGGCCTTGAGAGGCGGCCCGGATCGACGAGCGCAGGCTAGGTCCTGGGTTGCAGTGCGGCCTATACGCGATTTTGCGTATGGCCGTGGTCTTGCATGCGCCGCACCATCGCGGCGGAATACTTTGAGGTCGGGGTGGCTGAGAGCGCGAATAGTGGGAGCACCGCTCCGGTGCCCGGTCTTTCGCGCGCGCGTGCGTCGCGCGGTCGCCCGTGCGCGACGCTGCCCGGGCACGACGGGCTGATCGTCCCGGCCGGGGCCCGATGAGCGGTCCGCAGCGCATCATCCCCATCCGCCGGGACTACAACCGCTTCGTCGCCGACGAGACGCTGGAGGATTACGCCCTCCGCTTCACCGCCAAGAAGGCGCGGCGCTGGTCGAGCCTCGAGGTGGCGCAGACGGCCCTCGGCTCGATCTCTTTCCTCGCGCTGGAGGCGATCGGCGGGACGCTGGCGCTCACAGCGGGATTTCCCAACACGGTGGCGGCCGTGCTGGTCGTCGGTTTGATCATCTTCGCCACGGCGGCGCCGATCACGGTCTACGCCGCCCGCTACGGCGTCGACATGGACCTGCTCACCCGGGGTGCCGGCTTCGGCTATCTCGGCTCGACCGTCACATCGCTGATCTACGCGAGCTTCACCTTCCTGTTCTTCGCCATCGAGGCGGCGATCATGGCGCTGGCGCTGCAGCTCTGCTTCGGGCTGCCGCTCGGCGTCGGCTACCTGCTCTGCGCCGGGGCGGTGATTCCCCTCGTCGTCTACGGGATCCGGCTGATCAGCCGGTTCCAGATCTGGACGCAGCCGATCTGGATCGGGTTGAGCCTGCTGCCGCTGATCTTCGTGGCGGCGCAGGGCGCGGGGCCGCTGCGGGCGCTCGCCGGCTACCCGGGCCTCGACGGCGCCGGGGGCGGCTTCGACCTCGCGCGCTTCGGCCTCGCCACCGGCGTCCTGCTGGCGCTGCTCGCCCAGGTCGGCGAGCAGGTCGACTTCCTGCGCTTCGTGCCGGAGCCGCGGGGCCCGCGCGACCGCCGCTGGTGGCTCGCCGTCCTCTCGGGCGGCGCTGGCTGGATCCTGCCCGGGATGCTGAAGATCCTGCTCGGCGCCGCGCTGGCGGTCCTGGCGCTGGGGCACGGCGTCCCCGCCGAGCACGCCGCCGAGCCGACCCGCATGTACGCGGTGGCCTTCGGCTACCTGACGGGGGAGGGGAGCCGGGCGGCGCTGCTGCTGACCGGGCTGTTCGTCCTCGTGTCGCAGCTCAAGATCAACCTGACCAACGCCTATGCCGGCTCGATCGCGTGGTCGAACTTCTTCTCGCGCCTGACCCACAGCCATCCGGGACGGGTGGTCTGGCTCGTGTTCAACGTCGCCATCGCGGTGCTCCTGATGGAGCTCGGCATCGACAAGACCATCGAGAGCACCCTGCCACTCTACGCCTCCGTGGTCTCGGCCTGGGTCGGCGCGCTCGCCGCCGACCTCGCGGTCAACAAGCCGCTCGGACTCTCGCCCCCGGGCATCGAGTTCAAGCGCGCCCATCTCTACGCGGTGAATCCCGTGGGGACCGGCGCCATGGCGCTATCCCTCGCGGCCGGGGGCGCGGCCTATGTCGGCTGGCTCGGCGCGACCCTGCAGCCCTTCGCGCCATTGCTGACCCTGGCGATCGCGTTCTGCGCCGCGCCGGCGATCGCCTGGGCGACGGCGGGGCGCTGGTACCTGGCGCGGGTCCCGAAGCGGGATTGGGGCGCGGCCGAGGTGGTCTGCCGGGTCTGCGAATTGCCCTTCGAGGGCGAGGACATGGCCCATTGCCCGGCCTACGACGCCCCGATCTGCTCCCTCTGCTGCTCGCTCGACGCCCGCTGCGGCGACCTGTGCAAGCCCCACGGGCGCCTGGAGGTGCAGGCGCAGGCCGCCGTCGCGCGGATCCTGCCGGGCCGCACCGCTGCCTGGATCGGCGCGCCACTGGGCCGCTACCTCGCGGTGATGCTGACGCTCTGCGCGGTGATCGGCCTGATCCTCGGCATCGTGCACGCGGGCGCGACGATCGCCCACCCGGAGAATCGCGAGTTCCTGCGCACGGCGCTGACCAGCGTGTTCTTCACCCTGGTGGTGATCCTCGGCGTCGTGGCGTGGCTGTTCGTGCTCGCCCAGGAGAGCCGGCGCGTCGCCCAGGCCGAGACGATGCGCCAGACCGCGCTCTACCAGGCCGAGATCGCCGCCCATAAGGTCACTGACGCCAAGTTGCAGGAGGCCAAGGAGCGGGCCGAGGCCGCCAACCAGGCCAAGAGCCGCTACGTGGTCGGGATCAGCCACGAGCTGCGCACGCCGCTCTCCACCGTGCTCGGCTACGCCCAGCTCCTCGAATCCGACCCCGCGATCCCGGCGCATCGCGTCAACGGCCTGCGGGTGATCCGGCGCAGTGCCCAGCACCTGTCGGGCCTGATCGACGGCCTCCTCGACATCTCGCGCATGGAGGCCGGGCGCCTCCAGATCCACCGCGACGAGGTCCGGCTGACCGACTTCCTCGACCAGCTGGTCGACATGGTCCGCCTCCAGGCGCGGGAGGCCGGACTGGAATTCCGGTTCTCACGGCCCGAGATCCTGCCCGCGGTGGTCGCCACCGACGAGAAGCGCCTGCGGCAGGTGCTGCTCAACCTGCTGTCGAACGCCATCAAGTTCACGGAAGCCGGCACCGTCTCGCTGGACCTCAGCTACCGGAGCCAGATCGCGGTGTTCACGATCCGCGATACCGGGCCGGGCATCCCGGAGGCGGACCTCGCGCGGATCTTCGAGCCGTTCGAGCGCGGCTCGACCCCGGCCGCCCGCAGCACGCCGGGGACCGGGCTCGGGCTCACCATCGCCAACCTGCTGGCGCAGCTCCTGGGCGGCGAGATCACCGTGACTGCCGCCCCCGGCGGCGGCACGCAGGCGCGGCTGCGCCTGATGCTGGCCTCCGTGGCCCAGCCCGCGCCGATCGCCCCGGCCGCGCCGGCCGCACCCCCGGAGCGGGCCTACGCGGGCGCGCGCCGCACCGTCCTGGTCGCCGACGACGACAGCGCTCACCGCGCGCTGATGCGGGCGATCCTGGAGCCGCAGGGCATCTCCGTGCGGGAGGCCGGCTCCGGATCCGAGTGCCTCGCGACGGTCGCGCAAGGCGGCGTCGACCTCGTCCTCCTCGACATCGCGATGCCCGGGATGAGCGGCTGGGCGGCGGCGGCGGCCCTGAGGCAGGCCGGGCATACCGGCCCGATCGCCATGATGTCCGCCAACGTCCACGAGATCAGCCCGACCCGGGGCGACGACGCCCCGCACGACGCGATCTTCGCCAAGCCCTTCGACCTGCGCGACGTGATGGAGCGGATCGGCAAGCTCCTGCACCTCGAATGGACCGAGGGCGCCGCGCCGGGGCGGTCCGGGGCGGCCGCGGCCGCGGCGGACGTCCCGGGGCCGGGGCCCGAGCATGTCGGCGAGCTCCTGCGCCTCGGCCGGATCGGGCATATCCGCGCCATAGAGGCCAAGCTGACCCAGATGGAGCAGGACGCGACCGTGCCGCCCGCTTTCGTCGCCCGGATGCGCGGGCTCGTCGAGGGATACGACCTTCGCCGCTACCTCGCGGTCCTGCAGGAACTCGCCCGCCATGACTGAGGCGCCGAAGGTCCAGCCGCACCGGGACATCGTCCTGGTGATCGACGATTCGCCCGACACGCTGAGCTTCCTCACCGAGGCGATCGAGCGGTCCGGCGCCACCGTGCTGGTCGCGGTCGGCGGCGACCTCGCCCTGACCCTAGTTGACGAGATCACCCCCGACGTGATCCTCCTCGACGCGGTGATGCCGGGCCTCGACGGGTTCGAGACCTGCCGGCGGCTCAAGGCCAAGCCGCAGCTCGCCGGCGTGCCGGTGATCTTCATGACCGGGCTGAGCGAGACCGAGCACATCGTGAAGGGGCTCTCCGCCGGCGGGATCGACTACGTCACGAAGCCCATCGCCCCCGACGAGATCCTGGCCCGGATCCGCGTGCATCTCGCGAGCGCCCGCGCCGCGCAGAGCGCCCGGACCGCCCTCGACACGGCCGGGCGGACCCTGTTCGCGGTCGCCGAGGATGGCACGATCCTGTGGTCGACCCCGCAGGCCGGACGCCTGCTCGCCGGGCTCGGCGCGGTACCCTCCGGCGCCCCCGCGCTGCCCGCCGGCGCCCGCGAATGGCTGCGCGGTTGCCTCGCCGGCGCCGCCCAGCCCCTCGCGCTGACCGATCGCGACGGCGTCGCCTACGCCCTGACCTTCATCGGCCGCACCCCGGACGAGATCCTGCTCCGCCTGTCGCGCGACGCGCTGTCGGCGGGGGTCGAGCGGCTGCGGGTGCGCCTGCCGGTCACCGGGCGCGAGGCAGAGGTCCTCCTCTGGCTGTCCCGGGGCAAGTCGAGCCGCGACATCGGCGAGATCCTCGGGCTCAGCCACCGGACCGTGACGAAGCACCTCGAGAGCATCTACGCGAAGCTCGGCGTGGAGAACCGCACGGCCGCCTCGATCATCGCGGCGCGGCACTTGCAGGATTGAGCCCGCGCGGAAGCCGGTCGGCAGGGTTGCGCCGGCCGCGGATCCCCAAGCTTGTCCACAGGCGTCGATCCCCGGCGAAACGCCTTGGTAAGCCCCGCCGCCCCACGGTCCCGGCTCAGCCCGACAAGCCGAGTCCGGATGCGATGATGACCAGCCAGCAGCTCGCCGACGAACTGAAGCGGATCGCCACCACCCAGGTCAGCGACATCACGCGGGCGGTGAAGGAAGGCCAGAAGTCGATCGCCCTCAACGAGGTGCGGGACATGGCGCGGCGCCTCGGCCTGCTCGCGGACGCCTTCGATCCGAAATCCGCGGCCGAAAGATCCGAGGCCGACGGCGCGAGCGTCGCCGAAGCGGTCGACGACGCCCAGGCCGCCTGACACCCGTTGCCGGCGGCGTCCCGCCGGTCCCCTCCCAGGAGCGCTCCATGGTCCGCGCGCACTTCACCATCCGCCTCGGCAACGCCTCGCTCCCGGCCTCGGCGGCCCAGTGGGTCGAGGATGTCGAGGCCGCCCGGTCGACCGCGCGCACGATCGTGCAGGGGCTGATGCGTCAGCACGGCGGCGACCCGCGCCTCATGGAGGCCGCGATGGTGATCACCGACGACGACGGCGCCGTGCTGCTCGAGATGTCCTTCTTCGACACGCTGTACCTGCCGGTCGAGCCGGTGCCCGACGCCGACCGGCGCCGGCCGCGCGCGCCCCGCGGGGCCGCGCCGCGGGGACTGACGGCCGCCCTCGGCCCGGTCCGGCGCCTCGCCGGCGCGCTGGGCATGCGCGCGCAGCCGCAGCCGCGACCGCTGCCCGGGCGCTGAGACGCTTCAGCCGTAGAGATCGCTGACCACGAAGCCCCGCGGCGCGAGGCGCTCGGCCAGCACGCGCCGGTGGCAGCCGGCCGGATCGCGCTCGAAGCAGAGCAGGCAGATCGGCGACGCCTCGGCGAGCGCGGCGAGTTCGTCGAGCGCCGCGATCCCGGCAGCGGTGTCCAGCACTTCCTCGCAGTAGATCCGGCGCATCAGCGCCGCGTCCCCGGCCCGCGCCGCCTGCCGGCCGGATTTCGGGGTGCCGAGGCTGCGCAGATGCGCGTAGCCGAGCCCGGCCTCGCGCAGGGAGGTGCCGAGCGCGCCCTTCGAGAAGCCGCGCTTGCGCGAGTTCGCCACCGCCCGGACATCCGCCAGCACCGCGACCCCGGCCGAGCGCAGGACGCCGACGAGGCGCTCCGAGTCGAGGCCTTCGTAGCCTATGGTAAAGAGTTGCTTACTCACGGTGCCCCGTCCGGACTCGCGTTGCGGGACCGCGACTTAGCCGTATGCGGCCCTGTGAACCAGCCGGGGATCGACGCCGTATGTCGCGGGGATGCAACGCGTCCCGGAATTCCGCCGCAATGATCGCAAAGCTCCGTTAACCGCGCCAGGGCCATCGAATACGCCTGTCTGTGGCGCATCTTCGGTGGCGGGCTAAACACTGATGTCGCGGATCTACACGCCTTCGCGGTCACCGACCGAAGATCTCGCTCGGGGCCTGATCAGTCGCCTCAAGCCGGCCCGGCGTCTCGCCGGGCGCTTCGCCGCCGCCGCGATCCTGGCCGGCCTCGCTGCCTGCGCGTCGAACAACGACTTCTATCCGACGAAGGGCGACGCCAAGCCCCATCCGGGCGTGGCCAAGGCCAAGCTTCACCCGATCCAGGGCATCGATATCTCGAAGTGGCAGGGCAACGTCGACTGGGCCTCGGTCCGCGCCGCCGGCACCCAGTTCGCCTTCATCAAGGCCACCGAGGGCGGCGACCACGTCGACGAGCGCTTCCGGACCAACTGGGACGGCGCGGCCCGGGCCGGCGTGCCGCGCGGGGCCTACCACTTCGTGTTCTGGTGCCGCTCCGCCCGGGAGCAGATGGACTGGTTCAAGAAGAACGTCCCCAACGACCCCACCGCCCTGCCGCCGGTCCTCGACGTCGAGTGGAACGGCCACTCGCAGACCTGCCCGAAGAAGCTGCCCAAGGCCCAGGCCCTGGCGATGGTCACCGAGATGCTGGAGGAGATGGAGCGCTACACCGGCAAGCGCCCGATCATCTACACCGACATCACGTTCCACAAGGACGTCCTGGAGGGCGAGCTCCCCGATTATCCGCACTGGCTGCGCTCCACCGCGGCCGAGCCGGAGCAGCGCTTCGTCAACCGCAAGTGGATGCTGTGGCAGTTCACGTCCACGGGCCGGGTTCCGGGCGTGCGCGGCGACGTCGACCGCAACGCCTTCTACGGCACCCCGTCCGAATGGGCCTCGTTCCTGACGACCGACTGCGACCCGCGCGAGCACAAGCGGCTCTCCGAGCAGGGGCTCTGCACGGACAAGTAGATGAAAGGCGTCGGCGAAACCTAGGTTAGTTCAAGGACGTAGAGCGCGGGGTATGGCTGACGGGTCCGCGCACCGGCGGGCGAGCCCGAGAGGATCCTGACGGGAGACTCTCCTCCCGCACCTCTCCGTCCCCCATGCCGATCGACTCTGCCGCCTCCACCGGCAACCTGCTCCTCGACGCGCTGCCGGGTTCGGATCGCGCCCTGATCGCCCCCCACCTGGAGCCGGTGACCTTCGCCAAGGGGGATACGGCGCTGGCGGCGGGCGCTGCGGCGAGCCACGTCATCTTCCCCCGCGACCAGACCGTCGTGGCGCTGATCGTCGCCACGCGGGACGGCCGGACGGCCGAGATCGCGAGCGTCGGGCACGAGGGCGCGATCGGCGGGATCATCGGCGCGGGGCGGCTGCCGCCCGCGGTCAGCGGGCTGGCGCAGATCGGCGGCGCGGCTTTGCGCCTCGACGCGGCGCGGCTCCGGCAGGCCGAGCTCGATTCATCGACGCTCCGCGACCTGTTCGCGCGCTACGCCGACTGCTTCCTGGCTCAGCTGTTCCAGATCGCGGCCTGCAACGCCCTGCACCCGATCGAGCAGCGCTGCCTGCGCTGGCTGCTGTCGCTGCAGGACCGGACGGGCGGCGACACCCTCCCGATCACGCACGAGGTCCTGGCCTCCATGCTGGGGGTCCAGCGGACCTACCTCACGCGGATCCTGCGGGTGCTGCAGGAGCAGGGCCTCATCCGGGTCGGCCGCGGGCGCATCACGATCCTCGACCGCCGGGCGGTCTCGAACGCCGCCTGCGAGTGCCACGCCCGCGTCCGGATGCAGTGCGAGGCGGTGCTCGGCGCGGTTTTCCGGGCTGAGGAGCCCCGCCGCACCGAGCCGGTCGAGACGCTGTCGCGCGCCGGGTGAGGGACCGGCCCGCGATCCGTCGACCACGTCAGGCAACGACCGGCACGCAGACCGGCGCCGCGAGGCCAGGCACCGGCGCCACCACCACGTCGATCCCGTAGATCAGGCGCAGCAGCTCCGGCGTGACCGTCGCGGCGGCGGGCCCGTCGGCGACGAGGCGGCCCGCGTGCAGGGCGATGAGGCGGTCGGCGCAGAGCAGGGCGTGCCCGGGATCGTGCGTCGAGAACAGCACGGCGATGCCGGCCTGGGCGAGGCGGCGGACCTGCCCGAGGACGCGGGCCTGGTTGCCGAAATCGAGGCTCGCGGTCGGCTCGTCCATGACGAGGAGCCGCGGCTCGCCGCTGAGCGCCCGCGCGATCAGCGCGAGCTGGCGCTCGCCGCCGCTGATCTCGGTGTAGACCTGATCGGCGAGATGCCCGATCCCGAGCGCGGCCAGCGCCCGCTCGGCGGCCGCGACGTCCGACGGCCCGGGGGCGGCGAACGGGCCGAGCCGGCTCGCCCGGCCCATCACGACGACCTCGCGCACCGTGAACGGGAAGTACGCCGCGTGCGCCTGCGGCACGGCGGCGATGGTGCGGGCGACGGCTTTCCGCGACAGGCGCGACAGGTCGGCCCCGTCGAGGATCACCCGCCCGGCGCGGGCGGGCAGCAGGCCGAGCAGCGTCTGGAACAGCGTGGTCTTGCCGCCGCCGTTCGGCCCGACGAGGCACAGCACCTCGCCGGCGGCGAGGTCGAACGACACGTCGTGGCCGACGATCCGGCTGCCGTAGCCGAAGGCGAGGTCCCGGACCCGGAGCAGCATCAGCTGAAGCCCCGGCGCCCGGACGCCAGCAGCCAGAGGAAGAACGGCGCCCCGACCAGGGCCGTCAGGATGCCGAGGGGCACCTCGACGGTGCCGAGATTGCGGGCGATCAGGTCGACCAGCACGAGGTAGCCCGCCCCGAGGACGAGCGAGGCGGGCAGCAGGCGGCGGTAATCCGGCCCGACCAGCAGCCGGGCGACGTGCGGCACGATCAGCCCGATCCAGCCGATGACCCCGGTCATCGCCACGGCCGCCGCCGTGATCAGGGTCGCGCCGGCGATCAGGACGGGCCGCAGCACCCGCGTCTCCACGCCGAGGGCCCGCGCCTCCGCGTCGCCGAGGCTCATCAGGTTCATGCGCCAGCGCAGCAGCACCAGCGGCACGAGGCCGAGAAGCAGCATCGGCAGGGTGGCGGCGACGTCGCCGAGGGTGACCGAGGACAGGCTGCCGAGGAGCCAGAAGGTGATCGCCGGCAGCTGGTTGTAGGGATCGGCCAGCACCTTGAGGAGCGAGATGCCCGCCCCGAGCACCGCGCCGACCGCGACGCCGGCGAGGACCAGCGTCAGGACCGGGTCGTGCCGCCGCACGGCGAGGCCGACGCCGTAGACCGCCGCGACGGCGCCGAGCCCGCCCAGGAAGGCCAGGGCCTGGATCGGCGCCACCGGCAGGCCGAGATAGATCCCCAGGACGGCGCCGAGCCCGGCGCCGGCCGAGACGCCGAGGATGTCGGGCGAGACCAGCGGGTTGCGGAACAGGCCCTGGTAGGTCGCCCCCGCGGCCGACAGGGCCGCGCCGACGACCAGCGCGGCGATCACCCTGGGCAGGCGCACCTGCATCACGACCGTCTCCGCCGTTGCCGGAACCCGGAGGGGCAGCCCGAGCAAGCGGTGGCCGAGGATCGCGGCGAGGTCGGCGGGCGCGACCGGGTACTTGCCGACAGCCAGCGCCACGGCGGTCAGCGCCAGCAGGGCGAGACCGGCCAGCAGCGCCGCGGGCAGGCGGAGGCGGCTGCGCGCCCGGATCGTCTCGGCGGCGGCCGGGACGCGACTCACCGCGCCGGGCCCGGGGGGGCGCCCGGCGGCGTCGGGCCGAGGAGGGCGTCGGCCTGACCGGCATCGAGGTCAATATGGTAGAAGCGGCCGTAGAAGGCGCGCACCACCTCGGGCATCGGTTGCGGGAACAGGTCCGGATGAAGTCGGGCCGCCAGCCAGCGCAGGCCGATCAGCCGGTTGACCCCCGGCGGGGCGTCGAACCACGGGAAAGGCTGGAGCGGCGCCACGTAGACCCGCCCGGTCCGCACGGCCCGGACGTCCCGCCACAGCGGGTCGGCGCGCAGCCCGGCCGCGAAGGCCGGGTCGAGGGTGACGATCACGTCGGGGTTCCAGGCGAGCACCTGCTCGGGCGAGACGTTGCCGAGGCGGCCGCCCCCGTCCTGCGCGACGTTGCGGCCGCCGGCGGCCTCGACCAGCTCGGTGTTGATCGAGCCGGCGAACCCCGTCTCCAGCCCGCGCGGCCCGCGCGCGTAGTAGACCCGCGGCCGCTTGTCCTCCGGGACCGTCGCGACGGCGCGGTCCACCGTGTCGGCGAGGCTCTGGGCCTCCGCCGCCAGGGCGTCCGCGTCGGACTGACGGCCCAGGGCCGCGCCGAGCTGCCGATACGCCTCCGGGGTCTTCGCGAAGCTGCCGTCGAGCAGGATGTAGGGGATCCCGGTTTGGGCCTGGACCCGGTCGGCGAGCGACGCGTAGGTCGGCCCGAGGCTGCCCGAATCCACGATCAGGTCCGGCTTGGCGGCCAGCACCGCCTCGACGTTCGCCGTGCCGCCGCGCCCGGTCAGGCGGCCGTAGGCGGGGAGGGCCCGGGTCCGGGGCGCGAGGAACGGCAGCGCCTCGGGATGCGGGGCGCTCACCCAGCCGGCCATGAGGTCGGGCGCCAGCGTGTAGAGCAGCACCGCGGCCGGCGGTCCCGCGGCGAGCACCCGCCCGACCCGTTCGGGAAGTTCGACCGTGCGGCCGGCCGCGTCCGTGAACGGGCGCGCCGCCGCCCCGCCGGACGCCGCCAGCAGCAGGATCAGCGCCGCGGTGAGGGCGCGGCGGCGCGCGGGTCGCGGCGCCATCAGGCGGATTTCCGCTCCAGGATCTCGATCAGCGCCCCGTCGGGGCCCTCCACGAAGGCGATCCGCAGGCCGGGGCCGCGCTCCGTGATGCCGGTCCGCACGGGCACGCCCCGGGCGGTGAGATCGGCCATCGCGGCCTCGATGTCGGCGACGCGCAGCCCGAAATGCTCGATCCCGAGGCAGGGCGTGGCGGTCGCCGGCGCGATCTCGTCCGGGGCCTGCTCGATGAAGACGGCCAGGCCGCCGAGGTCGAGCACGACGCGCTGCACCGGGTCCGCGCCGACGCGCTTCACCTCCCGGGCCCCGAAGGTGTCGACGTAGAAGGTGGCGGCCGCGACAGCGTCGCGGCTGCGCAGGTGGAGGTGGTCGCAGGCGTAGTGCATCGGCTCTCCGGTTTCAGGTGATCCAGACGGGCGCGGCGCCCGGCCCGGAGGCGCCGTTCCGCGCCGTGTCCGACGATAGGGCCGGCGCGGAGCGGCGGCGAGATCGGCCGCTTGACGTTCGGCCCGAACCCGCAGACTTTCGCCGCCAGAACCGTTGCAGGGATGCAACATCCATCCCACATCCCGGTTGCGAACCCACATCGCACAGCCAACCGCACAGCCAAGAGATCCATGCGCAATCCCTACGACGTGCTGGGCGTGGCCAAGGGGGCGAGCGAGGCCGAGATCAAGAAGGCCTATCGCAAGCTCGCCAAGGACTTCCACCCCGATCGCAACAAGAACGACGCCAAGGCCAAGGACCGGTTCGCCGAGGCGAATTCGGCCTACGAGATCCTGGGCGATTCCGAGAAGCGCAAGCAGTTCGACCGCGGCGAGATCGACGCCGAGGGCAAGCCGCGCGCGACCGGCTTCGAGGGGTTCGGCGGCTTCGGCGGCGGGCGCGGGGGCAATTTCGATTTCGAGAACATGGCGCGCGCGCAGCGCGGCGGCGGCGGCGGGATGGGCGAGGACATCTTCTCGCACATCTTCGGGGAGGCTTTCCGCGCCGGCGGGGCCGGTCCGGGCGGCCAGCGTCAAGCGGCCAGGGGCGAGGACGTCGCCGCGGAACTGCTGGTGACGCTGGAGCAGGTCGCCAGCGAGGAGAAGCTGCGCCTCGCCCTGCCCACGGGCCGTGAGGTCGACGTCGTGATTCCCCGCGGCGTGGTCGACGGCCAGACCATCCGGCTTCGCGGCCTCGGCCAGAGTGGCGGCCTCCGGGCCGAGCCGGGCGACGCCCTCCTCACCATCCGGATCCGGCCGCACCAGCGCTTCACCGTCGAGGGGGCCGACCTGCGCACCAGCGTCGACGTTCCGCTGGAGGATGCCGTGCTCGGCGGCACGATCCGCGTGCCGACGCTCACCGGCGCCGTCGAGATGAAGATCCCGGCGATGACGAGTTCCGGCCGCACCTTCCGCCTGCGCGGCAAGGGACTTCCGAAGAAGGACGGCACCCGCGGCGACCTGTTCGCCACGACGGCGATCGTCCTGCCGGAGGGCGAGGACGCGGCACTGACCGAATTCGCCCGCGGCCGCCGGGCGGCCAACGCGGCCTGACGCGCCGGCGTAGCCACCGAGGCGCGCATGAAGGTGCTCGGCGGCGTCCCGGACTTCCGTCGCCGGGCCGCCTCCGCTAAGGAGGCCCCCCGGCCCCGAGAGGGGTCGCGCGGCTTCGGGATCGATCATGGCGGAACACGGGCAGGGCCTTCTGGCGGGCAAGCGGGGCATCGTCCTCGGGGTCGCCAACAACCGCTCGATCGCCTGGGGCATCGCCCGCAGCGCCCGCGCCCACGGGGCCGAACTGGCCTTCACCTACCAGGGCGACGCCCTGCGCAAGCGTGTCGAGCCCCTGGCCAAGGAACTCGACGCCCACGTGATCGGGCACTGCGACGTCACCGAGTCGGCCACGATCGACGCGGTCTTCGCGGAGGCCGCGAAGGTCTTCCCCGACGGCATCGACTTCGTCGTCCACTGCGTCGCCTTCTCCGACAAGGACGAGCTGACCGGCCGCTACATCGAGACCTCCGAGGACAACTTCACCAAGTCGCTCCTGGTCTCCTGCTACTCGTTCACCGCCGTGGCCCAGCGCGCCGAGAAGATCATGCGCCCGGGCGGCTCGCTGGTGACGCTGACCTATTACGGCGCCGAGAAGTGGATGCCCCACTACAACGTGATGGGCGTCGCCAAGGCGGCCCTGGAGGCGTCGGTGCGCTACCTCGCGGCCGATCTCGGCCCGAAGAACATCCGGGTCAACGCCATCTCGGCCGGCCCGATCAAGACCCTCGCGGCCTCCGGGATCGGCGATTTCCGCTACATCCTGAAGTGGAACGAGTACAACGCGCCCCTGCGTCGGACCGTGACGATCGGGGAGGTCGGGGAGACCGCGTCTTACCTCGTCTCCGACATGGCGGCCGGCATGACCGGCGAGATCCTCCACGTGGATGCCGGCTACCACGTCGTCGGCATGAAGAATCCCGAGGCGCCGGATCTCACCCTCGACAAGGACTGAGACGGGTCGGTCGTCGCGTCGGCCCGGACCTGAGGCGTGAGCGGCCCGGCGTGGCTCACGCGTCCTCCGCCTCGTCGAACTCTCCCGAGAACTTGAGCCCGTCGATCCAGGTCTCGCCGTCGCGCTTGATGACGGTGCGCGGCCGGACCTTCCCGTGCTCCGCGATGCCGGCCGCCAGCCGCTCCGAGTGCGTGACGAGCCAGACCTGCGTCCGCTCCGCGGCCCGCGCGATCAGCCGCGCCAGCGGATCCATGAGATCGGGATGCAGGCTGGTCTCGGGCTCGTTCAGCGCGATGAACGGCGGCAGCCGGTAGCCGAGCAGCGCGCCGGCCAGGGCGAGGTAGCGCAGGGTGCCGTCCGACAGTTCCGGCGGATCGAAGGTCCGGCCCGGGAAGTCGGGGAAGCGCAGGCCGAAGCGCGCGTGACGGCCCGGCTCCGGCAGCACGAGCGCCGCGCCCGGGAAGGCGCCGTCGACGGCCTCGTCGATCTCGGTCGTGTCCTCCCGGATATGCGCCAGGGTCGCGAAGACGGCGGCGAGGTCCGCGCCGTCGGACGCGAGGGTCGGCGTCGTCACCGCGAGGCAGGGCCGGCGCAGGGGCGACTCGGCATCCGTCCGGAAATCGTGGTGGAAGCGCCACCCCGCCAGGGCGAAGCGGACCACGGCGATCTCGGGATGGCCGGTGGCGTCGAGGAGGCTGCCGAGGGCGGTCTCCGTGGGCAGCAGGTCACCGCCGAGGGTGCGCTTGCGGCCCTCCGCGTCCCGGACGAAGCCGCTCCGCCCGTCGCGATCGAGGATCACGGCCGCGCGGCCGCGGGTGCGGACCGTCAGGCGCTCGGCCTTGACCTGCGGCTCCTTCCGGAAGGCGGCGCCGAAGGTCGTCCCGCCGACCTGCTACACCAGCCCGATCTCGACGGCGTAGACGAATTCCTGCCCGATCGTGTCGTGGCGCAGGGTTGCCGACAGGCGGATCCGTGCGGCCTCGCCCTGCCGCCGGCGGCCGGCCCAGAGGGCGGAGTCCATGCCGCCCTCGGCGGCGAGGTCGCGGGTGAGGGTGCCCCGGGCGGCGGCCTGCAGCAGCTCCAGGGCCCGGTAGAGGTTGGTCTTGCCGGTGCCGTTGCCGCCGACGAAGACCGATAGCGCGTCGACCGGGAAGCCGATCCGCCGCAGCGAGCGGTAGCCCGAGACCGCGACCTCTCGAACCACCAGCATCCCGGATTCTCCCGCGTCAGTCGGGGACCGTCAGATCCGCGATGCCTTTGGCGGCCTCGGGGAATCGCGGGTCCATGGCCTCCAGCGTATCCGCCACGGTCCGGGCAATCACGTAGTTGCGGAACCACTTGTGGTTGGCCGGCACCACCAGCCAGGGCGCCTCGGGCGTCGAGCAGCGGCCGAGGGCGTCCGCGAAGGCCTGCTGGTAGGCGTCCCAGGATTTCCGCTCGACCAGGTCGGCCGGGTCGAACTTCCAGTGCTTCTCGGGGTCGGCGATCCGGGCCTCCAGGCGCCGCTTCTGCTCCGCCTTGGAGATGTGCAGGAAGAACTTCACGACCGTCGTGCCCGATTCTGTGAGCAGGCGCTCGAAATCGTTGATCCGGCCGTAGCGGCTCTGCCAGACCGCGTCCGGCACGAGGCCTTTCACCCGGACGACGAGCACGTCCTCGTAGTGGCTGCGGTTGAACACACCGATCGTGCCGCGCCCCGGCACCCGGGCGTGGTAGCGCCACAGGAAGTCGTGATCGAGCTCCTCGCTCGAGGGCACCTTGAACGAGGCCACCGCGCAGCCCTGGGGGTTCACCCCCTTGAGCACCGACCGGATCGTGCCGTCCTTGCCGCCCGTGTCGATCGCCTGGAACACCAGCAGGAGGCTCCGGGCGCGCTCCGCGTAGAGGCGCTCCTGGAGGGCGACGATGCGCGCCCGCTCCTGGGCGAGGGCGTCCTTGGCCCAGTCCTTCTCAAGGCCGCCGACGTCGTCGGGATCGACCGAGCCGAGATCGAAGGGCGCCCCCGGTTCGACCGCCACGATGCCGGGCGCCGGGCGGATCGGTACCGGTCCGTGCCGGCCGAGCGCCGCCGGGACGGATTCGGCCACGCTGTCGACGCTGCCGGCCCAGCGGGCCGTCGACGGGCGGTGATCCACGGTGGCGCCATGCAGATCGGCCTCACCTGTCATGCCGTCACCGCGTTTGTGGCCGCGATGATGCTTGCCGTGCTTCTTGGACATGGGGCAGGACCTAGTTCCGGATATTGCCGACCGCCGGCGAGAACGGCCGGTAGTCCAGGCTGTTCCGGACGCCTGTGCAGGACGGGGTTGAGACGGTTGGGTACGATCTACTTCATCCGGCACGGCCAGACCGCCTGGAACGCCGAGGGGCGCCTCCAGGGCGGGCGCGACACCGACCTCAATGCCCAGGGGGAGGCACAGGCCGCGGCCGTGGCGGAGCGCCTCGCCGCCGCGGCGGGGCCGGCCCTGGCAGAGGCCGATTTCGTCGCGAGCCCGCTCAAGCGCACCCGGCGCACCATGGAGATCCTGCGGGGCGCCCTCGGCCTGCCGGCCGAGGCGTACCGCGTCGACCCGCGCCTGCGGGAGATCGGTTTCGGCAGCTGGGAAGGCTCCACCTGGGCGGAGATCCGCCGCCGCGACCCGGCCGGGGCCGCCGGCCGCGACCGGGACCGCTGGCACTACCGCCCGCCCGGCCTCGGCGCGGAGAGCTATGCCGGCCTCGTCGAGCGCGTCGGGCCGATGATCGCGGGGCTGGAGCGGGACACGGTCATCGTCGCCCATGGCGGCGTCGCGCGGGCCGCGCTGGTCGCCCTCGGCCACCTCGACGTCTACGCGGCGCCCCGCCTGGGCATCCGCCAGGGCGAGGTCCTGATCCTCGAGCCCGGTGGCTGGCGCTGGGCTTGATCCCGTGCGCCGGCGCAGTGCAAAGCCGCCTCGATAACGGCATGATCGGCAGGCTATAGGGCGGCGGCCAGGACAGGCGCCGGCCCGAGCGGGCGGCCAGCGGAGCAGCGGATGAGCGACGTCGCCGAGAAGACCCGGCCCGGACCGACGGCCGGGGAGCCCGCGCCTCTCGAAGCCGCGGCGGCGATCCTGCGCGGCGACCACCGGCCCGACCTCATCCGCGACGAGGTCCTGGCCGAGATCTTCCTGCACGCGGCCGAGACCCGGCCCGATCATCCCTGCCTGGTCGACGGCGCCGGCGTCGGCGCCGGGGGCGTCCACCCGCACCTGACCTACGCGGAGGTCGCCGCCCGGGCCGGCCGGATCGCCGCCGGCCTCGCCCATCGCGGCATCGGGCCGGGTGACATCGTCGGCCTGTGGATGGCCCGTGGCCCGGACCTCCTCGTGGCGCAGATCGGCATCACGATGGCGGGCGCGGCCTGGCTGCCCTTCGACGCCGAGGCGCCGGCGGACCGGGTGGGCGTGTGCCTCGCCGACGCGGGCGCGAAGGCGCTGCTGGTCTCCCCGGCGCTCGCCGCGGGGGCGCCCGACGTCGCCCCGGCCCTGACGCCCGCCGATCTCGACTCCGGGACGCCCGCCGGCGCGCCGCTGCCCGATCCGCGCGCGGCCGGGCTGACGCCCGAGCACCCCGCCTACCTGATCTACACCTCGGGCTCGACCGGCGTGCCCAAGGGCATCGTCATCAGCCACGCCAACATCTGCCACTTCCTGCGGTCCGGGAACGCCCTCTACGGGATGCGCGCCGACGACGTGGTCTTCCAGGGCGCCTCGGTGGCCTTCGATCTCTCCATGGAGGAGATCTGGGTGCCGTATCTCGTGGGCGCGACCCTGTTCGTGGCGAGCCCCGCCATGATGGGCGACCTGGAATCGCTCCCCGGCATCCTGGAGGCCGAGGGGATCACGGTGCTCGACACCGTCCCGACGCTCCTGGCGATGATCTCCGGCGACCTGCCGCGGGTGCGCCTCGTCCTGCTCGGCGGCGAGGCGCTGCCCGAGCCGCTGATCGCCCGCTGGGCGACCGGCGGCCGCCAGCTGTTCAACACCTACGGCCCGACGGAGGCCACCGTGGTGGCCACCGCGGCCGAGATGCGGCCCGGCGAGCCGGTGACCATCGGCGGCCCGATCCCGAACTACTCCGTCTACGTCGCCGGCGAGGATCTGACCCTGCTCGGCCGAGACCAGCAGGGCGAGCTGCTGATCGGCGGTCCCGGCGTGGCGCGGGGCTACCTCGCCCGTCCCGAGCTGACGGCGGAGAAGTTCATCGCCAACCCGTTCGCGTCGGACGGGACCGACCCGGTGCTCTACCGCTCGGGCGACGCGGTCTCCCTCGACGCCGCCGGCCGGATCGTGTTCCACGGCCGGATCGACGACCAGGTGAAGATCCGCGGCTTCCGCGTGGAACTCGGCGAGATCGAGTCCCGGATCCGGGCGGTGCCCGACGTCAACCAAGCCGCCGTCGTGCTGCGGAACGACGACGGCGTCGACCGCCTCGTCGCCTTCCTGATCCCGGAGCGCGGCCGGTCCATCGACGCCGCCGCCCTGCGCCGGACCCTCTCCGGGCAGATGCCGCCCTACATGGTGCCCGGGCATTTCGAGGTGGCCGAGACGCTACCGCGGCTCACGTCCGGCAAGGTCGACCGCAAGGCACTCAAGGTCGCCCCGCTCACGGTGGTCGCCGCCGACGGCGAGCAGGAGACGCCCGCCAACGAGACCGAGGCGGCCCTGGTCGCCGCGGCCAAGCAGATCTTCGGCAACCAGCCGATCGCCCTCGAGGGCGACTTCTTCGCCGATCTCGGCGGCCACTCGCTGCTCGCCGCGCGCTTCGTCTCGGCGGTGCGCGAGAACCCGCCGCTGGCCGGGATCACGCTGCCGGACGTCTACGCCCTGCGCACCGTGCGGGCGATGGCCGACGCGCTCATCGCCCGCACGGGCGGCATGGGCGCCGGGGCCGCGATCCGCGACCTGAGCTTCGCGCCGCCGCCGCTGCTGCGCCGGGCGCTGTGCGGCCTCGCGCAGCTCGTCGCGCTGCCCTTCGTGATCGCGCTGGCCACCGCGCAGTGGCTCGGCATGTTCGTGACCTACCTGCTGCTCACCGGCGGAGGCCTGAGCTTCTTCGCCGAACTCGGCGTGCTGCTCCTCGTCTACGTGGCGATCAACGGCGTGACCGCGGTCGCGGCGGTCGCCGGCAAGTGGCTGATCCTCGGCCGGACCAAGCCGGGCCGGTACCCGCTCTGGGGCACCTACTATTATCGCTGGTGGCTCGCGCAGCGGCTGGCGCCCCTCGTCCACGTGAAGTGGCTCCAGGGCTCGCCCGCGATCGCCGTCTATCTCCGGCTGATGGGCGCGAAGGTCGGGCGCGACACGCTCATCTCCGACATCGAGATCGGCGCGGCCGACCTCCTGACCATCGGGGACGGCGCGTCCCTGGGCGGCCGCCTCGTCATCGCCAACGCGGAGATCGTCGGCAACGAGCTGGTCATCGGCAGGGTCGAGATCGGCGCGGACGCGGCGGTCGGCACCTCCTGCGTGATCAGCCACGACGCGGTGATCGGGCCGCAGGCGGAGATCGCCGACCTCACCACGATCCCCACGGGCTCGCGGGTGGGCGCGGCCGAGCGGTGGGACGGCTCGCCCGGCCGCAAGGTCGGGATGGCCGACCCCGCGGAACTGCCCGCGCCCGCCGAGGCCTCCTTCGCGCGCCGCGCGGCGTTCATGGCGGCCTACGTGGTGCTGCTCGGCGCGATCCCCGCGGTGGGTCTGCTGCCGATCTTCCCGGCCTTCTTCATCTTCGACCAGATCTCGGACTCGCTCTCCGACATCACCGACATCGACTACCACTGGTACCTGCCGATCCTCACCTGGCCGACCGCCATGCTGATGACCGCCGGCACGGTGCTGCTGATCGCCGGCATCCGCTGGGTGGTGCTGCCGCGGACCCGCTCCGGCACCTACTCGGTCCACTCGCTGTTCTACCTGCGGAAATGGTCGCTGGCGCTCGCCGTCGAGGTCACCCTGGAGACGCTCTCGTCGCTGTTCGCGACCGTCTACATGCGGGCCTGGTACCGGCTGATGGGCGCCAATATGGGCCACGGCGCCGAGATCTCGACCAACCTCGCGGGCCGCTACGACCTCGCCGAGGTCGGCGCGAAGAACTTCATCGCCGACGAGGTGGTGTACGGCGAGGAGGAGATCCGGCGCGGCTGGATGCACCTGGAGCCGGTGCGCACCGGCGCCCGGGTCTTCGTCGGCAACGACGCCGTGGTGCCGCCCGGCGCCGTCATCCCCGACGACGTTCTCATCGGCATCAAGTCGAAGCCGCCCGAGAACGCCGCGATGAGCCCCGGCGAGACGTGGTTCGGCTCGCCGCCGATCCGGCTGCCGGCCCGCCAGAAGGTCGATCTCGGCTCGACCGCCCAGACCTACGAGCCCGGCGCGTGGCCGAAGATCCGGCGCGGCGTCTTCGAGGCCTTCGCGACCTCGTTCTCGCCGATGCTCTACATCACCCTCGCGATCACGGTGATCGACTGGTACTTTTACCCGGCCATCCTGGAGCAGGACTGGTCGGGGCTCGCCTACAGCTTCGTCGTGGCGAGCGTCGCTATCGCGCTGATCCAGTCCTCGGCGGTCATCGCGATGAAGTGGCTGCTGATGGGCGTCTACAAGCCCGGCATGCAGCCGATGTGGTCGTGGTGGGCGATGCGCACTGAGGCGATCGCGGTGGCCTACTGGGGGCTCGCCGGCAAGGTGCTGCTCGAGCACCTCCAGGGCACGCCCTTCCTGCCCTGGGTGCTCCGGCTGTTCGGCGTGAAGGTCGGCAAGGGCGTCTGCATGCTCACCACCGACATCACCGAGTTCGACTGCGTCACCATCGGCGACTACGCCACCATCAACCGCGTCTCGGCACTGCAGACGCACCTCTACGAGGACCGGATCATGAAGATCGGCCGCGTCGTCGTCGGGCGCGGTGTCTCGGTGGGTGCGTTCTCGACCGTGCTCTACGACACCAAGGTGGGCGATTTCGCCCGGCTGCGCCCGCTCACCATCGTCATGAAGGGCGAGTCGATCCCCGCCAACACCGAGTGGGAGGGCGCGCCCGCGGTCCCGGTGATCCACCGCGCCTGACGGGCGGGCCGCACCGCGCGTTCCGGCCCCGGCGTTCCGGGGCCGTGCGGGGGCGGGCCCGCGCCGAGGTCAGAGTCGGCAACTCTGCGGCACTCAGCACGAGAGACCCGGCAGGCTCAGGGACTAATATGCCGGTGTACTAGCACCTTCGTCCCGGTTGGCCGTTCTAATCTAGCTTACTGTGGCTTCCGGCAAGATAGAGCGATATACTCTGCCGGCTCGTATCGTTGCTCGGCCATAGTGCGGCGCGACGCGGGGGCGGGGGCGGCTCAACGTCCGGGTCGAGGATAGACAGGCGTCCGTGCAACTCGATCCCGCCACCCTGCTGGTCGTCAGCGCGGCGACGACCTTCCTGGTCGGCACGCTCTTCATGGCCTCGTGGCGGCAGGCGCCCGAATCCAGGGTGCTCGCCTACTGGGGCGCGGCGCATCTCGTGGGCGCGGCCGGATCGGCCGGCCTCGCGCTGCGCAACCAGATCCCCGACCTGATCTCGGTGGGCTTGGCCAATGCCGTGGTGCTCGCCGCCTACGGCCTCATCTGGAGCGGCGTCCGCTCCTTCGAGCATCGGGAGCCGCGGGTGGGCATCGCCATGGCCGGCGCCCTCGGCTGGTGCGTCCTGTGCCTGATCCCGACCTTCTACGCGTCGATCGAGGCCCGCATCATCTACGCCTCGGGGACCGCGGCGCTCTATTGCTGCGCCGCGGCCGCGGAGATCTGGCGCGGTCGCGCCGAGCGGCTCGCCTCCCGGATCGCCGCCGCCACCATCCTGGGACTGCACGGCAGCTTCTACATCGTGCGGATCCCCGCGACGCTGGTGGCGCCCCCGCAGCCGGGTCTCAGCCCGCTCGCGTCGCACTGGGTGGCGATCCTGTGCTTCGTCACCCTGATGTTCTCGATCGCCTCGGCCTTCACGTTCATGGCGCTGGTCAAGGAGCGGGCGGAGCGGGAGCAGCGCATCGCCGCCTCCACCGACGCGCTGACGGGTGTGCGCAACCGCCGGGCCTTCGCCAGGGCCGCCGCGGACGCGATGGCGCGGCACGGCGACGCCGCCCTGCTGCTGTTCGACCTCGACCGGTTCAAGGCCGTCAACGACCGCTTCGGCCACGGGGTCGGCGACGCGGTGCTCATCGGCTTCTGCACCATGGCGTCGACCTTGCTGCCGCGGGAGGCCCTGCTGGGCCGCCTCGGCGGTGAGGAGTTCGCATGCCTCCTGCCGGACGTCTCGCCCGCCGAGGCCCTGGCCCGAGCCGAGGAGCTGCGCCAGACCTTCGCGCAACTCGCGGTTCCCGAGCTTCCGGCCCTGCGCGTCAGCGTCAGTATCGGGATCGCGCAGGCGCGCCCCGGCATCGCGTTCGACCTGCTGATGCAGCGGGCTGACGCCGCTCTCTACGCCGCCAAGAATGGCGGACGAGACCGGATCTCCGTGGCCGATCCGGTCGCCACCCGCGCGGCCTGAGGCCCTGCCGGGCCGGCTCACGCGAGGGCGCGCGCCGCCTCCGAGACCTTGCGCACCGAGGTGTCGACGACGCTCGCCGAGGAGGCGATCTCCGCCATGGCGGTGTGGATCGCCGCGACGCCCTGCGCCGCCGACTGCATGTTCTCGGTCATGTCGCGGGTCACCGCGGCCTGCTCGGTCACGGCCGACGAGACGCTGAGCGAGATCGCGCTGAGTTGCTCGATCGTGGCGCCGATCCCGTCGATCGCCGAGACGGCCCGGGAGGTCTCGGCCTGCACGGCGGCGATCTGGGTTCCGATCTCGCCGGTGGCCTTGGCGGTCTGCTCGGCGAGCGCCTTCACCTCGGCGGCGACGACCGCGAAGCCCTTGCCGGCCGCTCCGGCCCGGGCCGCCTCGATCGTGGCGTTCAGCGCCAGCAGGTTCGTCTGATCGGCGATGGACCGGATCAGGCTGACCGCCGCCCCGATCCGGTCCGCGGCGCCGGTCAGCCCCACGACGATCGCCCCCGCCTCCTCGGCGCGGGAAACGACCAGATCGACGGAGGATTTCGCCTGCATCGCGTGACGGCTGAGTTCCTCGATCGAGGCGGCGAACTCCTCCGAACCCGCAGCGACCGCATCGACGTTGCGGCTTGTCCGGCTCGAGGCCTCCGCGGTCTCGTCCGCCTGCCGGACCACCCGGCTCATCGAATCGCGGATCGCCGCGATGTCGGCGTCGATCGCGCGCTGCCCCTCGGCCCGGCGCTGGCGGTCTTCGACCTGCCGGGTCACGTCGGTAGCGAACTTCACCACCGCGCAGGGCTTGCCGTCGGCGTCGAGGATCGGATTGTACGCGCCGAAGATCCAGACGATGCGGCCGTCCTTCCCGACGCGCCGGAACTCGCCGGCCTGGTACTGGCCGTTGCCGAGCGCGGCCCAGAACGCCGTGTAGTCCGGGCTGGCCGCCTCCGCCGGCGCCATGAACATGCGATGATGCCGCCCGCGGATCTCCTCCAGCGTGTAGCCCATCGTGGACAGGAAGTTGCTGTTGGCATCCGTGATCGTCCCGTCGAGGGCGAAGCAGATCACCGCCTGCGAACGGTTGAGCGCTTCGACCTGACCGGCGTGGAGCGCGTTGCGGGCGCGTTCCGCGGTGATGTCGGTGGCGAGCTTGACCACCTTGGTGGGCTTGCCGCGGCGGTCGAGGATCGGGTTGTAGGAGCCCTGGATCCACACGGTGTGGCCGGCTTTCGTCACCCGCGGAAAGGCACGCGCCTCGTGCTGACCGGCGCGCAACCGGTCCCAGAAGGCGCTGTAGTTCGGACCGGACCTGTCGGCCTCAGGCACGAACATTCTGTGATGCTGGCCCCGGACTTCGTCGAGCGTGTAGCCGACGAGGTCGAGGAATACGGCGTTCGCGTCGGTGACGGTGCCGTCGAGGTCGAATTCCACCCGCGCCATCGTCCGGTCTATCGCCGCGAGGAGGGCGTCGTCGCGTGAACCAAACATCGCCATCGGAGCCCGTGCCCGCCTGATCTGTAAAGTTCGGACGATCATGAGGAGACGCGCTTAAAAAACCGTCAATGGCGTGCTCTCGTCATGAAACAGGCTCAATGAGAGCGCGAGAAAGTTGTAGGAGCGCAGTCGATCATCGCAAAATGCATTTATTCAGGCTGCAAAGACACGCGAGATATAAATCAATTTCGCGCAATTATCGGTCTTCGAGTCTATACATCGACTGATGGACGTTCTCGACTGGTCATGGCTGGAGGCGGTCCGTCGGGTTGTTCGGCGCGCGGCCTGCGTTAGGAGGAGCGTCGAGCGCCGGCGGTCCGAGACGATTGGGTCGGGGACAGCTCGCGACACGGCACTGCCTGGAGACCCGACATGGACGAGGCGACACGGATCGATCGCCTGGAGATGCGCCTGACCGAGCAGGACGCGACGATCGAGGATCTGAACCGGACCGTGACCGAGCAGTGGCGGGTGATCGACCGGCTCGTCCGGCAGCTCGACGCGCTGCGGGAGCAGGTGGAGGAGGCGGCCGCCCGCGCGGCGCCGCGCGGGCCGGAACCGCCGCCGCCGCATTACTGAGGGGAGGGGCCGGCGCGCCGCGGCGCGCCGGCCGGTGCGTCAGAAATTCGCCTGCGTGACGAACTTGGTGACCAGGTAGGCGTCGAGGGCCTCCGGGCCGCCCTCGCTGCCGTAGCCCGAATCCTTGACGCCGCCGAACGGCGTTTCGGGCAGGGCGAGGCCGTGGTGGTTGATCGAGATCATGCCGCTCTCGACCGCGTTCGACACCCGCGCCGCGCGCTCGGCGGAGCGGGTGTAGGCGTAGGCCGCGAGCCCGTAGGGCAGGCGGTTGGCCTCGGTGAGCGCCTCCTCGTCGTCGGAGAACCGGTTGATCATCGCCAGAGGGCCGAAGGGCTCCTCGTTCATGATCCGCGCGGTCAGCGGCACCTCGGTGAAGACCGTCGGCTCGAAGAAGTTGCCCTGGTTGCCGATGCGCTTGCCGCCGGCGCGCAGCGTCGCGCCGCTCGACTCGGCGTCCGCCGCCAGCGCCGTGACGGCGTCGAGGCGCCGCCCGTGGACCAGCGGTCCCATCTTGGTCTCGGGATCGAGCCCGTCGCCGACCTTCACCGACTTGGCGAAGGTCGTGAAGCCCTCGACGAAGCGGTCGAAGACCGAATCGTGCACGAGGAAGCGGGTCGGCGAGACGCAGACCTGGCCGGCATTGCGGAACTTCGAGGGGGCCAGGACGGCCACCGCCTTCTCCACGTCGGCGTCGCCGAACACGATCGCGGGGGCGTGGCCGCCGAGTTCCATCGTGGCGCGCTTCATGTGCTCGCCCGCGAGCGCCGCGAGCTTCTTGCCGACCACAGTCGAGCCGGTGAACGAGATCTTCCGGATGACCGGGTGCGGGATCAGGTAGGCCGAGATGGCTTCGGGATCGCCGTAGACCAGCGAGAGCGCGTCGCCCGGGACGCCCGCATCCAGGAAGGCGCGGACCAGGGCGGCGCAGCTCGCCGGCGTGTCCTCAGGACCCTTCAGGATCACCGTGCAGCCGGTGCAGAGCGCCGCCGATATCTTGCGGACCGCCTGGTTGATCGGGAAGTTCCAGGGCGTGAAGCAGGCCACCGGCCCGACGGCCTCGCGGACCACCGCCTGCAGCACGCCGTCGGCGCGGCCCGGGATGACGCGGCCGTAGGCGCGCTTACCCTCCTCGGCGAACCAGTCGATGATGTCGGCCGCCGCCATTGTCTCGACCCGCGATTCGGCCAGTGGCTTGCCCTGCTCCAGGGTCATGATCCGGGCGATCTCGTCGACCCGGGCGCGCAGCAGGTCGGCCGCCTTGCGCATCACCTTGGCGCGCTCGAAGGGCGCGACTTTGCGCCAGGTCGGGAAGGCGCGGGCGGCGGCCGCCAGGGCCTCGTCGAGATCCGCCGTGGTGGCGACCGCGCACTGGCCGATCGTCTCGCCCGTGGCGGGGTTCAGGACCCCCAGGGTGTCCCGGTCGGCACCCGCGCGCCAGCGCCCGGCGATGTGAAGCTCGGTATCCGGATACATCGGTCGATTCCCGCTCGGCCGCACCATCGGCCGCAGGCGGAATGTGGCGATGTGGCGCGCCCCGGCAATCCCCGCGGCGGCATGGCTGGGGCCGTCTGTATTCAGGCGGCGGCGCGCGCGGGCTCCGGCGCCTCGACGAGCGTCGCGCTCCCGTGGCGGGCGCGCAGGGTCGCGCCCTTCGGAACCACCCGCCAGCCCTCGCGGCAGCCGTCGATCGGCTCCGACACCACCACGATGCCGCCCGGCCCCTCGCGGTAGTACAGGCTCGGCGGCCGGCCGTCGCAGGCCCAGCGATAGGCGGTCAGCGTCTCGCCGTCCGTGAGCAGCGCGGTGAAGCGCAGCGGCTCGCAGACATTCGCCGACTCCATCAACTCGCGGACGGTCTTCAGCGTCCGCGCCATCGCGCCGACGGGGTCCGCCTCGAGGCCGTTGGCGAGCGCCAGGAGGAAGATCGCCTCCGAGTCGGTGCTGCCGCGGCGATGGTCGTAGTAGGAATCCGGGATCAGCGCCTCAAGGCGCCGCTTGATCCGGTGGTAGCCGCCGATCTGGCCGTTGTGCATGAACAGGTGGCGGCCGAACACGAAGGGGTGGCAGTTGGCCCGGGCGGTGGCCGTCCCGGTCGAGGCGCGCACGTGCGCGAAGAACGTCCGCGCCCGCACCTGCCCGCAGAGGTTCACGAGGTTCTCGTCCGACCACGCCGGGGAGATGTCGCGGTAGACACCCGGCTCGGGCCGCTCGGCGTACCAGCCGATGCCGAAACCGTCGCCGTTGGTCTCGGTCTTCCCCTCGTCGGCGTGCAGCGACTGGTGCACCAGCGAGTGGGTCGGCGCGCAGACGAGGTCGGAGAGGAAGACCGGCTCACCGCTGTAGGCGAGGAAACGGCACATGTCGGACGATGATCCTTCAGCTCTGGGCCGCGTTCGATCCGGCGAAACGCCCCGCGCGGGTGGAGACGTTCCGCCGCAGGACGTTAACAGTCGGTCCACTCCGGTGAACAGTTTCTTAACCGCCCGGAAACTGCGCCATTTTCGTGCGTTCCGCATGAAAATGGCGCCGCCTGTCCGCAGGGCAGGCATTCGCCTCCGGAGCGACGCGACTCTTGTGAGCCGCCTCATGAAGGATCAGCATGGCCGAATCGGGGAATCAGAAGCTCGCCGTACAGGCGGCCACCCGACGCGGGGCAAGGCACCGGCAGCAGGAGACTTTGATGGATCGCGCAACGCCCGATAGTTCCGCCCCCGTGGCGCTCGTCGTGGAGGACGATGCGGCTGTGCGCGATCTCGCGACGGCGGTGCTCGAGGAGACCGATCTCGGCGTGATCGCCTGCGAGAGCGCCGAGGCGGCCCTCTCGGTGCTGGAGCGGTCCGACGTGACCGTGGCGCTGCTCTTCGCGGACGTGCGCCTGCCGGGCGCCATGGACGGCGTGTCGCTGGCGCAGGCGGTCAAGCGGCGGTGGCCGGACGTGCGCGTGGTCGTCACCTCGGGCGCGAGCCGGGACGCGCGGCTCCCCGATCAGGCAGTCTACATGCAGAAGCCCTGGCGGGCCCTCGACGTGCTGGTCCAGGCCGAGCACGCCACCATGGCCGCCAAGGCGGCCTGAGCTGGCGGCCTGAGCGCCCGGCGCTCGAAGCTCTTCACGTCATCGCGAGCGCCGAGCCCCGGCTCGGCGCTACAGGCGCGACCTTCCTCCTCTCCCGACGGATCTCGGGCCTGCCCGAGATCCGCCCCGAGAAGCCCGGCTCGGGGCAAGCTCGACTCGGGTGGAGAGGGGACCCGCGCCACGTGCGGCTCGCGTGCCCGGGCGCCTTCATCCGGACGCGACGCAAAGAAAAAGCCCGGCCTGCGCGCGCAGGCCGGGATCTCTCATGACTGACGTGGTGTCGCTCAGGCGGCGGGAGCCGGGCTGACCGGGGTCTGACCGGCGGCGTTGCCGCCCTGGCCCTGCGCGGCGGACGGCGACGGGAAGCCGGGACGACGGCCGCCGGCGGGGAAGCGGGGCTTCGGCTTCGGCGCGGCGATCAGGCCCTCGCGGATCGCGGTCTTGCGGGCCTGCTTGCGGGCGCGCCGGACGGCCTCGGCCTTCTCGCGAGCCTTGCGCACGGACGGCTTCTCATAAGCCTTGCGCTGCTTCATCTCGCGGAAGATGCCCTCGCGCTGCATCTTCTTCTTGAGGACGCGGAGCGCTTGATCGACGTTGTTGTCGCGAACGAGTACCTGCAACGGACTTGATCCTCTGGACCTGAAGTTCTGGGTTCACGCGGCCCGCCGCCGATCTGGAAACCGGCAACGTCCCTCGCCCGGTTTGAACCCGGGAGGGACGGGAACGTCGGTTTCCGAATCGGCGTGGAGCTCACGCCTTGACGGGGCTATTACACCAAGCGCGCACCAGTTCCAACCTGTCCGCGCGATCCATCCGCGCCTGCGCCGTGCTAGGTTGCGCGGATGAGACACGACGACTCGCAGCAATTCGCCAGCGACAACTATTCCGGCATCTGCCCGGAGGCCTGGGCTGCGATGGAGGCGGCCAATCGCGGCCACGCCCCGGCCTACGGCGAGGACGCCTGGACCGCCCGGGCGGCCGACGCCTTCCGGAACCTGTTCGAGACCCCGTGCGAGGTGTTCTTCGCCTTCAACGGCACGGCCGCCAACGCGCTGGCGCTGGCCGCGCTGTGCCAGTCCTACCACAGCGTGATCTGCGCCGACTCGGCCCATGTCGAGACCGACGAGTGCGGCGCGCCGGAATTCTTCTCGAACGGCTCGAAGCTGCTGACCGTCCGGACCGAGGGCGGCAAGCTGACGCCGGAGGCGATCCGCGGGCTGGCGCAGAACCGCAGCGACATCCACTTCCCGCGGCCGCGCGTGGTGACGATCACGCAGCCCACCGAGACCGGGCAGGTCTACAGCCTCGCCGAGCTGCGGGCCCTGTCGGCGACCTGCCGCGAGCTGGGCCTCGCCCTGCACATGGACGGGTCGCGCTTCGCCAATGCCTGCGCGAGCCTCGGGTGCAGCCCCGCCGACATGACGTGGCGCTCGGGCATCGACGTCCTGTGCTTCGGCGGCACCAAGAACGGCATGCATGCCGGCGAGGCGGTGGTGTTCTTCGACGCCAGGCTCGCGGAGGATTTCGGCTACCGCTGCAAGCAGGCCGGCCAGCTCGCCTCGAAGATGCGCTTCCTCGCGGCCCCCTGGGTCGGCATGCTGGAGAGCGGCGCGTGGCTGCGGAACGCGGCCCACGGCAACGCCTGCGCTCGCCGCTTCGCCGAGGCGGTCGGCGGGCTGCCGGGGGTGCGGGCTCTGTTTCCCGTCGAGGCGAACGCGGTCTTCCTGACAATGCCGGCGGCCACGATGGAGGGCCTGCGCGCCCGGGGCTGGCGGTTCTACACCTTCATCGGCGGCGGGGCGCGCTTCATGTTCGCCTGGGATGCCCGGACGGAGCGGGTCGACGAGCTGGTCGGCGACCTGCGCGCCCTGGCGGCCGCCGCGGCCTGAGCGCGCGGACAGAGGGGCGCGGAGCCAACCCGTCGAAGGTGTTTCGCGCGCTGATGTCGGGATCCGCTGAGGAGCATCGATACGTCGGCACGACATGCGCTTGGTCGTCCTTGCGAGCGCAGCGAAGCGACCCAGCGTCGCGCGACGCCTGCCGAACTCGTGCGGCCCTGGGTCGCTTCGCTGCGCTCGCGATGACGGAGGGGCTGAGAGCCCGGGCTCGCGAGTGCTGGGACGGCGCGACGCTGCGACGGCCCGCTCCCTACAGCAGCGCGAGATCCGCCGGGTCCGCGCTGGGGAAGATCCGCCGCAGGCTCGCTTGGTCGAGCCCGTAGAGCCGCCGGAACAGGCCGCCCAGCAGGCCGCGATAGTCGGTGAGCACCGGATAGTCCCGGTTCTGGAACAGGTGCGCCTCGTCGGCCCGCACCTGCGGTCCCGCGATCCGGCCTCCCCGGACGCCGCCGCCGAGAATCCAGTAGACGCTGCCGTGGCCGTGATCGGTGCCGCGGCTCCCGTTCTCCCGGAAGGTGCGTCCGAACTCCGACAGCACCACCACCACCGTGTCGGACCAGCCCGGCCCGATCTCCTCGACGAAGCCCGAGAGTCCGCGCCCCAGCTCGCCGAGTCGGTCGGCGAGGTAGCCGGTGCCCGCGCCCTGGTTCACGTGCGTGTCCCAGCCGCCGACATCGACGAAGCCGAGGTTGAAGTTCTCGCGCATCAGGCGGCCGATGCGCCGGGCCGACAGCTCGAAGCCCTTGGGCGAGACCGCCCCGCGGTCGGCCTGCCCGGCATGATCGGAGATCGTGTGGTAGACCGCGTCGCGCACCCGGAACCCCTCGGTCACGGCGGCGGCCAGCTTGGTGTCGCTGTACATCGCCGCGATGAGGCGGGCCTGCCGGTCGTCGATGCCGGGCTTGCCGACCCCGTTGATGGCGATGTTGGGCACCGTCTCGCCGCCCCGGAAGATGAGCGGCATCTGGTCGGTGAAGGCGATCGGCCGGACCCGGGTCAGCTCCGCGGCGAGCCGGGCCATGAAGCCGGAATTGTAGTCGCGGGCCGCGCCGACCGTCTGGCCCATCTCGATCGTGTCCTGGGTCTCGAAATGGCTCCGGGTCAGGTCGTCGGTGCCGGCGAACGGCACGAGGGCGGCCTGACCCTTGGCGTAGAGCGGCAGGATCGTGTCGCGCAAAGCCGGGTGCAGGCTCCAGTCGGTGTCGAGCGCCAGCGCCGCCTTCGGGTCCGACGCGTCGGGCTTCGGGATCGCGAGGTTCGGCCGCGACCGGTAATAGAAATCGCTGCCGGTCGGGATCACCACGTTGGCGGCGTCGTAGGCGCCGCGCAGGAACACCACGAGGAGGCGCGCGTCGGCCTTCGGGGCGGCCCAGACGCGGCCGGCCACCGTGGACAGGCCGAGCGCCGCCGAGGCGCGGATCAGGTCGCGACGGTTCATCGCATGAACTCCGGCGAGGCGAGGTAGAGGGTGTTCCAGTCCTGCGGCGAGACCGCCTGGGCGAGGGCCGCGCGCGTCGCCGCCGACAGGGTGCCGGACAGCGCCGAGAAATAGAGCCCGTTGGCGAGCACCGGAAAGGCCGGCTCCTCGGCCTGATCGGGCAGCGCCGGCTTGAACAGGCCGGCCGAGCCTGACCCGATCTGCCGGGCGATCTCGAACCGCGTCGCGAGCTGCCCGGGCCCGTTCCAGGCGGCCGCGTCGAGGGGGTAGCCGTCCGGCGTCGAGCGGTTGAACAGGCCCTCGCCGAGGCGGTTCAGCCAGCCGAGCACCGGGCCGGCGTTGCGGATCACGCGCCCGTCGTAGGCCATGCGCAGGGCCGAGAAGACATAGCGCACCGGGTCCTTGAAGGCGCCGCCGCGCTCGGCCGTGAAGGCCGGCTCACGCACCAGCGCCTCCATCACCACGGCGATGTCGCCGTCGGTCCGCGTGAAGACGGCGGCGAGTCGGGCGACGAGGGCGTCGTCGGGTGCCTGCCCGAGGAAATAGGTCGCCAGCGCCCGGGAGACGTTGGTCGCGGTGGCGGGGTTGCGAGCGATCAGGTCGACCGCCTCCTCGACCTCGGGCCAGCCGCGGCCCCGGATGCGCGTGCCGAGGAAGTCCTTGTCGCCGTAATCGTGCCGGTTCGGGTTGAACGCGAACAGGCCGTCCCGGCGGAAGTCGGCGGCGCGCTCGGGGCGGAGCTTCGGGTTCTCGGGCTTCAGGTCGATGCCGACCCCGCTCAGGATCCGGGCCAGCGCCTCGACGTCGCCCTGCGTGTAGCCGGAGCCGACACCCATCGTGTGCAGCTCCATGATCTCCCGGGCGTAGTTCTCGTTCGGGCGGCCGGCGGCGTTGGCGTCGTTGTCGAGGTAGCGCAGCATCGCCGGGTGGCGCAGGCTCGCCATCAGCAGGTCACGGAAGCGGCCGAGCACGTGCGGGCGGATCGCCGTCTCGACGTAGTCGCCCACGGCGGCGCGCAGGGTCGACTTTCCCTGGTGGACGTTGAGTCGGTTGACCCAGAACCACGTCAGCCGCTCGCGCAGCTGGCCGGGGCTGTAGAGCGCCCGCAGTACCCAAACGGAGGCGGCGTTCCGCGCGGCCGTGTTGAGCGCCGCCTGGAAAGCCTGCTGCGCAACCTTCCTGGCCTCGGGATCGGCGATGTCCTTCGCCGCCTTGGCCTGCGCGTCCAGGGCCTGGGCCCGCTCGAACAGGCTGCCCGGCGGGGTCAGCGCGTCGACCTGCGCCTGGGCGTCGGGGGGCAGGCGCATTTCGGCGGGCGGGTGAAGCTGATCGTGTAGCCAGCGCGTCCGCCCCTCCGAGGTGAGCTGCGCGAAGGCCGAGGGCGTGGCGCCCCAGGTCAGGGCATCGAGGAAGGCGGCGTCGGCCGCTGCGGCGCGCTGCGGCGCCTCGCCCGCGCAGGGCCCGGGGCCCGCGGAGGCGAACAGCAGAGCGGTGACCATACAGCAGCGTGCTGCGGCGCGCGACATCGGGGCCTCGCGAAGCGTGGATCGACCGGGGAAGCGTGGTGTCACGCCCCTGTACGGTGCCTGAAAGGAGGCCCCATTCTGCCGCCGTCTTTGCCAATATCGGGGCTTGCCGCTACACGATCCCGAGACCGCGCGAGTGCTGCGCCGCGCACCACCACGTTCCGCCGACCCAGGGCGTTCGCTCCATGCTGATGCAGACCAAGACCGAGGCGAGGCCGGCCGATCCGGTGTCGCGGCGGCGCACCTTCGCGATCATCTCCCACCCCGACGCGGGCAAGACCACGCTCACCGAGAAGCTTCTGCTGTTCGGAGGCGCGATCCAGCTCGCCGGCGAGGTGAAGGCCAAGCGCAACCGGGTCTCGACCCGCTCCGACTGGATGGGCATCGAGAAGGAGCGCGGCATCTCGGTGGTCACCTCGGTGATGACCTTCGAGTACGGCGACTGCGTCTTCAACCTCCTCGACACGCCCGGCCACGAGGACTTCTCCGAGGACACCTACCGGACGCTGACGGCGGTCGATTCGGCCGTCATGGTGATCGACGCTGCGAAGGGCATCGAGGCGCGCACGCGCAAGCTGTTCGAGGTCTGCCGCCTGCGCGACATCCCGATCGTCACGTTCGTCAACAAGCTCGACCGCGAGGCGCGCGACCCGTTCGAGCTGCTCGACGAGATCGAGAAGACGCTCGCGCTCGACGTCGCCCCGGTCACGTGGCCGATCGGCACCGGCCGCAACTTCTCCGGTACCTACGAGCTCGGCGGCAACCGTGTCCGCCGCCTCGACGCCGCCGAGGATGCGGGGATGGTCCCGGTCTCGGGTCCCGGCGACAAGCTGTTCGACGAATTGCTCACCGAGGACGGCGCGGCCGACGCGTGGCGCGAGGAGGTCGAACTCGCCGAGGGCGGGCTGAAGCCGTTCGACCTCGACGCGTTCCGCGAGGGGCACCTGACGCCGGTCTTCTTCGGCTCGGCGCTGCGCAATTTCGGCGTGCGCGACCTGATCGACGGTCTCGCCAAGGTGGCGCCGCCACCCCGCGGCCAGGACGCCGACAAGCGCCTCGTCGAGCCGACCGAGCCGCGCATGACCGGCTTCGTGTTCAAGATCCAGGCGAACATGGACCCGAATCACCGGGACCGGATCGCGTTCATGCGGGTCTGCTCGGGCAAGCTCAACCGGGGCATGAAGGCCCGGCTGGTGCGCACCGGCAAGCCGATCTCGCTCTCGGCGCCGCAATTCTTCTTCGCCCAGGACCGTGCCATCGCCGACGAGGCCTACGCGGGCGACGTGGTCGGCATCCCGAACCACGGCACGCTGCGCATCGGCGACACGCTCACCGAGGGCGAGGATATCGTGTTCCGCGGCGTCCCGAGCTTCGCGCCGGAGATCCTGCGCCGGATCAAGCTCACCGACGCCATGAAGGCCAAGAAGCTGCGCGAGGCGCTCCAGCAGATGGGCGAGGAGGGGGTCGTCCAGGTGTTCGTGCCGCAGGACGGAAGCCAGGCGATCGTCGGCGTGGTCGGCGCGCTGCAGCTCGACGTGCTGAAGGAGCGGCTCCAGGCCGAGTACGGCCTGCCGGTGGATTACGAGACCTCGCGATTCTCGGTCTGCCGCTGGGTGTCGTCTGATTCGGAGGCCGAGCTCGACAAGTTCATCGACTCGCACGGCTCGGCCATGGCCAAGGACCTCGACGGTGCCCCGGTCTTCATGGCGACCACGGCCTTCTCGCTCCGCTACGAGGAGGAGCGCTACCCGGCCGTGCGCTTCACCGACGTGAAGGATTACCAGAAGCGGGCGGCGTGACGCGCTTCGGCGGCGCCTCCGCGTCGCCGGGCCCGCGAGGGGTGCGCGGCGTCAGAACTTGCCGAGCATCGGGAATTCGACGCTCAGGGTCGATTCGGACGCGATCGGCGCCTCGCGCTTGCGCGGCTTGCGGTTGAGGACCTGCTTCAGCTTGGTCTTCAGCACCGCCATGTCGAACGGCTTGAGGATGAAGGCGTCCGCGCCCGCCTGGTGGGCGAGGTTGATGTCCTCGAAGTCGAAGGACGACTCGGTGAGCATGAAGGGCGTGTTCATCAGCGCGTCGTCGGCGCGGATCTCGCGCAGCAGGGTGAGCCCGTCCATGGGCTCCATGTCGAGATCGGAGATCACCAGGGCGTAGCGGCGCTGCCGCATCCGCTCCAGCGCCTCGGGCGCGTTGGTGACGCCCTCGACGTCTGGGAAGCCGATGCGGGTCATCAGCATCACGATCAGCCGCAGGAGCTTCTCCTGATCGTCGACGATGAGAATCGGGGGCGTATCGCTCTCGGACATCGGCGGCTCAGATGAAGAGGTGGTCGATGCCCTGACGGGACATCGCGTCGGACTGCAGCGACAGGCACAGCCCGTGTATCGCGGACGCCTTCGGCGTTCCGCGCTGGAGCATCGGGAGCAGGTTGGCCTTGGCGAACAGCGTGTCGTTCCCGGCCGTGCGCTGCGCGCTCTTGAACGAGTGGACGAACTCGCGCTTGGTGATCTCCCGCCACTCGCTGATCTGGACCTCGCGGTGCCGGCTGTCGGCACTCACCCGGTCAAAGGTCTCGTGCACGGATGTGCGCTCGCCCTCGATGACTTGGCAGGCGAAGTTGCCCTCGATGACCAGAAAGCTCGTGATCACCGCGAACTCGTTCTTCTTCTGAGCGATGCGACCGATATCGCTGATCTGCTCGGACCTCTTCGCCGCGTCCGACGACAGGTTGAGACGCGAGAAGTAGATGATGTGGACGAGGCTTGTCCGTTTCGCCCGCATGATCCCGAGATCCGCAATCCGTACCCGTTCAGCGCTTCCGGACAGGACGCACCGCGCGTGGCCCCGGCCCGGCGGCATCTTCGCGCGTGTCGAATAACACCGCGTAAACGCGGCGGACGGGACTTCCGGTCCGGATCTCCGCGCCCGCGGGTCCGACCCGGCAGGATCTGCCGGGCGCGCGGCCATGACCGGTCAACCCTGCCGGGTCGTCGACGGTCCGGTCCAGGATTCTCAAGGACTTAGCCATGGCACGCCGGTTGCGGCCGGTCCGGCCTGCGGGCCAGTGCGGCGCGCATCGGGATCGTTCGCCATGGATCTTTTCACCGCCCTGCAGACCTCGGTCTCCGGACTCCAGGCGCAGTCCTACGCCATCAGCAACATCTCCGGGAACATCGCGAACTCGCAGACGACCGGCTACAAGCGCATCGACACCAGCTTCGTCGACCTGATGTCCGAGAAGACGCCGGGCCGCGAGGTCGCGGGTTCGGTGCTGCCCCAGTCGCAGCTCACCAACACCCTGGCCGGCAACGTGGTCTCGTCGAGCGTGCCCACCAACATGGCCATCAACGGCCAGGGCTTCTTCACCGTCGTGCAGAAGACCGGCGACGCGAACGGCGCCACATCCTTCGGCGGCACGAGCCTGTACACGCGCCGGGGCGATTTCGCCCAGGACAAGGACGGCTATCTCGTCAACGGCGCCGGCGGATACCTGACCGGATCCAACCTCGATCCGATCACCGGTCAGACGACCAGCATCGGTCCGATCAAGATCGGCAACTCGGCGCTGCCGGCGCAGGCCACCACGACGATCACCTACGCCGCCAACCTGCCCTCGACGCCGAGCACGTCGGCCTCGGCGACGTCGGGATCCGATCTCTACAATCAGAATACCGCGGCCGTCGTGACCTCCGGATCGGGGCAGACCGGCGTCAAGGTCGATTCGACCCAGACCGGTGCCGTCTCGACCTTCATGAGCAACAGCATCGCCGGCCCGTCGCTGCCGGTCTACACGTCGACCGGCGCGCCGCTCACGCTGACGACCCGCTGGGCCAAGGTCCAGGACGCGACGACCACGCCGGCTCAGCCGGCCGTGTGGAACCTGTACTACTCCACCAACCCGAGCGCGCTCACGACGTCCGACTGGAACAACGTGGGCACGGCCTTCACCTTCGATTCCACCGGGAAGCTCACCTCGCCCTCGACGAACCCGATCCCGCTGGGGCCGATCACCATGGGTGACTACACGTTCCCCAGCCTCAACATGAATCTCAGCGCCTCAGGCCTGACGCAGTATGCCGACACGACCGGTGCGGCGACGACCAACGCGCTGACGCAGAACGGCAACAGCTCCGGGACGCTCACGAGCGTGGCCGTCGGTCCGGACGGCAAGGTCAACGGCACCTTCTCCAACGGTTCGGTCGTGGCTCTCGCCTCTGTCGGCGTCGTCCAGTTCGCCAATGCCGACGGTCTGAAAGCCGATACGAACGGGAACTATCTCCAGACGGTCGATTCGGGGCCTCCGCTCGCGGGCCTCAACGGCAGCACGATCTCGGGCGCGAGCAACGAGCAATCGAACACCGACATTGCGACCGAATTCTCTAAGATGATCGTAACCCAGCAGGCTTACTCTGCGAACACGCGCGTCATGTCGACGGCCCAGACGATGATGTCTGATCTGCTCAACGTGATCCGCTGAGTGAGGGTGCGATTTGAGCCGCGGAGGCCGTGACATGTCGCTGAATGCGATCTCCACCTCGAGCGCAGGCCTCGCCGCCACCCAGGCGGCGATCAACATCGTCTCGCAGAACGTCGCCAATGCCGGGACGGCGGGCTACGTCAAGCGCACGCTCACGACGGTCGCCACCGGGACGAACAATTCCGGCGTGGCCGCCGGAACGATCACCCGCAGCTTCGACGCCGCGGCGCTGAACCAGCTCCGGCTGGAGACCTCGGGCGCCGCCTACACGGGCACCAAGTCCGGCATCGCCGCCCAGCTCGACGCCCTCTACGGCGTGCCCGGCAGCTCCACCTCCCTCGACGGGACGCTGAACACCTTCACCCAATCTCTCCAGGAGCTCGCCGCCAACCCGACCTCGGCGGCCGCCCGTACGACCGTGCTGGGCAACGCCGCGGCCGTCGCGAGCCTCATCAACAGTGCCGCCGGCACGGTGCAGAATCTGCGCACCGGTCTCGAGTCGCAGCTCGGAACCGACACGAGCGCGGCGAGCACGATCCTGTCCAACATCGCGACGCTCAACGGCAAGATCCAGAACACCACTGACAGCACTTCGCTGACCGATCTTCAGGACCAGCGCGACCAGGCGATCAACAACCTGTCGAGCTACATGGACGTGCAGACGGTCCCGCAGCGCGACGGGACGGTCTCCGTCATGACCCGTTCGGGCGTGACGCTGGTCGACCGCGGGAACGCCGCGACCCTGACCTTCGACGGGCGCGGCGTGCTCAGCCCTACCGCGAGCTACGCGACCGATCCCACGCAGCGGACGGTCGGGACCATCACGGCGACTCTGCCGGGCGGCGGCAAGATCGACCTCGGCGCCCCCGGCGTGCTGCGCTCCGGCAGTCTGGCCGCCGAGATCGAGATGCGCGACCAGACCCTGCCGCAGGCGCAGCGGCAGCTCGACGATCTCGCGGCCGGCCTCTCGACGGCGCTCACGAATACCGCGACCACCGGGACGTACAGCGGGACCGACACGCAGATCAGCGTGTCGACCATGCAGCCCGGCAACACGATCACCTTCCCGGTCACCGACAACACCGGGGCCGTGCGCAACGTGACGCTGGTGGCGTCCGCGACCTCCAGCGGCGCGGTCGTGCCCGCCGCGCAGACCACGGATGCCAGCGGCCTCACGCTGACCTTCAACGCCAGCGGCGGGCCCGGCACATACGCGGCGGCCATCCAGTCCGCCTTCGCCACGTTCAACGCCTCCGGCAGCGCCTACAAGCTGCCGGCGCTGTCGGCGAATCCGGTCTCCTCGACCGCCACCAGCGCGACGCTGACGCTGGGGGCGGCCGGCAAGGTCGCCGGCGCGGCGAGCGCCAGCGTCACGGCCGTCTCGGCGTCGGACCTGAACACCGGCAACCCGTCGATCGCGATGTTCGTCGACGGTACGGGCAACAAGCTCTACACCGGCACGTTCGACGGCGGCTCGCAGCTCACCGGTTTCGCCCAGCGCATCACGGTCAACAGCGCGCTGGCGGGCAACACCGCCGCGCTGACGGCGACGAGCGCCACGGACACGAGCACGTCGGGCGCCCGCGCCCAGAAGCTGTTCACGGCGCTCACCGCGAACCAGCAGACCTTCTCGTCGTCGAGCGGTATCGGCGGCGTCTCGGCCCCCTACAGCGCCACCGTGATCGGTTTCGCGCAGGACATCGTGTCCACGCAGGGGGCCAACGCGTCGAACGCCGCGGCCCTCGACGCCACCCAGCAGACGGCGCTCTCCACGGCGCAGAGCCGGTTCTCCGCCGGGGCGGGCGTCAACATCGACCAGGAGATGTCGAACCTGATCGCCCTGCAGACCGCGTACGGTGCCAACGCCCGCGTGCTCACCGCGGCCCGCGACATGCTCAACCAGCTGCTGCAGATCTGATCATGACGACGATCACGCCCTTCGCGGCCGGCTCCTACATCACCAACCGCAACGCCTCGCAGCTCCAGGCGCTGAAGAGCCAGCTCAACGACCTGACCAACCAGCTCTCGAGCGGTCAGGTCTCGCAGACCTATGGCGGCCTCGGCTCCGGGCGGTCGACGGCTCTGTCCGCGCAGGCCACCCTGAGCGCGCTCTCCGGCTACGCCGCCGGCATCACCGCCGCGCAGACCCGGACCGACCTCGCGGTCACGAGCCTGACGCAGGTGGCGACCCTCGGCACCTCCACCGGGACGATGCTCCAGAACGGCCTGCAGAGCGTGGCGGCGAACTCGGTCTCCGGCCGGTCGACGGCGCTGGCCAACCTGCAGACGGCGCTCGACACGCTCAACGAATCGGCGGCGGGCAACTACCTGTTCGGCGGCACCGACACCACGACCCAGCCGGTGGTCGATTCGAGCAAGATCCTCAACGGCACGACCGACGCGAGCGGCAACACGCTCGACGGCCTCTCGACCCTGATCTCGCAGCGGGTCACCGCCGAGCTCGGCGCGGGGGGCAACGGCCGCCTGACGCAGACTCTGGCCAGCCCGGCAACGAGCGTGCAGGTCACCGAAGAGTCGAACAACCTGACCCGAGGGCAATTCGGCTTCACCCTGGCGGGCGCGCCGACCACGACCGGCTCGGCGATCGGCGCGACCTACACGGCGGGCACGGCTACGAGCCCGGGCAGCTTCAGCCTCAGCATGACGACGCAGCCGAGCGCCGGCGATACCGTGTCGTTCGCGCTGAAGATGGCCGACGGCACCTCCACGACGATCACGCTCACGGCCGCGACGAGCGCGGACCCGAAATCGATCACCAACTTCGCCATCGGCTTGACGCCCGCCCAGACGATGGCCAACTTGTCGGCGACGCTGAGCAACGCGCTCACCGGTGCGGCCAACAGCACGCTGGCGGTGAACGCCACCGCGGCGACCGCGTCGAACTTCTTCTCGGGCGCGGCGGAAGGCGGCCCGTCGGGGTCCGGCGTGATGCCGCAGCGCATCCTGTACGACGGCACCACCCCGGTCGGCTACAGGGCGGCCACGCCTCAGGACACGGTGCTGTGGTACCAGGGCGAGAACACCTACACGCAGCCCGCGCCGCCGGCAGTGCCGCAGCCGACCTCGGCGATCGACACGCAGTCGGTCCAGGTGAGCGCGACCGGGAGCGTCGGGACGGGCGCCCGCGCCAACGATCCCGCCGTCCAGAACGTGCTCGCCGGCCTGGCGACCATGGCCTTCGGCCTGCCCACCACGAACGACGCCAACACCTACAACACCTACCAGACGGTGGCGACGAAGGCCGGCAGCCTGCTCTCGTCCGCCAACCAGACCCCCAGCGTCCAGGACACGGTCACGCAGCTCACCGTCGCGTCGACGCGGCTCTCGAATGCCGGCACGACCAACAAGGCGCTCCAGAACACCGTCCAGAACACCCTGGACGGGATCGAGCAGATCTCCCCCGAGGAGGTCATCACCAAGCTGCTCGACGTGCAGAACCGGCTCCAGGCCAGCTATCAGGTGACCGCGACGCTCTCGAAGCTCTCCCTCGTGAACTACATCAGCTGAGCTGATCGCCGAGATCGGTCAACGCGCGCCTGACGCTCGAAAAATCTCGCGACGTGTCGGGTTCACCATAGTCTTGCCGCTTTCCGGGAATGAAGCGCAGCGTGCGGTCGCGCCCACGCGCCGTCATTCGATTGAGGAGAGGTCGGCATGGCGCTGTCCGGACCCATCGAACTCGTCCTCCGCCTGGGAGCCGTCCCGCGTAGCGGCGCGATCGTCCTGGTCGAGCAGGCCGTCGACACCTACCTCGCGGGCTACGCGCATCCCGAAGAGCGCGCCATCGCCCTCGACATCCTGCTGCGGGACCTCGCCCGCCTGCGCATCCACGAGCCCGACCTCGACGGGTTCGTCGGCGAGGTCGAGCACTACATCGACCTGCTCCACCGAGATCTCGCCCGCCAGGCCGCCTGAGATGCGCGGCCGGATCCCGGTCTGCGCTGCCCTCGCGGCGATCGTGGCCGGCGCTGACCCGGCCGAGGCCCTCGACCTGCGGGATCTGCCCGTGATCCCGGGGCCGGTGCCGTGCCCGTCCAAGGGCCAGGGCTTCGTGCGGCTGCCGGGGAGCGGCAGCTGCCTCCGCGTCTCGGGCCGCGTCGTCGCGGGGGCGGATCTGGCCGCGGGGAGCGGCGTCGCGGCAGCGCCGGTTGTCGCCGGCCGCATCGCGGTCGACAACCGCGTCGACACCGATCTCGGCGAGGTGCGGACCTACGTCCGGATCGGCGCCGGCCGCCGTCCGGGCGGGCCCTAGAGGTTGCGCGAGAGGACCAGCGGCCCGCTGCGCACGCCGCGGCCGTACGGGGACGGCGCTGGCGTCTGCCGCCCGTAGCCGGAGGGGAGCTGTGCCCGGCCGATCTCCTCCGCCAGGGTCTTGATCAGCCCTTCCGAGACGGTCTTGGCGCTGGCGAGCACCGTCTGGTTCGCCTCCACGGCCGCGGTGAACCGCCTGTGGGCGGTGCGCAGGGCCTCGACCCCGTCGGGATGGAAGCGCTTCAGTGCGACGGCGTTCGCCTTCGCGACCTCGAGACCCTGCATGTAGGCGGCGGCCAGCGCGGCCTTCGGCTCGGCCGCGGCGACGCCCTCCTGCAGTCGCCCTTCCCGGACGTAGGCCGCCTCTTCGGCGAGCACGGCTTCCAGAGCGGCCATGTTGCCGAGCACGCCCGCCACCAGGGCCTCGGCGGTGATCCGGTCCCCGACGCGCAGCGGTTCAGCCCTTTGCATGGATCGCTCCCTCGCTCGCCGCGCCCTGCATCTTCATGATCTCACGGAAAACCGAATCGGCGATGCCGACTCCGCCGCTCTTCACGATCTGCTTCGCGTATTCCTTGGTCAGCATCGAGCGGTAGACACCGCCGCCGGTCCCGTTCTCGCCGAGCGGCCCGTCGGTGCCCTCCGACTGGGTCAGCCGGTCGAGGCTGTTCTCCAGGAACATCGATTCGAACTCGGTCGCCGTCTTCAAGGCCTTGGCCTTGTTGGCGGTCTTGATGATCCCGTCGACGGCGCTCCCGGCCACCGAGGTTCCGACGCTGGCGGCGGCGCTGGCCGCGAGACTGGCGAGTTGCAGCATGGATCGTCCCTTCGCGTCCGTTCGGTCACATCAGCTCGATATCGGCCTGGAGCGCGCCCGCGGCCTTGATCGCCTGGAGGATCGAGATGAGATCCCGCGGGCCGACGCCCAGGGCGTTGAGACCGTCGACCAGCTCGCGCAGGCTGACACCCTCCTTCACCAGGGCGAGCTTGTTTCCGTCCCCGGTATCGACCTTCACCCCCGTGCGCGGCACCACGACGGTGCGTCCGTCGGAGAACGGCGCCGGCTGGCTGACCTGCGGCTGCTCGGTGATGGTGACGGTGAGGTTGCCCTGGGCGATGGCCACCGTCGACACGCGCACGTCCCGGCCCATGACGATGATGCCGGAGCGCTCGTCGACCACGACCCGGGCGGTCTGGTCGGGCTCCACCTTCAGCTGCTCCACCTCGGTGATGAGGCGGATCATGTTGCCGTTGTAGCGGGACGGGATCTGGATCGTGACGGTGGCCGGGTCGGTGGGCTCGGCGGTGTCGGCGCCCATGAAGTCGTTGATCGCCGCGGCGATCCGCTTCGAGGTGGTGAAATCCGGGTTGCGCAGCGACAGACGCAGCGAGCGGGCGTCGTTCAGCTTGAAGGCGATCTCGCGCTCGATATTGGCGCCGTTGGAAATCCGGCCGTTGGTCGGCACGCCCCGGGTGATCTTCGCGGCATCGCCCTCGGCGGCGAAGCCGGCGATCGCCACCGAGCCCTGCGCCAGGGCGTAGACCTCGCCGTCGGCGCCGAGCAGCGGCGTCACCAGCAGGGTGCCGCCCTGGAGGGACTTGGCGTCGCCCAGCGACGAGACCGTCACGTCGATCCGGGTGCCCTGCGCGGCGAAGGGTGGCAGGCTCGCGGTCACCATCACGGCGGCGAGGTTCTGCGTGCGCATCGTGGCGCCGCGGGTGTTGACGCCGAGGCGCTCCAGCATGGCCTGGAGCGACTGCTTGGTGAACGGGATGTTGTTCAGCGTGTCGCCGGTTCCGTTGAGGCCGACCACGATGCCGTAGCCGACGAGCTGGTTCTGGCGAACGCCCTCGATGGAGGCGAGATCCTTGACGCGCGACAGGGCGAGCGCCGGCACGGACAGCGCGGCGAGAAGCAGGGCGCCCGCGAGGGCGACCGAGAGAGACCGGAGAGGACTGAACGCGTGACGCGGGCGCATGCCGTGTTTCGACCGTGACGGACCTGCCCCCATCTTGCCAGGGTCGTGCCAGCCGCCCGATCTGTGCAAGCCATTGAAGAAAACACATTTTTTCCGGGCCAGGTCTGGCCCCGCGCCTCGCGGTGCCGGCACCGAACCTGCCGACCCGGCAGCTTCTGCCGGCTTGTTTACCCGCGCTTAACCCTGGCGGCCGAATTTCCGGTTCTGCGCGGGGGCGCTTGGAGCAACGCGAACCGGATCATGCGTGTCGAGACTCGCCAGCCGATCCAGAGCGCCGGCGGTGTCGCGTCCGCCCGGAAGCCCGAGGGCGGCGCGGCCTTCAGCCTCGGCGCGGCCCCGTCGTCGACGACGTCTGCCGGCGCGCCGGCCGCCGCCGCGACGCTCGCCGGGCTCGACGCGGTCCTGCTTCTCCAGGCCGAGGCCGACACGCCCCAGGAGCGGCGCCGGCGCTCCGCCCAGCGCGGCCAGGACCTCCTCGACGGCCTCGACCGGCTGAAGGCGGCACTGCTCGGCGGCCGCGTCGCGCCGCAGGATCTGCGCGCCATCGCCGGCCACCTGAACGAGCGTGCTGGCCTCTCGGGGGATCCCCGACTCGACGGCCTGATGGCCGAGATCGAACTGCGCGCCGCGGTGGAACTCGCCAAGCTGGAGATGGCCCGGCGCGTCTGACCGGGCTTCCGCACCTGACCCTGGGCGCATCCCGGTACCGCGCCCGGCGAGCGCCCGATCCCGCTACACCGCCCGCCGCTTCGGACCCGTCGGCAACATCTGCGGCTCGCCCGGTCCGGTCTCGACGCCGAGATCCGGCACCGCGATGATCGGTGCGCCGCGCAGGTCCTTGCGGGTGACGATGGCGCCGCGCTCCTCGAGATAGGCCAGCATCCGCCGCGCCCGGCCGCCCGAGCTGGTGCCGTAGGCCTCGGCCAGCACGGTGTCGGTGGGGCAGGGGGCGCCCTCGATGGCAGCCCGCGCGACCACGAGGAACAGGCCGGCGAGGTCGTCCGGCAGGCCGGCCGCGATCGCCTGGGCCTGCTCCCAGCCGGAATTGTCCGCGACCGCGCCGCCGGCCTCGGCCCGCGCGACCGCGAGGCGCCGCTTGAACTCGGGCAGACCCATCGTGTCGCCGCGCAGGCGCCGGATCCGGCAGCGGACCGTGAAGTCCTGGTAGAGCGTGGCGGGAGTGCAGGCGGCGGCGTCGGCATCCGCCAGCACGGAGGCCAGCACCTCGGCGAGCGCCGCCTCGCGGGCCTCCGGGTCCATGGGTTCCTCCTCCGGCTCCTCCGCCGGAGCCGGCGGACGGTAATTGGCGAGCTGGACGAGCACGTCTGGCGCCGGCGCGGGGCGCGGCTTCGGCCGCGGCGCCAGCGGCGCGACGGTCTCGGCGGGGCTCGCTGTGAGGATCAGCGCGCGGGCATCCTCCAGGGCGTCGGGCAGGGGCACGAGGACCGGCGAGGAACTCCGGCTCACGGTCTGGGTCGGCCCGACCGCGATGGTGAGCGGGCGCCGGGACAGGGCCGGTCCCAGGGCCACGAAATGCCCGCGCGGCAGGTCGCGGAACGTCTCGGCCTGCCGGCGCTCCAGCCCGAGGAGGTCGGCGGCGCGTGCCATGTCGATGTCGAGGAAGGTCCGGCCCATCAGGAAGTTCGAGGCCTCGGCCGCGACGTTCTTGGCGAGCTTGGCGAGGCGCTGCGTGGCGATGATGCCGGCGAGCCCGCGCTTGCGGCCGCGGCACATGAGGTTGGTCATCGCTCCGAGCGACAGGCGCCTGGCCTCGTCCGAGACCTCGCCGGCGGCCGCGGGCGCGAAGAGCTGCGCCTCGTCCACGGCCACCAGCATCGGGTACCAATGGTCGCGGTCGGCGTCGAACAGGCCGCCCAGGAAGGCGGCGGCGGCCCGCATCTGGCCGTCGGCGTCGAGATTCTCCAGCGACAGCACCACCGAGACCCGGTGGGTCCGCACCCGGGCGGCGATCCGCTGCAGGGCGACGTCGTCGCCGTCGGCCTCCACCACGACGTGGCCGTAGCGGTCGGCGAGGCTGGCGAAGTCGCCCTCCGGATCGATGATCGCCTGCTGCACGAGGCCGGCGCTCTGCTCGAGCAGCCGCCGCAGCAGGTGCGATTTGCCGGACCCGGAATTGCCCTGGACCAGGAGCCGCGTGGCGAGCAGTTCGGTGAGGTCGAGGAGCGCGGGGCGCTCGCCGGTCAGGCCGAGATCGATGTCGGAACGCATGGGGCCTCATAGCACGGCCCGGCGGGTCCGGGTGTGCCGCCGCGGCGCTGTCCACGCTTCCCGCGTGTGGGCCGCGTGTGTGCCGCATGCGGGCGTCGGTCCGAGGCGTGGCTCCGCCGCCGGTGCGCGATCGGGCCGTCAACCCCCTTGCGGGAGCCCCGGGCCCCGCTCTTCCGCCCTGGACCCCGACATGGCGGCCCTGTAGGCCCACGGCCCTTCTCTCCAGTCCCGGATCCACAACACGATGGCGGCCTGCGGCCTCGATTTCGGCACGTCGAACACCACGCTCGGGCATATCGGGCCGGACGGCCCGACGCTGCTGCCCCTGGAGGGCACGCACCGGACAATCCCGAGCGCGATCTTCTTCGAGCTCGGACGGGAGCCGATCATCGGCCGGGCCGCCACGGCGGCCTATGTCGAGGGCCGGTCCGGCCGGCTGATGCGGGGGCTGAAATCCGTGCTCGGCACGCCGCTCATGGATGAGGCGACCCCGGTCGGCCGCCAGCGGCTGCGCCTGCGCGACGTCATCGCCCGCTACCTCACCGCCGTGAAGGCGCGGGCGGAGGCCGCCAGCGGCCAGAGCCTCGACACGGTGGTCCACGGCCGCCCGGTCCACTTCGTCGACGGCGACCCGGAGGCGGATCGCCGCGCGGAGGACACGCTGCGCGACATCGCCCGCGACGTCGGCTTCCGAGAGGTCTCGTTCCAGTACGAGCCGATCGCCGCGGCGCTCGACTACGAGCGCCAGGTCCGCGCGGAGGAGATCGCCCTCGTCGCCGACATCGGCGGCGGCACCTCAGACTTCTCCATCGTGCGCCTCGCGCCGGAGCGGCGGGGGCGGCCGGACCGGGCCGGCGACATCCTGGCCAACGACGGGGTGCGGATCGGCGGCACCGATTTCGACCGACAGCTCAGCCTCGGAACGGTGATGCCGCTCCTGGGCCTCGGAAGCCCGATGCGCCGCGGCGACCTCGCGGTGCCGAACGCCTACTACCATGACCTCGCCACGTGGTCGGCGATCAACCGGCTCTACAATCAGAAGACCCTGCGCGAGATCGACGAGGTCATCCGCGACGGCGCCCGGCCCGACCTGCTCGCGCGGCTGCGCGAGGCGGTGGAGGGCGAGCGCGGTCACGCCCTGGCCGGGGCAGTGGAGAGCGCCAAGATCGCGGCGTCCGAAAAGGACGCGACCCTCCTCGACCTCGGCCTCCTGGAGCCCGGGCTCGCGGTCCCGGTGGATCGCGCGACCCTGTCCGCCCAGACGGGGGACCTCGCCCGCGCCGTCGCGGCCCGGATCGCGCGCTGCCTCGCGCAGGCGGAACTGACGGCCGACCGGGTCGACGCCCTGTTCCTCACCGGCGGCTCCACCGGCCTGCCGCACCTGCGCGCCGCGCTGACGGCCGCGCTGCCGGCCGCCCGGGTGGTGGAGGGCGACACGTTCGGCTCGGTGGGGCTGGGCCTGACCATCGAGGCGGCCAGCCGCGGAGCGTGAGGCCGCGCCCGGCCGGGCGCGCAGCCTCTGCGACGATTGACGGGCCGGCCTTGATCCTCGACAAGGCGGTCCCTCCCGCTCGGAGACAACGGCGGCCCATCCGGGCTCCTCCGCGCCGCCTCGCCCGATGCTGTTCAACTCCTTCGTCTTCCTCCTCGCCTTCCTGCCGGCCGCGCTGATCCTACACGGGCTGGTGGCGCGCGCCGCGCCCGCGTGGCGGCTGCCGCTCCTCGTCGCCCTGTCCTTCGTGTTCTATGGCTGGTGGGACGTCCGGTTCGTGCCGCTGCTGGCCGGCTCGATCCTGGCGAACTGGTGCGTGGCGCGCGCCTATCGCCGGTGGCCCGGCCGCTGGCTGATCCCGGCGGCGATCGCCGCCAACCTCGCGCTGCTCGGCGTGTTCAAGTACCTCGACTTCGCGGCCGACCTCGCCAACCTGATCCCCGGCCTGGAGGCGCAGCGGCTCGGCCTCGCCCTGCCGCTCGGCATCTCGTTCTTCACCTTCCACCACATCATGTATCTCGCCGACCTGCGGGCCGGCCGGGCGCCGGGCTTCGGGCTCGTGAAATACGCCCTCTACATCGCGTTCTTCCCGCAGGTTCTCGCCGGCCCGCTCGTGCGCTGGAGCGAGATCATGCACCAGTTCGACGAGGCGCCCTACGCGCGGCCCGACGCCGCCGAGCGCTTCGCCCGCGGGTTGATGCTGCTGACCGTCGGCCTCGCCAAGAAGGTGTTTCTCGGCGATCCGCTCGCGGAATACGTGAACCCGGTGTTCCAGGCCGCCGCTGCCGGCAAGGCCGTCACGGTGGTCGAGGCGTGGCAGGCGACGCTCGGCTTCACCTTCCAGATCTACTTCGACTTCTCCGGCTACACCGACATGGCGCTGGGCATCGCGCTGCTGTTCGGCCTCGTCCTGCCGCAGAACTTCGACGCGCCCTACCGCGCCACGTCGCTTCGCGACTTCTGGCGGCGCTGGCACATGACCCTGTCGCGCTTCCTGCGCGACTACCTCTACATCCCGATGGGCGGGAACCGCCGCGGGCTGCCGCGGCAGGTCGGGGCGCTCGTCGCCACGATGACGCTCGGCGGCCTCTGGCACGGGGCCGGCCTGACCTTCCTCGCCTGGGGGGCGCTGCACGGGATCGGCCTCGGGGCCGGTGTCCTGGCGCGCCGGGCCCGGATCGCGATCCCCGCGCCGCTGGGCTGGGTGCTCACCAGCCTGTTCGTCGTGCTGACCTGGGTTCTGTTCCGCGCGACGAGCTTCGAAGCGGCCCTCGCGATCTTCAAAGGACTCTTCGGGCTCGCGCCGAGGGGCTCCGGCTTCAAGTGGCGCACCATCGCCATCGCCGCCCTGGTCGCGACGGTCGGGCCCACCGCCTGGAACGCGGTGCACCGGCTGCCGCCGCGCCGGCTCCTCGCCTTCGGCTTCGCGCTGCTGTTCGTGCTCGTCCTGCTGAAGATCGGCGACGATGCGAACTACGAGTTCATCTACTTCCAGTTCTGAGGATGGCGCCCGCACCCCCCACGACCGACAGGGACTGGCGCGGCTTCGCCCGCGCCCTGGCCCTGTCGATGGTCGGACTCTTCGCGGGCTACCTCGCCCTCGCGGTGCTGGTCGACCCCTACGATACCGGCCGCTCGACGCTGCTGTCCCGGGGGGCCGTGCGGCCGCAGGGGCCCCGCACGGCCTCGGCCGTCCGCGGCCGCGATCCGGCCTATGCGGGCGTGGTGATCGGCAACTCGCACATCCAACTCATCGAGCCGGCGGCACTGACCCGGCTCACCGGCATCCCGTTCCTCCAGCTCTCGGTGCCGGCCACCGGCCCGTCCGAGCAGTTCGCCTTGCTGGGATGGTACCTGCAGCACCACGCCCGCCCCGCCGCGATCGTGCTCTCGGCCGACGCGTTCTGGTGCGCGGACGACCCGTCCTTCCCGAGCGAGCACGGCTTTCCCTACTGGCTCGTGGGGGACTGGCCCGCCTACCTGCGCGGGCTGATCCGCTTCTCGGCCGCGCAGGAGACGGTCAACCGCATCGGCTGGCTCCTGAACCCGCGCCGCAAGACCGCCGCGGCCGACGGCTGGTGGGATTACGAGCGCAACTACCTGAGCCAGGGCTTCGGCGTCGATCCCGCCAAGAAGGCGGCGCTGGAGAAGCCGGTCGGGCCCGAGCCGGAGCCGCGGCACGGCGGGCCGTTCCCGATCGCGGCGCGCCTGCGCGCCGAACTGACCCGGATCCCGGCGGAGACGCCGGTCGTGGTGGTGTTCCCGCCGGTCTACGCCCGCGGCGAGCCGCCGCCCGGCAGCCCTCGGGCGCGGGCCGAGGCCGCCTGCCGGGCCGAGGTGCGCACGGTGTTGGCGACCCACGCGCTCAGCACGGTGGTCGACTGGCGCGACGGCCGCCCCGCGGCGGCCGATCCCGACCAGTTCTTCGACCAGACCCATTACAGGCTGCCGATCGCTCGGAGCCTGACCACGGAGATCGCAGAAGCGATCGTACGGTTGCGGACCAGATGACAGCGTAAAACATCTGTACCGTGGCCTGTTTGCCGCACGCGGCGATGCAGTGACAGCCATTTACAGCCCCTGCATCCGTGTGCGTTGTGGCGATGAGGCACCTCGACTATACGGCACCTCACGTTATCGCCGCACACCGGCCATCCCCTGGTGGGCGGTTTACCATCCAGCGAGGGTGACGCATGGCGAAGGTGCAGCTGGAGGACGGCTACGTCCCGTCCGACGACGAGCCCTTCATGAACGACCGGCAGCGCGAATATTTTCGGCGCAAGCTGCTGAGCTGGAAGAACGACATCCTGCGCGAGGCGCAGGATACGCTGGTGGCTCTGCAGAGCGAGAACGAGAACCACCCCGACCTCGCCGACCGCGCGTCCTCCGAGACGGACCGGGCGATCGAGCTGCGGGCCCGGGACCGCCAGCGCAAGCTCACCGGCAAGATCGACGCGGCGCTGGCCCGAATCGAGGACGGATCCTACGGGTTCTGCGAGGAGACCGGCGAGCCGATCTCCCTGCGCCGGCTCGACGCGCGCCCGATCGCCACCCTGTCCCTCGAGGCGCAGGAACGGCACGAGCGCCGCGAGCGCGTCTACCGCGACGACTGACTGGGTCCGGGCCGCGCGCCAAATCCCGCGCAGCGCCGGCGCGGCGCCTACTGCGTCAGCCGCAGCGCGCCGATGCTGGCCTGGATCGACTTGAAGGCCTTGATCAGGTCGTCGGACGAGTTGGCGAGGTAGAACTGGTCCGGTGACGAGGCGCAGTTCCGCAGCAGCGTCTGGCCGGCCGAGTCGATCGGATCCGCCGGGACGCTGAAGCCGATCGTGTAGATCGATATATTATTTGTCTTCGCGTTGCTGCACGCGAGGGCTGTCAGTTTGTCGAGCGCATCACGCGCTGTGCGGGTGTTCGAAATATTTTGATTGCTGGGCGGAAGCCGCGAATTCGGGTTCGATCCATCGGCGTTCGTAAAGTAGCCGAAGGGAAAGTACATGGATTTATTGTAGGACGGGTTCGAATTTACGGGCCAGGTATTTTCCCCGTCTGTCATGAGGATCATGATCTTGTTGATCGTGCTGAGGTCGGAATTGGCGCTGTTCGAGGAGTAGCGCGCGCCGTCTGCGAACACGCTGTTCGGGGAAAGCGTGCGCCATCCCCACATGAAACCTTCATGAATATTGGTCGAGCCTGAGGCTACCATCAGGTTGATCAGGTTCTTGAGCGTCGTGGTATCACTGGTCAGTCGCTGAAGCGGCTGGGTCGTGCAGCCGAAATTCGGCCCGTTGGGAATACCCGTGTAGCGGTTTCGCGAGGTGGGCGACGGATCGCGGGGGCTGAGATACTTGCATGCACGCGCCTCGGCCGTCGAGAATGACGTGTCCCGGGTCGGCTTGGGGCAATCGGGGCTGTTTGTATAATCGTCGATATAGCTGTTAAAGCTGATACTCGATGAGTTTTTGGTCGAGTATTCGCTATATTCCGACGAGCCGTCACCCGGCTCGTCGGGGGCGAAGAGCGGGAGATAATAAGAATCCTTGTTGCTCGCGGTCGGTGCGCCGTCTTGAACATTCAGGGGATAGGGCAGTGTTTCGAGGCATCCCGCCCAGGCCCAGCCGGAGTTGGCCGCCTGCAACTTCGAGAAGATGTCGAAGCGATTGGTGATGCCCGTGCCCTGAAGGCCGTTGACGTTGAGCCAGTGATAGCTGGATTGCGCAGCTTGATCGATCCAGGTCGCGTAACGATAGGTGGCTGGATTGACAGCCACAGACGCGGCGAACGGCACGATGGAGATCTTGCTCGCGCTGGAGAAGGCCGGGCTGGTGTAGACGTAGTTGACGAAGTCGGTCGCGGCCGTCTGGACGGCCTGGAGCTTCGACTGTCCCCCGCTCGAGGCGGCCATCGAGCCCGTGTTGTCGAGCACGAGCGCGATCTCGAAAGTCTTCGGCAGCGGCGTGGCGCATTGCGAGACGGCGCCCGGGTTGATGCGCTGGGTGCCGGTCAGCCCGCCGAAGAAGGTCGTCGACTGCTTGTGAGCGGTCAGCGTGATCTTGCGCGGGCTGCTGGTGATGGCCAGCCGGTCGACCACGAGGCTCGCGGCCCCCATGGCACCGGTCATCGTCGTCTGCGCCAGGGCGTTGAGTTCGGTCTCGGACGTCGTCAGCGGCGTCTGGCAGAGCAGCAGCGCCGTGGCGTCGGCCGCGGCCTGGAGCTTCGTCTCCAGCCGCGTGGCGAAGCCGTAATCGATCGCCGCGCCGCCGACCATCACCATCGGCACGCTCAGGAACGCGAACAGCAGGGCGACGTTGCCGCCGCGGTCGCGCAGGACATCGCGGCGCCGCTCGGGGCTGCCGTCAGGACTAGCGGACGATCTTCGTGCCATCGCAGTTCGATTGTTTGTCGTCCGGCAGGACGACTTCCGTGTAGGTGCTGGTGCCGTAGGCCTGGCCGCCGCGGGTCGGCCACGGCGCGCTGCTGGTGAACGTGATCGTGTTGCTCACGCCCTTGGCGAGCTTGACCAGCGCGCTCCCGATCATCGGCGTGTAGCTGATGCTGACCTCAGCCAGCACGTAGCGCATGCCCGGCATCCGGTAGCCGTCCGGCACGGTCAGGCTGGACGCGGGGCCCAGGCTCCGCGCGGTCCCGTTGGTGTTGGCGACGCTGGAGCAGACCACCGGGGGACCGCTCGGGTTCTTCGCGTCGGTGCCCATCGCGCTGACCACGATCTTGACCTTCGACGTGTCGAACGGGCGCATCACCGCCGTGGCGGAGGCGAGGATGTCGTTCATCACGGTGGTGCTGATCGGGTTCTGTGTGTCGCCCTGCGCCGTCAGGTCCGCCACCGTGCGGCCGAGCTGCGTCAGCTTGCGCCACTCGTCGATGGCGTGCGTCACCTCGGTCATGCCCGCCCAGATCGCGAGCAGGATCGGCAGGATGACGGCGAACTCGACGGCCGCGCCGCCGCGCCTGTCGTGCCGGAGCCGCGCCGCCCGCCGGGTCAGGACGGTGAGGACGGGCACGGGCTCGCTCCGACGATCTGGTAGGGCTCGGTGCGGAACACCGCCGTGGAGGTCAGCAGGCTCGATCCCTCCGCGGATCCGCTGGTGAACTGCTTCGTGTTGAGGCCCATCAGGTTGAAGAAGGTCGGGAACGGCACCGCCGCGGTGACGATCACGATCGTCCCGGGCGAAGCGCATTTGTAGTTGGAGCCGAAACCCGTGCTCCACGTGCCCGTGGCGGTGTCGATCGGCTTGTTCGCGGTCGCGCTCGCGAAGCTGCTCGAGGTCGCGACGTCGATCTTGACGTTCTGGCAGTTGAACACAGTGGGCACGGGGCTGACGGGCGATCCGCACATCCGCGCCTTCAGGGTCGCGAGCACGGTCGCCGGATTGGTCTGGCCCGCGGTGTCGAGCTGGAATTGGCCGGTGAAGATCGTCCGGACCGCGTTCTGGAGCGCGCGATCGAAATTCTGCGTCGCCCACATCTGGAACACGATCTGGATGATCGCGCCGCACAGCGCCAGGAAGGGCAGGGCCACCAGGGCGAACTCCACCGCGGCCGCGCCCCCGGTGTCGCGCCCGAGGCGCGCGAGGAGGCAACCTGGCGTCACTCTGACCTGCGTTCCTACAAGTCCTCGGCTGTTCATATGCGAGCAGATCAGTCGGAAGTAGCCATCTCATCCGATGTGACGCCAAGCTTTTGCGAAACTCTTAATCTGATCGACTAGACCAGGGTTATCAAACGGCCGCTACTTTTGGTTGTAATAGCGCCGGCGTGTCGCCGACGCGCTGTTGACGCAACGCCTGCGCGCGCCAGTTCCCCGCGCGCAGGCCTGCCGGAGAACCCCATGAGATCCCCCCTGATCGCGCTCGTGGTCGGCGCGGTGGCGCTCGCGCTCGCCGCCTGCGATGCCCCGAAGCCCGGACCGGCCGGACCTCCAGGGGCGAAGGGTGATCGGGGACCGGCGGGGCCGGCCGGGCCGGCGGGGGTGAACGGCGCCACCGGCGCCCGCGGCCCCGCGGGCGACCCGGGACCGGCCGGACCGGCCGGTCCGCCGGGACCGTCCCTGAACAGCCAGGTGCGCCTCGACGTGGCGTGCCGCCGTGACGAGGAATTGATTGGCGCTTACTGCCGAGGCATGGCGGTTGTGCCGTCGGTGACCGTCACGGACGGCGTGTCCACGGTCGGCTGCCTCGACATGACCGCCAAGGCCGCCAAGGATGCCCAGCCCGTCGCGGTCTGCATGAAGAAGTCATGAGACTCGCCGTCCCCGCTCTCCTGGTCGCGCTGGTGTCCGGCCCGGCCTGCGCACAATCCTTCGTGCCCACGGAACGGGCGGCGATCGACCTCGTGCGCGACCGGCGCACCGCCGGCTTCACCACGGTGGCGCGGACGCTGGCCTATGCCGAGCGCGCGACCGGCGGCGCCTTCCGTCTCGGCGGCTACCGGGTCGATTACCGCCCGGACGTCCCCTTCGCCCGGGTGCGGATCTGCTATCGCCTGGGGATCGACCCGCCGACCTGCGGCCTCGCTTACCGCGTCGCGGTCAATCCCGCCCATGTCGAGCCGGCCGACCGCTACAGCGGCCTGACGCGCGACCTGGAGCACGGCCCGCAGGCCTTCCTCCGGGCACTCGCCCGGGAGGCCGACCTCCAGCGCCAGCCGGACGTCCTGCGGAAGGTCGAGGCCGCGCTCGAGCCCTACAACCCCTACGACTGGCGCTGAGGGAGGCGGCTCTCAGAGCAGCCGCGGCCAGCGCAGGAGCCGCTCCGGCGCGAAGGCCGCGACCGGCACGGCCGGTTCCTGGCCGGTGGCGAGGTCGGCGACGATCTCGCCGGTGATCGGGCCGGTGGACAGGCCGATATGGCCGTGGCCGAAGGCGAAGAGCAGGCCGTCGTGCCGGGGGGCGCGGCCGATCACCGGCATCCCGTCGGGGGTCGACGGCCGGGAGCCGAGCCACGGCGCGTTGTCCAGCGGGCCGCCGAGCCGAAGGGTGGAGGCCGCCTCCCGGGACGCCGCATCGATCTGGGTGTGGTCGGGCGCGGCGGCGCGCGCGTTGAGCTCGACACCGGACAGGACCCGGACCCGGTGCTCGCCCATCGGCGACAGGATCGAGCCCGCGCCCGTGTCGAGGATCGGCCGGGTCAGCGGCGCGCTGTCCGGATGCAGGGCGTAGTGGCGGTGGTAGCCGCGTTCGGCCGCAACGGCGAAACGGTAGCCCAGGGTCCGGGCGATCGCTCCGGACGCGGCGCCGGCCGCGAGGACAACCTGTCGGCCCCGCACCGCGCCGCCGTCGTGATCGACGCGCCAGCCGTCCGCCTGGGGCTCCAGCCGGGCGACGCTGCCCCGCAGGCGGCGGCCGCCGAGACCGGTGAACAGGGCCTCGCACGCCTCGATGAGCCGGCCGGGCTCGCGGACCGACCCCGTCTCGGTGAGCAGCATGGCCCGCGCGTAGGGCCGCACCAGCGCCGGCTCGAGCACGCGCAGCGCCGCGGTGTCGAGGATGTCGAAGGCGACCCCGTGCCCGGCCAGGATCTCGCGCTCGAGGGCGGCGGACGCGAAGGCCGCTTCGGTGCGGTAGGCCTTGATCCAACCCGTCCGCTGCAGCCGGTCGCCGGTCCCGGCCCGGGCCGCCAGCCGCTCGTGGGCCGGATAGGCGGCGCTGGTCAGGGGCAGCAGCGCCTCCGCGGCGCGGCGCCAGCGCGAGGCGCGCGCGGCGGCGAGGAAGTGCGCCGTGTAGGGCACGATCCGCGGGAGATGCCCGTAGTGCAGCCGCAGGCCGCGATCGGCGTTGCGCAGGTAGGCCGGGAGCTTGCCCCACAGGGCCGGGCTCGACATCGGCAGGATCGAGCCGCGGCTGACCACGCCGGCATTGCCGTAGGAGGTCCGGGCCCGCGCCTCGCCGGGATCCAGCAGCACCACGTCGAGCCCGCGGTCCCTCAGCGCGATGGCGCTGGCGAGGCCGACCATCCCGCCGCCGACCACCACGATGTCGGCCGTCTCGTCCGTCGCCATGCCGCTCACATCCTGCACCGCACCACGCGCGCCCTTCTGCCGGGTTTCCCGCGTCCTGGGTAGCGGGCGCCGCGGGGCGGCGCATCCGGCCGGTGTGATCGCGAAGTCCCGCGCACATTCCCGCGCAGATCGGCTAGAGAGCGGGCCATGACTCTCGTCCGCTTCGCACCCTCGCCGACCGGGTATCTCCATATCGGCAACGCCCGGCCGGCCCTGCTCAACGCCCTGTTCGCCCGCCGGACCGGCGGCCGCTTCCTGCTGCGCCTCGACGATACCGACGCGGAGCGCTCCACGGAGGCCTTCGCCAAGGCGATCGGCGAGGATCTCGCGTGGCTCGGCGTCGTGCCCGACCTGTTCGCGCGGCAGAGCGACCGCACGGCGCAGCACGACGCCGCCGCCGACCGCCTGCGCGCAGCGGGAAGGCTCTACCCCTGCTACGAGACGCCGGAGGAGCTGGAGCGCCGCCGCAGGCGGCAGCTCGGCCGCGGCCAGCCGCCGATCTACGACCGGGCGGCGCTGCGGCTGACCGCCGAGGAGCGGGCGGCGCTGGAGGCCGAGGGCCGCCGGCCGCACTGGCGGTTCCTGCTCGAGGCGCGGACCGTCGGCTGGGACGACCTCGTCCGCGGGCCGGCCCATGTCGACTGCGCGTCTCTGTCGGACCCGGTGCTGATCCGCGCCGACGGCAGCTATCTCTACACGCTGCCGTCGGTGGTGGACGACGCCGATCTCGGGATCACCCACGTCATCCGCGGCGAGGACCACGTCACCAACACCGGCGTGCAGGTGCAGATCTTCGAGGCCCTGGGCGCGCCCGTCCCGGTCTTCGGCCACCACAACCTGCTGACGACGGCCGACGGGGAGGGGCTGTCGAAGCGCCTCGGCCACCTGTCGCTGCGCGGCCTGCGCGAGGCCGGCTACGAGCCCGCGGCGGTGCGCTCGCTGGCGGTCCTCACCGGCTCGGCCGAATCGGTGCGGGCCGTGCCCGACCTCGACACCCTCGCGGGCCTCGTCGATCTCGGCGAGATCTCGCGGGCGCCGGCCCGGTTCGACCCGGCGGAGCTCGACGGCCTCAACGCCCGCCTGATCCACGTCATGCCGTACCCGGAGGCGGCCACGCGCCTCGCGGCTCTGGGGATCCCGGAGGATCGGGCCGAGGCCTTCTGGCTCGCGGTGCGGGCCAATCTCGGGCGCGTCGCGGAGGCGGCCGACTGGTGGCGGGTCGTGGCCGGTCCCGTCGAGCCGGTGCTCACCGAGCCCGCCGTGATCGCGGCCGCCCGCGAGACCCTGCCGCCCGAGCCGTTCGGCCCGGAGACCTGGAAGGCGTGGACGACCGAGATCCGGACCCGCATCGGGGCCAAGGGCCGCGGCCTGTTCATGCCGCTCCGGCTCGCGCTGACCGGCCTGGAGCACGGGCCGGACCTCGCCGGCCTGCTGCCGCTGATCGGGCGGGAGCGGGCGGCGCGCCGGCTCTCCGGCGCCGCCGCCTGAGCGATCAGCGGCCGGGCTTCGGGCGCGCCTCGATCAGCGCGGCGTCGAGCAGGAAGCTGCCGTCGGCCTCGATGGCGAAATGCGCCGCGACTTCCGCGGGCGCGGTGACCTGCAGCGCCCGGATCGCCGCGACGTGAGTCTCCGGCGTCCGCATCCGGGCGATCCAGCTCGCGAACTCCATGCGCGGCCGGCTCGGCGTCGCGTCGCCGGGCGCGAATCCGGCCGCCTCCAGCAGGGCCCGCCATTCCGAGACCCGGTAGTCGCGCACGTGCGAGGGGTCGCGCAGCAGCTCCAGCGCCTGCAGGTGCGTGTCCAGCAGCGGATCCTCGGGCGCGACGATGTCGCTGACGATGAGGAACCCGTCCGCCCGCAGCACTCTTCGCGCCTCCGCCAGGGCCGCCGGCACGTCGCGCCAGTGGTGGGCGCTGTAGCGGGTCAGGACGGCGTCAAAGCTCGCGTCGGGGAATGGCAGGGCCTCGGCGCCGCCCTGCCGGGTCTCGATCCGGTCGAGCCCCCGCCGGGCCGCCTCGGCCGCGACCGCCGCCAGCATCTCGGCCGACAGGTCGTAGGCCGTGACGGCGGCGCCAGCGGCGGCCGCCGCGAAGGCGACGTGGCCGCCGCCGCAGCCGAGGTCGAGCACCCGCAGACCCGGTCGCGCGCGGACCCGCTCGCCGATCCGGTCGAGATCGGCGCCGGCGGCGTGCACGGCGCTGGTCACGTAGGCGGAGGCCTGCGCGCCGAACTGGTCGACGACGTGTCGGGCGTGGCTGCGGGCGTTCATCGGCGGATCTCCCGGATCAGGTCGCGAGCGGCTTCAGGCGGGACAGCCGCAGGGCGATCATCAGCGCCAGACCGTACAGCCCGCCCACGAACAGCACCACGCCGTTCCACCCGGAATGGGCGAAGAACCAGCCGCCCGCGGTCCCGAGGACCGACGAGCCCAGATAGTAGAGGCCGAGATAGATCGCCGAGGCCTGGGCCCTGTCGCGCAGCGCCCGCCGCCCGACCCAGCTGCTCGCGACCGCGTGGGCGCCGAAGAAGCCTACCGTCGTCACTACGATGCCGGCCAGGATCAGCAGCAGGCGGTCCGAGAGCGTCATCACGATGCCGGCCAGGCCGACGGCGGTGGCGACCCAGAGGACACGGCGGCGGCCGAAGCGGCTCGCCAGCTCGCCGGTGACAGGGCTGCTGACCATACCGGCGAGGTAGACCGAGAAGATCATCCCGATCACCGCCTGGCTCAGCGCGTAGGGCGGGTCCAGCAGGCGGAAGCCGATGTAATTGTAGATGCAGACGAAGCCGCCCATCAGCAGGAACGCCTCGGCGAAGAGCCAGGGCAGGCCGGCGTCGCGGAAATGGTGGGCGAAGCTGCCCGGGACTTCCGCCCAGGCCAGCCGGCGCGGCACGAAGCGGCGCGAGGGCGGCAGCCAGCGCCAGAACGCCAGCGCGGCGGCGAGCGCGAGGCCGCCGATCACCGCGAGCCCGGCGCGCCAGCTGACGAAGTCCGCCATCACGCCGCTGATCAGGCGGCCCGACATGCCGCCCAGCGCGTTGCCGCCGACGAGCAGGCCCATCGACAGGCCGATGGCCTTGGCGTCCATCTCCTCGGCGAGATAGGCCATGGCGACGGCCGGGAGTCCGCTGGCCGTCAGCCCGGTGAGCGCGCGCAGCGCCAGGAAGCCGTACCAGCCGGGGACCAGGGCGGCCACGACCGTGAGCACCGCCGAGGCGACCAGCGAGGCCAGCATCACCGGCTTGCGCCCCCAGATCTCCGAGAGCGGGCTGACGACGAGCAGCGCCACCGCCAGCAGCCCGCAGGGCAGCGACAGGGCGAGGCTGCTCGCAGCCGGCGAGACGCCGAAATCCTCCGCGTAGATCGGCAGGAGCGGCTGGACCGCGTAGAGCACCGCGAAGGTCGAGAAGCCGGCCGCCGCCAGGGCCAGAGCCGTGCGGCGGAAGACCGGTGTGCCCGACCGGATGAGCCCGTCCTCCGCCTCGCTGTTCATGACCGTCCCGCGCCGCTGTCCTCAACCGGTGGTGAGGCGCTGTGGCCGCACGGTCAACTGCCGCGCAGGACAGGCCCGCGCGGCGGCCGCCCTAGCGCGGCGGCGGAGGCGGCGGAGGCGCTGCCTGGCCCTGCCCCTGACCTTGCCCCTGCTGCAGCAGCGGCGTGATCCGCTGGACGACGACGCGGCGGTTCTCCCGCGACGGGCCCTGCGTGTTCACTTTCAGGTACTGCTCGCCGTACCCTTGGGTGGTCAGGTTTTCCGGCGGCACGCGGAACTGCTCGGTCAGCACGGTCGCCACCGACTGGGCGCGCCGGTCCGACAGCGACAGGTTGTCGAGCGCGGAGCCGACGGCATCGGTGAAGCCCTCGATCAGGAACACCTCCCGCGGGTTGGCCTGGATGGCGCGGTTCATCGCGCCGGCGATCACCGACAGCTTGGCCGCCTGATCGGGCGTGACGGTGAACGAGCCGGTGTCGAAGGTGATCGTGTTGATGTCGACCGAGCGAAGGCGGGCGCGGAGGTCCGGGCTGTAGCGGATCTGGTCCAGCGTGTACCGGCGGTCGACCTGCACCACGGGGGGCGCCGTCAGCGCCTCGTAGACCTCCGCCTCGTCGGCCTGGGCGTAATCCACGATGTAGCGGTCCCGCGGGATGCGGATCTCCGGCGGCGGCAGCACCACCACGTCCTCGTAGATCGGGCGGAGCGGGCCGGCGTAGCTGTTGTCGATCAGGACGAGCTCGCGACCGTCGCGGTAGCGGAGGTAGCGGCGCAGCATCCGACCGTCGTCGTTCGTGACGGTGACGATCTGCTCGCCGCCGGGCCGGTCGACGTAGCTGTAGAAGTCCGCGCCCTGCCGCTCGAACCGGTAACCGCGCGGGTCGAGGGTGCGGAAGCGCTCGTTCTCGTCGTGGCGGATCAGGTAGCCGTCGCGGTCCTGCACGATGATGCGGCCCGGCTCCCGGTAATAGGTCCGGCCATCCTCCCGGAACTCGCGCCGGTCTGTGCGGACCTGATCGAAGTCGCGCACGCCATCGTTCTGGCGGAAACCGCCGGGGACGTAGCCGGGCTGTCCCGGCCGGTTGAAGGCGTTCGGGTCGGCCGGACGGCCCGGGCCGCCCGCGGGCGGCTGTCCCGGCTGTGCCGGCGCCGTCCCGGGCTGCGGGCCGCCGGGCGGCGGGGCCTGTCCGGGGGCGGGAGCCTGGCCCGGCGGCACGAACGGCCGTCCCGGAATCCCGGGGGCCATGTTGGGCGGCACCGGCCGTCCGGGCTCGGCGCCGGGAGCACCGTTGGGCTGGGCCGGCGCCCGTCCCTCGGGCTGGGCTCCCTGCGGCTGGAACGGCCGTCCCGGAACGCCCGGAGCGGCGTTGGGCGCCTGCGGACGGCCGGGCTCGGCGCCGGGACCGCCATTCGGCTGGGCGCGGTTCTCGGGCAGACGGTTGTCGGGCTGCGCGTCTGGGCGCTGGGCCGGTCGACCGGGTGCGCCGGGGGGCGCGTTCGGCGGCTGAGACCGATCGCCGGGTGCACCCGGACCGCCCGGACGCTGACCCGGCGGTCCGCGATCCGGCGCGGACCGGTCGGGGGCCGCGTCACGCTGCGCGGGACGGTTCGGCTGGTCGTCGGGACCGGGGCGATCCCGGTCGGGCGCCTGGCGCTGATGCGGCGGGGCCGGCGGACGCTCCGGCGCCGGCCGCGCCTGGGGCGGCGGAGCCTGATCGCGATCCGGCGCCTGCTGACGCTCGGACCGTCCCGGGCCGGGCCGATCCTGCGGCCCGCGGTCCGGACGGTCCGGCTGCTGATCCCGCCGGTCTTGCTGTCGGTCCTGCTGCCGCTCCGGTTGGCGGTCCTGCCGGTCCGGCGCCGGGGGACGGGCCGCCGGCGGCTCCGGCCGGCGCTCGGGCGCGCGCTCCCGCGGAGGCGGTTCGGCCTGCGGCTGGCGCTGGGCGGGCGGTTCGGGCCGCTCGCGCGGGGGCGGCGGCGCCCGCTCCGGCCGGGGTTCGGGCCGCTCGCGCGCGGCCGGTGGGCCCGGCGGCGGGCCGGGACGCTCCTGCGGCGGCCGCTCGGGGCGCGGGCCGCCGTGCGGGGGCTCGCCGCCGCGGGGGCCGCGCTCCTCCGGTCCGCCCTGCGCCACCTGGATCCGGCCCGGCGCGGCGTCTGCGAGCTGCACGAGCGTCAGGCCCGGCAGCACCGTGCCGGTGAGGAGGATCAGGCGGAGCAGGCGCATCGCGGTCTCGTGTCGGTTCAGGCCGAGCCGAACACCGGACGTCGCGTATGGTTCCGCGCCCGTCGGCGCGAAACCGGTCTCAGGGGGTGAGGCGCTGGGGCACCGCGATGACGTCGGGCGCGATGATGCGCACGGCAACGTGATCTGGCTTGGCCTCCGCGGCCTCCGCGGCCTTCGTGCCGTCGGCCGCGGCAGGCTGGACCTTCGCCGCATCGTCGCGGCCGGGTCCCGCGCCGCCCTTCGTGTCGACGCCCGCGCGGCCGGCGGCGTCGGCGGCGAGCTCCGCCGCGGTCCGGTCGGCCCGGCCGACGAGGGTCAGGCGCACCTTCGGCCGGGACAGGGCCTCGGCCTGCATCGGCGTGACGAAGATGTCGCCCTTGTGCCGGACCAGCATGCTCTCGGCCTTCACCAGAGACTGCGCCCAGGACTTGCCCTCCGGCTTGCAGGAGCAGTTCGGCACGAATTCCTTGCGGAATTTGAAGGCGTTGGCGAGGTTCGTGTAGGCGCGGCTGCCCTTCACCGTGGCGGCGTGCTTCAGGGCGTCGTCGCCGTACGGCATGGAATAGGCCTGCGCCTCGGTCCCCGGGCAGAGCGCCTGACACATCTCGTCGGCGCCGCCGCGGCCCTCTGGCAGGTTCTTCATCGGGAAGTAGCCGCCGTCGCAGGTCCGCACGCAGACCATCTGCGGGCCGCCCCGGCCGTAGGCCTCACCGGAGCCGGCATAGGCCTCGCGCGGCGGGCAGGTGGAGGCGACCAGCCCCTGGAGCTCCCGCTTCCGGGCGCCGCTGTCGTCGATCACGGCGCCGCCGTAGGTGGCCTTGAGCGCGCGGATGCGCTGCTCCACCGCGCCGCACTGGGGCGGCCGGGTGTCGAAGAACAGGAACTTGCCGCCCTCGCAGTTCAGGCCGCGGAAATAGGCTTCGAGCCGACCGATCTCGTCGTTGAGCGCGCGCGTCGTGCTGGCGCCGCTCTGGAGCGAGGCCAGCTCCGCCCGGTAGCGCCGGCACTGCGGCGACGGCAGCTGCGGCGCCGGCCGCGCCTCGGCGGGCGCCGGGGCGGGCGCGGCCTCCTGCGCGCTGGCGGAGATGGCGAGCGGAGAGGACAGTCCGAGGGCTATGGCCGCGCTCAGGATGAGGCGGCCGAGCGTACGGACGATCGGGCGGTGAGGCATAGGCTGCATCGCGTTGATCGGGTGCGCGGCGATCCGGAGTATCCGGAGCCCGCGCGCATCCGCGCTTCGGGACGGAAGCGGGGCCATTCTACGCCCCCTCGCAAGACCGCGACACCCCTCCTACATCCGGCCCGCAAGCGTGAGGGGGAATTGACCGGCGATGTTGTTTCGGAGTCTCACCTATGTTGGGCTTCTCGCACTGGGCCTGGCAGCGGCCGGTCCGGCCGCGGCGCAGGAGCCGGACCGGATTTTCGACAAGTCGACGGTCTGGCGCCCGCTGACGCCCAACGACAAGCTCGTGGTCTACGGCGTCGACGATCCGGCGGTCTCGGGCGTGTCGTGCTGGTACACCCAGCCCGAGAAGGGCGGGATCAAGGGCACACTGGGCCTGGCCGAGGATGTCTCGGACATCTCGCTGGCCTGCCGGCAGACCGGGCCGATCGCCTTCAAGGGCAAGCTCAGCCAGGGCGAGGTGGTGTTCAGCGAGCGCCGGTCGCTGATCTTCAAGTCGATGCAGATCGTCCGCGGCTGCGACGCGAAGCGCAACACGCTGATCTACATGGTCTACTCGGACAAGGTCATTCAGGGCTCGCCGAAGAACTCGACCTCGGCGGTGCCGCTGGCGCCCTGGGGCACCGAACCGGCGCAGAAATGCGCCGACTTCATGAAGTGAGCGGCACCCGGTGACGCGAGCTTTCCGCGCGGCGGCCCGGCGACGGGCCGTCCGCGGTCGGCTCAGTCCTGGCAGGTGATCCGGATCGGGCGCTCGGACGGCGCCGGGACCGGCTGGCTGATCGCGCCGGTATACTCGTCGGCGGCGGCGACGCCGTAGGAGTTCGCCGCGGCGTAGCCCTGGGCCTCGCACCACGCGTTGGCGACCACCTGGCCGCAGGCGCTGCCCGGCGTCGTCAGGCACTCGCCGACGCCGTAGCCGTCGCTCGACGGGATCAGGAAGGTCTTCTCGACACGGGCCGGCGCCTTCGCGGGCGTCTCGCCGTCGGTGCCGGCCAGCGCGGCGTGGGTCAGGCCCGCGCAGGCGAGAACGGTGGCGAGAGCGAGGGAACCAACGGCCGAGCGTCGCATGGATTGTCCTTGGGCACAGGATCTGTGGCGTGAGGATCGTGGCCCGGACGGTCCGACGGCGCGGTTAAGGAAGCCTTACCCGCATGGCGCGCAGGCCATCTCGAATTCCTCACGCTTTTGGGTTAGCCCCATCGCGCGGGCCGCGCCGTCGCCGCGATGCAACAGGGTGCCGTGCCGGGGCTGGCCGATCCGCCACGTTTCGGCCGCTCTTCGCCGCGCGGGGCCCTCAGGTCGTTGAAGACAGGGCCGGATTTCCGGCCACGGCTCCGGGCCGGATGTCATCCCCGGCGCCGGAGAAGGGATGGGTTTCATGGCGCCGATGTTGCGGCTCTACAACACGCTCACCGGCGCCAAGGAGGCGTTCGCGCCGATCGACCCGCAGCATGTCCGCGTCTACGCCTGCGGCCCGACGGTCTACGACGCCGCCCATATCGGCAACGCTCGGCCGATCATCGTCTTCGACCTGCTGTTCCGCCTGCTGCGCCACCTCTACGGGCCGGAGCACGTCACCTACGCGCGCAACGTCACGGACGTGGACGACAAGATCAACGCCCGGGCGGCAGAGCGCGGCATCACCATCCGCGAACTCACCGACGGGACGCTGGCGCAGTTCCACCGCGACGTGCGTGACCTCGGCGTGCTCATGCCGGAAGACGTGAACGTGCCGGGCGCGCGAGCCCGCTTCGTCGAGCCCCGCGCCACCGACCACATCGCCGAGATGGTGACGATGATCGAGGCGCTGGTCCGGGCCGGCCACGCCTATGTGGCGGAGGACCACGTGCTGTTCGACGTCCCCTCGATGCCGGATTACGGCGGCCTGTCGAAGCGGCCCCTCGACGAGATGGAGGCGGGGGCCCGGGTCGAGGTCGCCCCCTACAAGCGCTCGCCCCTCGACTTCGTCCTGTGGAAGCCGGCGAAGCCCGGCGAGCCGTCCTGGCCGTCGCCGGCCGGCATCGCCGCCGCCGGCCGCCCGGGCTGGCACATCGAATGCTCGGCCATGTCGGCCAAGCATCTCGGCCGGACCTTCGACATCCACGCGGGCGGCATCGACCTGATCTTCCCGCACCACGAGAACGAGGTGGCGCAGTCCCGCTGCTGCTTCGGCACGCCGGTGATGGCCAACGTCTGGCTGCACAACGGCTTCCTCCAGGTGGAGGGGGAGAAGATGTCGAAGTCGCTCGGCAACTTCATCACCATCCGCGACGTGCTGAAGGACTGGCCGGGCGAGGTCGTGCGCCTCACCATGCTCAAGACCCAGTACCGGCAGCCGATCGACTGGACCCTGCGCGGCCTCGAGGAATCGGCCCGCGTGCTCGACCGCTGGTACAACGCCGCCGGGGACGCGCCCGCCGCGCCCGACATCCCCGCCGGGGTCGTCGAGGCGCTCTGCGACGACCTCAACACGCCGGCCGCGATCAACGAGCTGCACCGGCTCGGGAGCGGTGCGGAGGCGCAGCCCGGGGCGCTCCGCGCCGGCGCGAACCTGCTGGGCTTCCTCGCGCGCACCCGCAGCGACCGCGAGCAGGATCAGGTCGCGGCGTCCGGGGTCGACGTCGCGGCGGTCGAGGCGCTGATCGCCGAGCGCCGGGCGGCGCGGGCCGCCAAGGACTGGCCCGCCTCGGACCGGGCGCGCGACGCCCTCGCGGCGATGGGCGTCGCCGTGAAGGACAACAAGGACGGCACCACGACTTGGACGGTGGCGCGCTGATCGCCGAGCCGGCCGCCGATGACACGGACGTGACGGCGGCCGCGTCCTCGCGCCGGCTTGCGCGGCGCCGCGCGTGCGGCATCTGTGGTCCGGGGGCTCGCGGCGGAGATGAGCAGCACGTGATCAGCTTCGGGACCAGCTTCGGGACGACCTTCCGGACCATCGGGGCGCGACGCGGCGCCGCCGCGACGGCGCTCACCCTCGGTCTGGGCCTGTCGGGCCCGGCCGCCGCGATCGACGGCGGCTCGGCCGCTGGCCGGGATGCCCTGGCGCAGGCCACCGTGGCGATCGGCACGATCACCCAGCCCGAGGAGGCGCTGAAGCTGACCCGCTGCACCGGCGTGCTCATCGCGCCGGATCTCGTGCTCACCGCGGCCCATTGCGTGAACGGCGATCCGCTCGGCGCGCTGGTCGTGTTCTTCCGGGGCAGCGAGCCGGCGCGGCCGGTCTACGGGGCGCGTGTCGCCGCCCGCTACAGTCCCGATCCGGGGGAGATGCTGCCGAACGAGGCGTCGGGCGTCAGCCTCTCCGACCTCTCCCTCGACCTCGCGGTCCTGCGCCTGACCGAGCCGGTGCGCGACCGGCGGCCGGTGCCGCTGGCGGCGGATCCCGGCCGGGTCCCCAAGAGCCTGCGCATCGCCGGCGCCGGCCTCTCCGGTCGGACCGTCGGGCGCCTGCGCACCGCCACGCTGACGCCGGTGGCGGCGAGCAGCACCGGGCTGACCATCGCGCGGGCCAACGGTGCCCGGGTCTGCTTCGGCGATTCCGGCGGCCCGGTCGTCGCGCAGGATCGCCGCGGCACCTACATCTGGGGCGTGGCCAGCGCGGTGATCAGCCGGGCCGCGCCCTGCGGCGGCTACGTGGTGATCGCGCCCGCCGCGCAGGTCTTCTCGGCCACCGGGACGCGGTGAGGGCTGCGGATATCGCCGGAACGCGAAAACCCCGCGCGGCCGGACCGCGCGGGGTTTTTCAGGAGACGGTGCGACCGGCGGATCAGACCGCCATGCGCTCCTCGCCGTCCATCGGCTCGCGCAGCACGTAGCCGCGGCCCCAGACGGTCTCGATGTAGTTCTTGCCCTGGCTGGCGTTGGCGAGCTTCTTGCGCAGCTTGCAGATGAAGACGTCGATGATCTTCAGCTCCGGCTCGTCCATGCCGCCGTAGAGATGGTTCAGGAACATCTCCTTGGTGAGCGTCGTGCCCTTCCGGAGCGAGAGGAGTTCCAGCATCTGGTACTCCTTGCCGGTGAGGTGCACCCGGGCGCCGCCGACCTCGACGGTCTTCTGATCGAGGTTCACGATCAGGTCGCCGGTGGTGATGACCGACTGGGCGTGGCCCTTCGAGCGGCGCACGATGGCGTGGATGCGCGCCACCAGCTCGTCCTTGTGGAACGGCTTGGTGAGGTAGTCGTCGGCGCCGAAGCCGAGGCCCTTCACCTTGTCCTCGATGCCGGCCATGCCGGAGAGGATCAGGATCGGGGTCTTCACCTTCGCCACCCGCAGCGAGCGGAGCACCTCGTAGCCCGACATGTCGGGCAGGTTCAGATCGAGGAGGATGATGTCGTAATCGTACAGCTTACCGAGATCGACACCCTCTTCCCCGAGGTCGGTGGTGTAGGTGTTGAAGTTCTCGGACTTGAGCATCAGCTCGATGCTCTGCGCGGTCGCGCTGTCGTCCTCGATCAAAAGTACCCGCATCGTCGGTCCCCAGCCCCGCCGGCCGCATCAGCGCGCAGACACGTCCCAGCCTTCGCCCGCCACCGGCCTGTGGACGGGCGCTCCGTCGCTCTTGACGTGGAACGCTATGGATTAATCGTTAACAAAACCTGATTCCTGCCCGCAAGCGTCTCGTTCGAAGTTCCGCGAGCTTGACAGGAGAAACACCGTTCCTCCGGCCTCGCCCTCGGCCCCGATTCCGATCCGCCCCCGTCCAGGCCGCTCGCCCCCTTCGGCGTAAGTACTTCCTGCGCAACGGTTCGATCCCCGGTGTTGTCCGTCGGACACACCGGTACGACTTCGTCGGGCGCGATTGTGGTCGCGACCCGGATCGAGCCGCTACGAGCCCGTGACCCGCAGTGTTAAGGAGGCCGGTAAACGAAGCGTTGAGAGCCAGGCCGATGACACAGGATCCGGCAAGATCCGTTGCTTCGCTCGCGTCGGCGCAGGCCGCCCTCGAGCGGATCGAGGTGCTGGAGACGTTCGGGCGGGTCGTGGCGATCCGCGGCCTGCTGGTGGAGGTCGCCGGACCTGTGGCCGCGATGCGACTCGGTGGCCGGGTCGACGTCGAGGGTGCTAACGGCCACGGGCTGGTGCCCTGCGAGGTCATCGGGTTCCAGGGCGATCGGGCGCTCGCGATGCCGTTCGGCTCGCTCGAGGGGGTGCGGCGCGGATGCCCCGCCTATGTCCGCGACGAATCGGCCGGCGCGATCCGGCCCTCCGGCGCTTGGCTCGGCCGGGTGATCGACGCCCTCGGGCGGCCGGTCGACGGGCTGGGCCCCCTTGTGCAGGGGCCAGACGTCTACCCCCTGCGCGCGGACCCGCCCCCCGCCCATGCCCGCACACGCGTCGGCGGACCGCTCGATCTGGGCGTCCGGTGCATCAACACCTTCCTGACCATGTGCGCGGGCCAGCGGATGGGCATCTTCGCCGGGTCCGGCGTCGGCAAGTCCGTGTTGCTGTCGATGCTGGCCCGCTACACGGCCGCCGATGTGGCGGTGATCGGCCTCGTGGGCGAGCGCGGCCGCGAGGTGCAGGAATTCCTCCAAGACGATCTGGGCGCCGCGGGGCTCGCGCGCTCGGTGGTCGTGGTGGCGACCTCCGACGAGCCGGCCCTGATGCGCCGGAACGCGGCCTACGTGACCCTGTCGGTCGCCGAGCACTTCCGCGATCAGGGCGCCAAGGTCCTGTGCATGATCGACTCGATCACGCGCTTCGCCATGGCCCAGCGCGATATCGGCCTCGCCGCCGGCGAGCCGCCCACCGCCAAGGGCTACACGCCGACCGTCTTCTCGGAGCTGCCGCGCCTGCTCGAGCGCGCCGGTCCCGGGGTGGGGCAGGGCACGATCTCGGCCCTGTTCACCGTCCTGGTCGAGGGCGACGACCACAACGAGCCCGTGGCCGACGCGGTGCGGGGCATCCTCGACGGTCACATCGTCATGGAGCGCGCCATCGCGGAGCGCGGGCGCTACCCGGCGATCAACGTTCTGCGCTCGGTCTCGCGCACCATGCCGCGCTCCTGCGACCCGGCCTACCTCCCGGTCGTACGGCGGGCGCGGCGGCTGCTGTCGACCTACGCCGACATGGAGGAGCTGATCCGGCTCGGCGCCTACCGGGCGGGCTCCTCCCAGGAGGTCGACGAGGCGGTCGCGCTCATGCCCGATCTTGAGGCTTTTCTGGGGCAGGGTAAGGAAGAAGCAACGTCCATCGGCGATGGTTACGCACGGCTCACCGAGATCGTCGGCAGGGCCTAGGCACCATGGGCCGGGGCGTTAACGCTTCGGCGCGATCATGGTGCACGTGGGGGATCCGGGCGGGTCTGCCGTGGGCAGGCTCGCACACAGGCTCGGTCCGGGCACGATCCCGGGTGCGGCCTCAAGCGTTGCGTGGAGTGAGCGTCCTGATGAAATCGCGTGACACGCTGATCCGCCTGCGCCGCTTCCAGGTCGACGAGAAGCGCCGGCGCGTGACCCAGATCGAGATGATGATGGCCGACTTCCAGCGCATGGCGGTGGAGCTCGATCGCGAGGTCGCCGTCGAGGAGGCCCGGGCCGGAATCACGGACGTCGGTCACTTCGCCTACCCGACCTACGCCCGGGCCGCGGCGACGCGCCGGGACAACATGATCCAGTCCGCCCAGGCGCTCGAGGGTCAGCTCGCCGAGGCGAAGGCCGAGCTGGGCGAGGCGTTCGAGGAGCTCAAGAAGGTCGAGATCCTGAACGACCGCGAGCGGACCGCCGAGCGCGCTGCCGAATCGGCCCGCGATCAGGCCGCCATGGACGGGATCGGCCTCAACCGCGCCCGGGGCTGACGCGGCCCGTCGGACCGCTCGGCCGGCTTCCGCGGCACGAAACCGTCACGATCACCTGACAAGGGGGATCGCGGCGGCGCCATGCCGCTTGCAGCGCGTCGCGTGCCGGCGCATCAGGGGCTCTCCCCAGGGCGTCGGTGTTCATGAAGAAGATCAGCGAGTTCATCTGGCCCTTGATCGGCCTCGCGGCCGTCGTGATATCGGGCTACTTCCTCTACCAAGAATTGAAGACGACCTCGCTCGCGGCGATCTGGGCCGCGATCCTCGCGATCCCGCCCCACCGGATCCTGCTGGCGGCCCTGTCGACCCTGGTCGCCTACGCGGCGCTCGCCTGGTACGACCGGATCGCCCTGCTGCATCTGGGCGTGCGCCACATCTCGTGGCTCTTCGTCTCGCTCTGCTCGTTCACGACCTACGCGCTCTCGCACAATATCGGCGCCTCGGTCTTCTCGGGCGCCCTAGTCCGCTACCGGGCCTACACGGCCAAGGGCCTGACGGCGGCGCAGGTCGCCGTGTTGGTGGCGCTCTGCTCGTTCACGTTCTTCCTCGGGACCGTCCTCCTCGGCGGCTTCACGCTGGTGGTCGATCCGAACCTGCTGACGCGCCTCGAGGGCAAGCTCCCGGGCTTCCTCACCGATTCCAAGACCGCGCTGATCGTCGGCATCGGCATGCTGGGCTTCGTCGGCCTGTACGTGATCGGCTCGATCCTGCACCTGCGGCCGCTGCACATCCGGTCGTTCAAGCTCGAATATCCCCGGCCCGGCATCATGGGGCGCCAGCTGCTCGCGGCGCCGCTGGAGCTCCTGGGCGCGGCGGGCATCATCTACTTCGCCCTGCCGGAGGCGATGAACCCGGGCTTCATCCCGGTCCTGGCGATCTTCCTGGCCTCCTTCTCGGTGGCGCTGGCCTCGCACGCGCCGGGCGGCCTCGGCGTGTTCGAGATCGTGTTCATCACCGCGATGCACATCACCGATGAGGCTCAGAAGGACGCGATCATCGCGGCGGTGATCATCTTCCGGATCTTCTACTTCTGGCTCCCGGCCCTGGTCTCGGTGATCGTGGTGATCGCCTTCGAGCGCTCGCGGCTGGCCGCGGCGATCGGCTCGGCCGCGCACGGGCCCAAGGCGGCCGCCGTGCCGGAACCGCCCGTCGTCGTTCCCGGTCTCGACGCGCACGAGTTGGAGCGGGAGCTCAAGCAGAAAGCGATCTGAGGGGCTAACCGCCGTCTCGACGCGGGGGTGACGCCGCCGCCTCGGCCCCCGCGCGCCACACCGCGAAACCCGGGATCGGCGCGCGCCGCGCGCTTCGTCTGCGCGCGGCGCGCGCCGATCCCGTGATTGCTCCCTCGGCCCGTGCGCCGGCACGAGTCTGCCCACGCCGGTGTCGCGGCCCCTGGGTCCTCAGATCGAGTTCACCGTCCGCAGCCGCGCCCGCGGGTGGATCTCCGCCTGGCTCATCACCGGCGTCTCGCGGCGGAAGCGCTCGATGATCGAGCGCACGAAGGGCCGCGTCTGGGCGGAGGTGACGAGCACCGGCATCTCGCCCTGGCGCGCCGCCGTCTCGAAGCGGTCGCGCACGGTGTTGACGAACTCGCTGAGCTTCGAGGGCTGCATCGCGAGGTAGCGCTCCTCGCGCTCGCCGACGATCGACTCCATGAACGCCTGCTCCCAGGCCGGCGACAGGGTGATGATCGGCAGCATGCCGTTCGGGTCTTGGTACTGTGCGCAGATCTGCCGGCCGAGGCGCGCCCGGACGTGCTCGACCACGTCGCGGGGGTTCTTCACCGCGCCCGCCACCTCGGCGATCGCCTCCACGATCGCCCCGAGATCGCGGATCGAGACCCGCTCGGCGAGCATGAACTGCAGCACGCGCTGGATGCCGGTGGTGGAGATCTGCGCCGGCACGATCTCCTTGAGCAGCTCGGCGTGCTCCTTGGGCAGCTCGCGCAGCAGCTTCGAGACCTCGACGTGGTTGAGGAGCTCGGAGACGTGGGCCTTGATGATCTCGGTCAGGTGCGTCGACACGACGGTGGCGGCATCGACCACCGTGTAGCCCTTGAGCTGCGCTTGGTCGCGCAGGGCCGCGTCGATCCAGGTTGCCGGCAGGCCGAAGGTCGGCTCCAGCATGTGCTGTCCGGGCAGCTGGACCTGACCGCCCATCGGATCCATCGCCATGAACTGGCCCGGGAAGATCCGGCCGGTGCCCGCCTCAATCTCCTTGACCCGCACCACGTAGGCGTTGGCGTCGAGCTGGACGTTGTCGAGGATGCGCACCGACGGCATCACGAAGCCGAGTTCCGCGGCGAGCTGGCGGCGCAGGGCCTTGATCTGGTCGGTGAGCCGGTCCTGGCCCTCGCCGTTGACCAGGGCGAGGAGCGCGTAGCCCATCTCGAGCTTGAGGTCGTCGAGCTTCAGCAGGTCGGTGACCGTCTCCTCCTTGGCGGCGCTCGCCGCGGCGACCGCGGCCGCATCCATCGGGGCGCCCAGGGCGTCGAGCGGCGGCGCGAGCTTGGCGGTCTTGTTGATGCGCCACGCCGCGTAGCCGGCCCCGCCGCCCAGCAGGACGAAGGGCAGCATCGGCATGCCGGGCAGGAGGGCGATCAGCAGCATCACCGCGGCCGACATGCCCAGCGCCTTGGGATAGTGCGCGAGCTGCTTGCCGAGCGCCTTGTCGGCGGCGCCGCGCACGCCGGCCTTCGAGACCAGCAGGCCCGCCGCCGTCGACACGATCAGCGCCGGGACCTGGCTCGCGAGGCCGTCGCCGATGGTCAGCAGGGTGTAGCTCTTGGCGGCCTCGCCGAAGCTCAGGCCCTGCTGCGCCACCCCGATGATGATGCCGCCGACCACGTTGATGAAGGTGATCAGCAGGGCCGCCACCGCGTCGCCGCGCACGAACTTCGAGGCACCGTCCATGGCGCCGAAGAAGGAGGATTCTTCCTCGAGCGCCGCGCGCCGCGCCTTCGCGGTCTTCTCGTCGATCAGGCCGGCCGACAGGTCGGCGTCGATGGCCATCTGCTTGCCGGGCATCGCGTCGAGGGTGAAGCGGGCCGCGACCTCGGCGATGCGGCCCGAGCCCTTCGTGATCACCACGAAGTTCACGATGATCAGGATCGCGAACACGATGATCCCGATGACGAAGTTGCCGCCCATCACGAAGTGGCCGAAGGCCTCGATGACGTGCCCGGCCGCCGCCGTGCCCTCGTGCCCGTGCCCGAGGATCAGGCGCGTCGAGGCGAGGTTGAGGGCGAGCCGCAACATCGTGGCGATGAGCAGCAGCGTCGGGAAGACGGTGAATTCCAGCGGGTTGTCGATCGACAGGCCGGTCATCATGATCAGGACCGACAGGATGATCGACACTGCCAGCAGCAGGTCGAGCAGGATCGCCGGCAACGGGAAGATGAGGACCGCCAGGATCCCCAGCACGCCGGTCGCGAACAGCAGGTCCGACCGCTTCGACAGCGCCTGGAGATCGCCGCGCGTCGGCAGCGCGAGCTGGCCGAGGACGGCCGCCGCTCCTGTCTGTGCCGGCGCGCTCGCCGTCTCTGCCATCGCTGCCATCCGCTGCCGTTCGCCCGGGACAGGCCCGGGACGTACCCGGCAAGATCTGCCGAGCGGATGGTTAGCGCGGCGTTAAGATGGGGCCGGCGCTCGCGGGAACCCGGGCCGCCGCGATCGCTTGATCGGTCGGCGAGAGCGTCGATCCGGCATCCGACCGCGCCCGCGTCCGGGCCGCCCGCGCCGCCGCCACGTCTCCGGGCCCGGGCCCGGACATACCGGGAGAGCTCGATGGCCCTGCGCGCCCTGACCGCCCTGTTCGACGATTACGACGCCGCCGCGGGGGCGGTGGACCGGCTGGAGGCCGCCGGCATCCCCCACGCGGACATCAGCATCATCGCGAATCGCAACGAGCCCGCGGTTCCGCCGCGGGCGCCCGGGACCGCCGTTCCCCGACCGGTGGACGCGGCGGATTCCGCCGGCACCGGAGCCACGGTCGGCACGGTCCTGGGCGGCGGCGCCGGCCTGCTCGCTGGGCTGGGCCTCCTGGCGATCCCGGGGCTCGGGCCGGTGGCGGCGGCGGGCTGGCTCGTCGCCACCGTGACGGGCGCCGGCGTGGGCGCCGCGGCCGGCGGCCTGATCGGCGGTCTGACCGCGGCGGGCCTCAGCGCCGACGAGGCCGAGACCTACGCCGAGGGCGTGCGTCGCGGCGGTACCCTGGTGACGGTGCGCGCCGACGAGTCCCGGGCCGAGCGCGTCCTGTCCATTCTCGACCAGGCGGGGTCGATCGATCTCGACCAGCGCGCCGAGGGCTGGCGCGCCCAGGGCTGGACAGGCGGCACCATCGGCCCGGCGGCGGATGACCGGGGCACCGGGGCCGGCCGCTGAAGATATCGGACCGTCCCGGGCGAACCCGGCGGGACGCGCGTCAGGTCATCATCTTCCGGGCGAACATCGCGGCGCCGAACAGGACGCCGGCGCCCGCGGTGATCAACGCGATCATCAGGAGCCGCCGCGGTTCGGTGGAGGATTCGGCCTTCACCGGCTCGACGATCGGGCTGAAGAACTCGATCTGCCGGGCCGCGATGATGCGCGCGCGCTCGTGGGCGGTCAGCACCTGCTGATAGTACTTCTCGGCGTTCTTGCGGTCGTTCTCCAGGACCTCGAACTTGGTCAACGCGTCGGAGAGCAGGCGCTTCTGCTCCGGATCCTGGCTGGCGGATTGCCGCTCGATCCGGGCGATGTTGTCGTCGAGGTCCTTCATCTGCTGCTTGATGTCGATGATCCGGCGCGCGTCGGGACCGAGGTCCCGCTGCCCGATCGCGAGCTGGAGCGCGAGGTTGATCCGCGAGGCCCGCATCTCGGCGATCATCTTGACGTTGATGTCGTTCGTCTTCTGCGCGTCGAGCACGCCCTCGCGGTTGCGCAGGTCGCGCGTCGCGAGGCGGATCTTGGTCATGCGCTCCTCGGCGAGCCGCAGCTCCCGCGTGCTCTCGGCGACGGCATCCTCGCGCGACTTGACGCTGAGGTCGTTCACCTTGCGCTCGGCCTCCTTCATGATGGCCTTGGCGATGGCGAGGGATTCCTGGGGATCGAAGGCCTCGACCTCCACCGACAAGATGCCGGATCCGGCCTCGACCTCGACGCCGACGCGCCGCTTCCAGTAGCGGACGAACTTCTCGATCGGCTTCTCCGGATCGAACCGCGAGAAATAGTCGATGGACTCGCTGCTGAACCACTGGCGCAGCGGAAGCTGCGCCTCGAGGAGCTCCAGCATCGGACGGCTGAGGATGAACTCGCGCGTGATCAGCGTGTCCTGCGCCACCATCTGGTTCGCCATGCCGGAATTCGTCCCGCCGGTCTCCGAGGACGTCTTCTCGGCGGAGCCGATGGCCGGCCGGATCGCGAATCGCGCCTCGCTGACGTAGCGGTCCGAGGCGATCAGGCCGTAATAGGCCGCCCCGGCGAGCGTCGGCAGCAGGAAGCAGACGACGAACAGGATCGGGATCCAGGGATCGTTCTTGGCGTCGGCCTGAAAGGACCGGATGCCCTTCTTGCGGTCGGCGAAGCGCGACATGCGCGCGATCTGCCGCAGCGACTCGCTCACCGCCTGCTGGCGGTCCGCGGGCGTGACCGGCTGCCCCTCGGCCTTCCGGATCTCCATGTTCATGGTCTGATTCCCGGCCTCCCCGGCCTCGAAGGTCGACCCGTTACCGGGATCCCGCGCGCGCCGCACCCGGCGCCGCGACCGTCTCTCGCACGGCGAGGCGGCAAAAGCATGTCGTCGCGGTCCGGCCGCCGCCGGCCCGGTCAGGCGTTGAGGCGCCGGTACACCTCGATGGCGTCGTTCACGTCCTCGTAGATGATCGCGCGACCGTTCAGCAGGACCAACCCCTGCGTGCACCACTGCCGGATGGTCTCCATGGAGTGCGAGACCATGATGATGTCGGCGTTCTTCCGGCGCTGCGAGAAGACCTCGTCGCAGCGCTTCGAGAACCGCGCGTCGCCGACCGAGGTGATCTCGTCGATCAGGTAGCAGTCGAACGGGATCGCCATGCTCATGCCGAAGGCGAGCCGCGCGCCCATGCCCGACGAGTACGTGTAGATCGGCACGTCGAGGTAGCTTCCGAGTTCCGAGAAGTCCTCGACGAAATCGAGCACCTTGCGTGGGTCCTCGCCGTAGATGCGCGCCACGAAGGTGACGTTGTCGCGCCCGGTCATCTTGGGATGGAAGCCGCCGGCGAAGCCGAGGGGCCACGAGACCCTGAGGCCGCGGTGGATCCGGCCGCGCGTCGCGTCCTCGGTGCCGGCGATCAGCCGCATCGTGGTGGATTTTCCGGCGCCGTTGATGCCGAGGATGCCGTAGGACACGCCCGGCTTCAGGGTGAACGACACCTGTTCCAGGATGGTCCGCCGGTGGCCTTCCGTCCGGTAGACCTTGCTGACTTTCTCGAAACGGATCACCGAAATGGTCTCCCGGGCGGTGTGCCGAACCGCCGGTCCGAGCTGCCTGACGGGCGGAGTCCTGCTCGCCGAAAGCGGCAAATCTGAGAAGGACATGAGCGCCTTGCCGCGTCGCGCGGCGGCGGTCGAACGGCGCGCGTCGGCAGACGGCTTCGCCCGGAAAGCTCCACCGGTCGCTTGAAGAAAAGTGCCACCTGTCACCCCGTCGGTTGACGCCATTCTCCATTTGGCATACCAAATACCAACCGAAGAGGGCGGGTGACAGCCCTTCAAGGATGCGGGACCGGAATTTTACCGCCGTTTCCGCGCGTGACGTTCAGGAAGGGCCGCCCCATGACAAGGCGCCGGACTGCCGCGATCCACCTCTCATCCGCGCCGCCGACCGGGTGGCGCCCATGACGGCGACCGGGCCGACCCTGGCCGCGCCCGGTTCCCTCGAAATCCACGGTCTGGCCGAGGCGATCGGCGACGCGGTGGTGGTGTCCGATCCGGACGGCGCCATCACGGTCTGGAACCCGGCCGCGGAGCGCATCTTCGGCTTCACCGCCGCCGAGGCTCTGGGCCAGACCCTCGATCTGATCACACCCGAGCGGCACCGACGCCGCCACTGGGACGGCTACGCCAAGACCATGCGCACCGGCGTCACCCGCTACGGGGCAGAGACCCTGAGGGTGCCGGCGCTCCACAAGGACGGCCGCCAGCTCTCCATCGCCTTCACGGTGGGGATGGTGCGGGACACCTCCGACCGGGTGACCGGGATCGTCGCCGTGATCCGCGACGAGACCGAGCGCTGGGCCGAGGAGAAGCGCCTGCGCCAGCGCGTCGCCGAACTCGAAGCTTCCTCGGATCCGGCCCGTCGGGCGCCTTGAGCCCGCCGGACGATCCGAAGGACCCGATCACCGAACCGCACAGGGAGAACGCCCAATGAGCAAGCCGCTGGAAGGCATCAAGATCATCGACTTCACCCACGTCCAGGCCGGCCCGGCCTGCACGCAGCTCCTCGCCTGGTTCGGCGCCGACGTGATCAAGGTCGAGCGCCCCGGCGCCGGCGACGTGACCCGCACGCAGCTGCGCCACGTCGAGGACGCGGACGCGCTCTACTTCACGATGCTGAACTCCAACAAGCGCTCGCTCACCCTCGACACCAAGACCCACGCCGGCAAGGAAGTCCTCGAGAAGCTCATCCAGGACTCCGACGTCATGGTCGAGAACTTCGGCCCCGGCGCCCTCGACCGGATGGGCTTCTCCTGGGCCCGCATCCAGGAGCTGAACCCGGGCATGATCCTCGCCTCGGTGAAGGGCTTCTCGGACGGCCACCACTACGAGGACCTGAAGGTCTACGAGAACGTCGCCCAGTGCGCGGGCGGTGCCGCCTCGACCACGGGTTTTTGGGACGGGCCGCCCACCGTCAGCGCCGCCGCGCTCGGTGACTCCAACACCGGCATGCACCTCGCCATCGGCATCCTCACGGCGCTCCACCAGAAGAACAAGACCGGCAAGGGCCAGAAGGTCGCCGTGTCGATGCAGGACTCGGTGATCAACCTCTGCCGCGTGAAGCTGCGCGACCAGCAGCGCCTCGACGCGCTCGGCTACCTCGAGGAGTACCCGCAGTACCCCCACGGCGAGTTCTCCGACGTGGTGCCGCGCGGCGGCAACGCGGGCGGCGGCGGCCAGCCGGGCTGGGTGCTGAAGTGCAAGGGCTGGGAGACCGACCCGAACGCCTACATCTACTTCACGATCCAGGGCCACGCCTGGGCGCCGATCTGCAAGGCGCTCGGCAAGGAGGAGTGGATCACCGACCCGGGCTACAACACGCCGCGGGCCCGCCAGGACAAGATCTTCGACATCTTCAAGACGATCGAGGAGTGGCTCGCCGACAAGACCAAGTTCGAGGCGGTCGACATCCTGCGCACCTACGACATCCCCTGCGCGCCGGTGCTGTCGATGAAGGAGATCGCCGAGGACAAGTCCCTGCGGGAGAGCGGCACCGTCGTCGAGGTGGCGCACCCGAAGCTCGGCAAGTACCTGACCGTCGGAAGCCCGATCAAGTTCTCCGACATGCAGGTCGAGGTGAAGGCGTCGCCGCTGCTCGGCGAGCACACCGATGAGGTGCTCGCAGACCTGGGTTACACCCAGGAGCAGATCCGGGCGATGCACGAGGCCCGCGCGGTCTGATAAGGACCGCCCGACCTCAGCGACCCTGAGACAGGACGGCGCTCCCCGGGGCGCCGTCCTTTTCACGTGCGAGCCCCGGATCCGATGCGCGCATTCCTCAGCCGTTTCCTGCCGGAGCTGACCCCGGTCAGCAAGCGCGAGCGCCTGCGCTCGGCGGCCGGTGCCCTCGTGGGCATCTTGGCGACCGGCTTCGTCTGCCGGGTCTCCGTCCCGGCCGAGGCCCTGCCGGTGCTGATCGCCCCGATGGGCGCCTCGGCGGTGCTGCTCTTCGCGGTGCCGGCGAGCCCTCTGGCGCAGCCCTGGTCGATCCTCGGCGGCAACATCGTGGCGGCGCTCGTCGGTGTCACGGCGGCGGCCTGGATCGGCGACCCGTTCGTGGCGGCGTCCTGCGCCATCGGGGTCGCGATCGCGCTGATGATGGCCCTGCGCTGCCTGCACCCGCCGAGCGGGGCCGTGGCGCTGACGGCGGTGCTCGGCGGCCCGGCGATCCGGGAGCTGGGCTACGGCTTCGTGCTGTGGCCGGTGGCGGTCAACTCGCTGCTGCTGCTGACCACCGCCCTGCTGTTCAACAACCTCACCGGGCGCGCCTACCCGCACCTGCGCCCGGCCGGGCCCCGGACGGCGGATCCGCCCTCGGACGCCCGGGTCGGCTTCCGGGCCTCGGACCTCGACGCCGCGCTGGAGGATTTCGACCAGCTCCTGGACGTCGATCGGGGCGACCTGGAGCAGATCCTGCGGCGCGTGCAGATGCGGGTCTACGGCCGCCGCTCGGGCCCGATCACCTGCGCGGCGATCATGTCGCGCGACGTGATCGCGGTGGCGCCGGACGCGCCGCTCTCCGAGGCCATGCGGCTGCTGCGCCGTCACCGCATCAAGGCGCTTCCGGTCACCGACGAGGGCGCGCGCGTCCTCGGCATCGTCACGCAGACCGACCTGCTCGACAAGGCCGCCTGGGACCGGAGCGGGCCGCGCCTCGGTCTCGGCCGCCGCCTGCGCCTCACCGCCGAGCGCGGCCGCGCGCCCCACGGCTGCGCGGCCGACATCATGAGCGCGGTCGAGCCGGTCGGTCCCGACACGCCCGTGGCCGCCCTCGTGCCGCGGATGTCGGAGGCGGGGCTTCACCACCTGCCGGTGGTCGACGACGACGGCCGCTTGGTCGGAATCGTCTCGCAGACCGACCTGATCCCGGCGCTCCTGTCCGAGGCCGACGCGCCCGAGGCGCCGATCCGCGCCCGCGCGCCGGCCCGGGCCGCGCTGGCCTGACCCTCAGCGCCCGGCGGCCGGATCCGCCAGGAAGAACCTGACCGCCTGCGCCACCACGGCCGGCTGGTGGGCGTGCGGTCCGTCATATTCGACGTAGGTCACGGGATAGCCGGCCTCGCGCAGGGCCGGCACGTGGACCCGGGCGCTCCGGTCGATCGGGATCTGCTCGTCCTGGGTCCCGTGCGACAGGAAGATGCGCGGCGCGCCGACCTGCAGGTGCACCGACAGGAACCCCGCCGACGAGACGATCAGGTGGCTCGCCACGTCGCCGTTCGCGAGCCCCGACGAGAGCGTGTAGCTGCCGCCGTCGGAATGGCCGGCGAAGCAGAGCCGCTGCGGATCGAGCAGGAACCGGTCGGCGACGTGACCCAGCGCCGCCGCGACGCGCTCCCGGTCGGGCCCGTGGCCGGCGATGACGATATCCCAGGTCGGGAACAGGGATTGCGGCACGAGGAGCAGGAAGCGCTCGGTCCGGGCGTGCGCCTCCAGCATCGGCAGGATGCGCTCGGCGCTGCCGCCGCCGCCGTGGAACAGCACCACGAGCGGGCAGGGCCGGCGCGGATCGAGGCCCTCGGGGATCACCAGCACCGCGTCGCGCTCGGCGAAGAGGCCGAGGTCGTGCCGGCCCGGGGGGAGGGGCTCCTCGGTCGGGAGCCGGTGGCGGAAGTGCAGGCGGCCGGCGAGGTCGGGGTCGATCATGGATGCACCGTCACCGAACGGATGACGGATCCGGCGCCGTCACTGCGGGCGCGGCGAAGCCATCCCCGCGCTCCGCGCGGAACTGGACCGCGCCGCCCCGGGCCGCTTCGCTTCGCTCGCGATGACGGTGCGAAGAAGGTCTCCCGGAGGCCGGGAGCTTCAGCGGAACACCGTCCCGCGCGGATCCGCGACGCCGTTCTCGTCAAGGCAAAGAGCCGGGCTCGACACGCGAGCCCGGCTTCGATGGTGTGGGATCAGAGATCTCGCGAGGGTCTCGCCCTCACTTCTTCTTCTTGATCCCGCTCTGCGGGTTGAGGCTGCCGATGTTGCCGCTCTCGCTGCCGGCCGCCGGGTCGATGACGGCGTTGACGAGGGCCGGGCGGCCCGAGTTCATCGCCTCGTTGACCGCGCGGGTCAGCTCGTCCGGCGTGGTGACGTGGTAGCCGACGCCGCCGAAGGCCTCCATCATCTTGTCGTAGCGGGAATCCGGCACGAACACCGTGGTGGCCGGGTCGCGGCCGGTCGGATCGGTGTCGGTGCCGCGGTAGATGCCGTTGTTGTTGAACACCACGATGCAGACCGGCAGGCCGTACCGGCAGATCGTCTCGACCTCCATGCCGGAGAAGCCGAAGGCGCTGTCGCCCTCGACGCAGAGGACCGGCTTGCCGGTCTCGACGGCGGCCGCGACGGCGAAGCCCATGCCGATGCCCATGATGCCCCAGGTGCCGACGTCCAGGCGCTTGCGCGGCTGGTACATGTCGATGATGCCGCGGGCGAGGTCGAGGGTGTTGGCGCCCTCGTTGACGAGGATCGCGTCCGGCCGCTCCTTGACGATGGTGCGCAGCGCACCGAGCGCGGCGTGGAAGTTCATGGGCGAGGCGTTGCTCATGAGCTTCGGCGCCATCTTGGCGACGTTCGCCTCGCGCTTGGTCTTGAGCGTCTCGATCCAGTCGGACGGGGGCTGCTGCCAGCCCTGGCCCATGCCGTCGAGCAGCGCCTGCACGCAGGAGGCGATGTCGCCGACGACGGGCGCCACGATCTCGACGTTCGAGTCCATCTCGCGGGGCTCGATGTCGATCTGGATGAACTTGGTCGAGCCCGGCTCGCCCCAGCTCTTGCCCTTGCCGTGCGACAGCAGCCAGTTCAGCCGGGCGCCGACCAGCAGCACCACGTCCGAGTCCTTCAGCGCCGTCGAGCGCGCCGCGCCGGCCGAGAGCGGGTGGGTGTCGGGCAGGAGGCCCTTGGCCATGCTCATCGGCACGTAAGGGATGCCGCTGGTCTCCACGAGGGCGCGGATGGCGTCATCGGCCTGGGCGTAGGCGGCGCCCTTGCCGAGCACGATCAGCGGCCGCTTGGCGGATTTCAGGACCTCGAGCGCCCGGGCGATCGCCTCGGGGGCGGGGTGCTGAGCGGGCGCCGGGTCGATCACCTTGACCAGCGACTTCTGGCCGGCCTCGGCGTCCATCACCTGGGAGAACAGCTTGGCGGGCAGGTCGAGGTAGACGCCGCCCGGCCGGCCCGAGCAGGCCGCGCGGATGGCGCGGGCGACGCCGATGCCGATATCGGCGGCGTGCAGCACGCGGAAGGCCGCCTTGCACAGGGGCTTGGCGATGGCGAGCTGGTCCATCTCCTCGTAGTCGCCCTGCTGCAGGTCGACGATCTCGCGCTCGGAGGAACCCGAGATCAGGATCATCGGGAAGCAGTTGGTGGTGGCGTTGGCGAGGGCGGTCAGGCCGTTGAGGAAGCCCGGCGCCGAGACGGTGAGGCAGATGCCCGGCTTCTGGGTGAGGAAGCCCGCGATCGCCGCGGCGTTGCCGGCGTGCTGCTCGTGGCGGAACGAGATGACCCGCATCCCTTCGGCCTGAGCCATGCGCCCGAGATCGGTGATCGGGATGCCCGGGACACCGTAGATGGTGTCGATGCCGTTCAGCTTGAGCGCGTCGATGACGAGGTGGAAGCCGTCGGTCAGATCGGGCTCGGCCTCGACCTCGGGGGCGGTGTGGACGATCTTGGCGACTGCGGTCATCACGGTTTCTCCCGGAAGATCGGTTTGTACGGGCGGCGCTCGGCGCCGGCTGGCTGGAGGATCCCCCGCACTCCCGAGGAGGGGGAGGGTGGGAGATCCGCGAAGGTCGGGCGTCGCTTGCGCGACGTCGTGGGGCGGGGGCCTATCAGGCCGCCCGGATCGGCTGCGCGCTGAGCGCCGCGGGCTGGTCCTCCGAGGCGAGGTAGCGGGCCCGCATCGGGCGCAGGACGAACATCGCCAGCGCCGCCGCCGTCACGTTGAGGACGATGATCAGCGTGAACACCGCCGACCAGCCGTAGGCCGCCGACAGGATGCTGGCGAAGGGGACGAGGAAGGCCGCGGTGCCCTTGGCAGTGTAGAGCAGGCCGGCGTTGCTGGCGGCGTACTTGGAGCCGAACGTGTCGCCGCAGGTCGCCGGGAACAGCGAGTAGATCTCGCCGAAGACCCCGAAATACACCGCGGTGGCCAGGACGAAGACCATCGGGACGTGACCGTAGGTCAGCAGCACGATCACCGCCAGCGCCGCCGTCGAGAAGGCGATGAACATCGTATTCTCGCGGCCGATGTTGTCGGAGACGTAGCCGAAGAACGGCCGGCCGAACCCGTCGAAGACCCGGTCGAGCGAGATCGCCAGCGTCAGCGCCGCCATCTGCAGGCCGAACAGGCTCACCGGCACGCCGGCCACCTGGAAGTCGTGGGCGATCGGGGCGATCTGCGCCGCCGCCATCAGGCCGCCGGAAGCGACCATCACGAACATCACGTACATCACCCAGAAGACCGGGGTGCGCACCGCCTCGCGGGGGCTGCGGTCGACCTTGGTCTGCGGCAGGCGGGTCTTCTTGCGCTGGACTGGCGTGTTGGTCGACGGCTTGCGCAGCAGGAAGGCGAGGGCCAGCACCACGGCGCCCTGGCCGATGCCGAAGTACAGGAACGCGTCCTGGTAGCCGCTCGACGCGATCATGCGGGCGATCGGCACCACCGTGATGGCGGCACCCGCGCCGAAGCCGGCCGCGGTGGCGCCGGCGGCGAGGCCGCGGCGATCCGGGAACCACTTGAGCGCGTTGCCCACGCAGGTGCCGTAGACCGAGCCCGCACCGATGCCGGCGACGACGGCGCCGAGATAGAGCATCGCCAGGCTGTCGGCGTAGGCGTTGATGGTCCAGGCGAGGGCGATCATCACGCCGCCGAAGGCGACGACGATCTTCGGACCGTAGCGGTCGACGAACCACGCCTCGACCGGCACCAGCCAGGTCTCCGTGGCGACGAACAGCGTGAACGCGAGCTGGATCGCCGCGCGGCCCCAATGGTAGCGCTGGTCGATCGGGTCCACGAACAGGGTCCAACCGTATTGAAGGTTGGCGATCATGGCCATGCAGATCACGCCGAAGGCGAGCTGCCACCATTTCGCCGAAGGCGAATCCTGGCGTTCCATCCCTGAGCCTCTCTCTTGGGCGGCGCGGCCTTGCTCTGGCGGCGTCTCTCGTGCCCCGACGATCATGCACATCCGTTCTAGGTATGCAATATACCAGGGTGAGACGGACCGGGTGAAGTGTCAGGACGGCGATATTATTCCGTTTGCCCGGCCGGAGGAATCGGTCCCCAGGCACCGAGCGTCGGTGCCTCCGCGGGGCTCAGAATCTCGTCGAGGGCGGGGATCGAGGCCGGGTCGGCCGGGAAGCCGATGAGGGCGCAGGCGGCCTCCCAATCGGGCCCCGACTTCACCGCCGCCAGGGTTCCCGGATCCAGCGCCGTGATCCGACCGCGGTCGAGACGCATGAAGGCCCGGCCGGTCTCGGCCTGAACGAAGCGGACGACCGCCATCCGGCGCAGGCATTCGCGCAGGAAGCTGGTGTTGGCGGAGGCCGAGAGGTCGGCGCCGTCGAACACCGCGTCGGGCCCGGGGGCGAAGATGTCGACCTTGCGGAAGCGGTCGATGTCGATCAGCCCCTTCACGTCGAGGATGTTGAGAGTTCCGTCCGCCCAGAACGCGATGGTGCGCGGGCGCTCGCCCAGCGGCACGCTGTTATCGAGGAACTCGCAGACCACCTGCTTGTCCCGGGCGAGCGCCCAGTTGAAGAACAGGCGCGGCATGCCGGTATAGGCCTCGACGTTGTGGGCCAGCAGGTCCTCGACGGCCTTGTAGCGGCCGAACAGCTCGCCGCGCTTCCAGGCGCGCTCCACGGTGTCGGCCGGAGGCGTGACCATGAACTGCATGTAGACGCGGTCGCCGAACCGGGTGAGCAACTGGCCGCCGCCGTCCGAGCCCGCGTCGGCCTGGAAGCTGTCGAACCGGAACCGGTCGATCAGCAGGTTCGAGATCCGCCGCTCCGCCGCCTTGCGGGTGACGTAGCGGTCGAGCTTCATGTCGATGATCTCGACCTCGTAGCCGGTCAGCGTCCCGGCGTACCGCGAAGCTTCGCCCAGGCTGTCGTAGTCGAGGAGGTACTTGCGCCAGACGTCGGGGGTGATCACCGCGAAGTCCGACCACGCCATGCCCAGCCGCCTGGCGAGGCCGAGCTGGTAGGGGCGGATCGTGCTCTTTCCGGACGCCGAGGCGCCCTTCACGTTCATCACCACCGGATGATCCTGCGGCGCCAGCCGCCGGTAGCGCTGCGCCTCGACGACGGCGTCGATCCAGGGCTCGATCTGCTCGCCGACGCGCCGGCTGCCGTAGCCGTTCGAGACCAGCGTCCCCGCGATGGTCCGCAGCAGCGCGGCGTCGCGGATGACCGCATTCTGCCGCGCGATGAGGCCCGACACCACGGCGCGCAGGGCCTCGCAGGCGGCCGTCTCCAGGGCGTCGCCGGCTTCGGCGGCGCGTCGCTGCCAGCTCTCGAGATGGCGCAGGGCCCGGGTCGCGAGATCCTCGCGCGGCGCCTGGACCGTCGGCGGGCGGCGCCCGAGCAGGCGGTCGAGCCAGCGCGGCTCTGGCGGCGGGGGTGGAGGTCTCTCCTCCAGGATGGCGGCGATCTCGCGGGCGAGCACCGCGTCGGCCTCGGCGCGGATCCGGTCGAGGGCGGACTCGACCTCGGCGAGGCGGGGCTCGATGCCCTCGCGCAGGATGGTCGCGACGATGGCGCGGAAGTTCACGCCGAGATCGGCGTAGACTTCGCCCACCGGCACGGAGAGATCCGACATCACCCGGATCAGGACCTCGTGGACGACGAGGCGCCCGGCCCGGAACCGGGTGAGCTGGCGGGCGGGCAGCCCGCAGAGATCGCTCAGGTCCAGGGCGTCGCGGAGCGGCGTCTCGACGTGCTCCGGCCGGTAGACGGTCACGAGGGGCAGGAAGGCGGACGGCAGATCGGACCGGACGCCCGGGTTCCAGGGGCCGATGGGCGGCTCGGGAGAGTGGACCGACGCGTCCGTCACGCGCGCGGCAGCCGTATCCGTCACCGCGCGCCCCGCTGAAGACCGCCCGAAACGTCCGCAACGCCCGCCGCGACCTCGGGACGAGGGCGAGGACCGGGCAGACGCCTGCCCGGTCCTCGCGGCGAACCCGGCAGTCCCGACCCCGACCACACGGCCGCGGGCGGACGCCGGCTCTCAGAAGATCTTCTGGAACCAGCCGTGGGCGTCATTGGAATTGCCCCGCTGGATGTCCACCAGCAGGCTCCGCAGCCGCTGGGCCACGGGGCCGGCCTTGCCGTTCCCGATGGTGAAGCTCTCCTCCCGGCCCTTCACGGTGCCGATCGGCGTGATCACCGCGGCGGTACCGCAGGCGAAGGCCTCGGTCAGGCGGCCCTCCCGCACGTCGGCGCGCCACGCGTCGATCGTGTAGGGCTCCTCCTTCACGGTCAGGCCCGCCTCCCGCGCCAGCGTGATCACCGAGTCGCGGGTGATGCCGGGCAGGATGCTGTCCGAGAGCGGCGGCGTCACCAGCGTGCCGTCCTCGAAGACGAAGAACACGTTCATGCCGCCGAGCTCCTCGACGTAGCGGCGCTCGGCCGCGTCGAGGAACACCACCTGCTCGCAGCCCTGGGACGCCGCCTCCGACTGCGCCGCGAGGCTCGCCGCGTAGTTGCCGCCGCACTTGGCCGCGCCCGTGCCGCCCGGGGCCGCGCGGGTGAAGTGCTCCGAGATCCACACCGTCACGGTGCCGGTCGGATCCTTGAAGTAGGAGCCGACGGCCGAGGCGATCGTCACGAACAGGTATTCCGAGGCCGGCTTGACCCCGAGGAAGGCCTCGCTGGCGATCATGAACGGGCGCAGGTAGAGGCTGCCGTCCGGCGTGTCGGGGATCCAGGCGCGGTCGATCTCGACGAGCCTGCGCATCGCCTCGACGAAGGCGTCCTCCGGGAAGGGCGCCATCGCCATCCGCTCGGCGGAGCGGCGGAAGCGCAGGGCGTTGGCCTCCGGCCGGAACAGGGCGGCGCCGCCGTCCGCGGTGCGGTAGGCCTTCAGGCCCTCGAAGATCTCCTGCGCGTAGTGCAGCACCGCGGCCGCAGGATCGAGGGGGATGGCCTCGCGCGCCTGGATCCGCGCGTCGTGCCAGCCGCGGCCGGCGGTGTAGCGCGCCACCACCATGTGGTCTGTGAACACCTTGCCGAAGCCAGGATTCGCCATCAGCGCGGCCCGCTCCTCGGCGGTCCGCGGGGCCGGATGACTTTGGATCTCGAACGTCAGGTCGCTCACGGTGTGGTCCTCATCGACTGAGGCCCTTATGGCGCGCTCCGGCGCGCGAATCTACGGAGCCGGCGCATGACGGCGTCGCCGCATATGCGAGTCACTCGGCGAGTCACTCGGCGAGTCACTCGGCGCGTCACTCGGCGGTCGCGGGCTCCGACAGCTGCAGACGGTGCAGGCGCGCGTAGGCGCCGCCGGCGGCGAGCAGGTCGTCGTGGCGCCCGGTCTCGATCACCCGGCCCGCCTCCATCACGGCGATCTGATCGGCGTCGCGCACGGTCGAGAGCCGGTGGGCGATCACCAGGGTGGTGCGGCCGCGCATCAGCCGGGTCAGCGCCTCCTGGACGAGCCGCTCCGATTCGGAATCGAGGGCCGAGGTCGCCTCGTCGAGAAGCAGGATCGGCGCGTCCTTGAGGAAGGCGCGGGCCAGCGCCACCCGCTGCCGCTCGCCGCCCGAGAGCCGGCCGCCGCCCGGGCCAACCCGGAATCCGTAGCCTTCCGGGAGGGCCGAGACGAAGGTGTGGGCCGCGGCGGCCTCGGCCGCCGCCTCGATCTCCGCGGGCGTCGCCCCGGGCCGGCCGAAGCCGATATTGGCGGCGATCGTGTCGTCGAACAGCACGACCTCCTGCGAGACGACCGCCACCGCGGCGCGCAGGGAGGCCAGCGTCACCCCCCGGACGTCCTGGCCGTCGATGGTCACGGCGCCGCCGGTGACGTCGTAGAGGCGCGGAACGAGGTTGAGCAGCGAGGACTTGCCCGAGCCCGAGCGCCCGACGAGCGCCGTCACCGATCCGGCCGGGACCGCGAGGTCGATGCCCTCCAGCGCCGGCGCGTCCGGCCGGTAGCGGAACCGGACGTCGGCGAAGCGGATCGCGCCGCCGGTCACCGCCAGCGGCCGGGCCTCCGGCGCCTCGCGGATCGTGGCACTCTCGTCCATGACGTCGAAGTAGCGCCGCAGCGCGGCGGCGGCCTCCTGCAGGATGGCGTTGAGGTTGCCCAGCGCCCGGGCCGGCTGGGCGGCGAGGAGCAAGGCCGCCACGTAGCCGGTGAAGTCGCCGACCGTCTTCTCGCCGGCCAGGACCCGCTGGCCGACCAGCACCAGGACGCCCGCCACCGCGATGCCGCCGCCGATCTCCAGCAGCGGGTCGAGGCGGCCGCGGGCATTGGCGGCCTTCATCTTGAGGCGCCGCACCTCGTCGAGGGCCTCCGCGGCGCGGCCCTTGAGGTATGTCTCCATCGCGTAGGCCTTGGCGACCCGGGCCCCCTGCAGGCTCTCGGAGATCAGGCTGGCGGTGGCGCCCATCTGCTCCTGGGTCGAGGTCGAGACCCGCCGGAGCTTCCGGCCGATCCGCCCGATCGGTCCCGCCACGAACGGGACCGTGACGCCGGCCACGAGGGTCAGCACCGGATCCATCCAGATCAGCGCCGCCACGAGCCCGATCAGCATCGCGATGTCGCGGAGCAGGACCGTCGAGATGCGGGTCAGCGCCTCCTTGATGAAGGCGAAGTCGGTGGTGAAGCGCTGGGTGAGCGCCGCCGGGCTCTCGCGGTTGAGCTGGGCGAGGTCCGAATCGATGAGATGCCCGTAGAGCGCCGCCTGCATGTCGGCCTCGACCCGGGTCACCACCCGGTTGGTCAGCACCGTCTGGCCGTAGAGGGCGAAGCCGCGCGTGGCCGTGACGACGATCACCACCAGCGGTCCGTACGCGATGGCGGCAGCGTCCTTGCGGTCGAAGGCGTCGAAGGCGGCCTTGATCAGCGCCGGGTAGAGCCCGGTCGAGCCGCCGACCAGGGCGATCAGCACCAGCACCACCGCCAGGGTGGCCCGGTGCGGGTACAGCCACGTGCGCCAGAGCCGGGCGAGGAGGGGAGCCGTGTCGCCGGGAAGGCGCGCCATGAGACCTACCGGGTCGGATCAGTGCCGCCCCGGGGCAGGATGCGCGGCGGCTGCGGTTTGCCGCCGCCGCCGCCGCGGATCAAGGCTTTTGCTCAGCGGCCGTCGCCGCGCGGCCCGTGATCGTCGCCGCGATCGTCACCGCGGTCCCGGTGCCAGCCGCCCCGCATGCCGTGACCGCCCATCGGGCCCATCGGTCGGGCGAGGATCATGGCGCGCCGCTTCTGGTCCTGGTCGAGGCTGGCGTAGAGCGGCTGGGACGCGTCGGCGAGCTTGCGCAGGGCGTCGCCCCGCGCGCTCGCCGCGTCCGCCATCGCCCGCAGCGCCGCCGGGGCGTCGTCGCTGAATTTCGGCCGGTCGCGCATCGCCTCGCGGCGCTGCTGGCGCAGCTTGGCCATGTCGCGGATCGCCGTCTCCACCGGCGGCCACAGCTTCTCCTGGTCGGCGTTGAGCTTCAGACCGGCATGCAGGGCGGCGATGCGGGCATCCGTGAAGGCCGCGCGGTCCTCGGGGGTCAGCGCGCTCCAGCGGCCGTGCCCGCGGAAGCCCTCAGGTCCGTGATCGCGCGCGACCGCCGCGCCGGCGAGCCCGAGGCCGAGCGCCCCGGTCACCAGGATGGCCGCCGTCAAAGGTCGGGTCATGGAAATCTCCGTCTCACGCTCGGGACGTCGCCGCGGCCCGCGGCGGCGCCCGACGCCGCGCATAGGGCACCCGCCGTGTATCCCGCTTGTGTATGTAACAATGTTACATTAGTGGCAGGCGCGACGGGGTTGCGGCAGGTGGAGCGGTGCGGCGCGTGGCGAGAACATTCCGGATCGCGGCGCTCGCGATCCTGTCCCTGTGGTTGGGATCGGCGGGGCCGGCCTCGGCCGCACCGCAGGACCGGCCGGTGCGGGCGGTGGCGACCTTCTCGATCCTGGGCGACCTCGTCCGGCAGGTCGGCGGATCGCACGTGACGGTGGCGACGCTGGTCGGTCCGGACTCCGACGCGCACGGCCTGAGCCCGTCCCCGGCCGACCCGCGCAAGCTCGCCGAAGCCGACATCGTGTTCGTCAACGGCCTCGGGCTGGAGGGCTGGTTCGACCGGCTGATCCGGGCCTCCGGCACGCGCGCCCCCGTGGTGGTGGCCTCCGCGGGCGTGAAGCCGATCCCCGCGCAGGACGAGCACGCCCACGAGGACGGCGATCACGGACACGGACACGGCGACCACGCTGTCGACCCGCATGCCTGGCAGGACGTCGCCAACGTGCGGACCTACGTGGCGAACATCCGGGACGGCCTCGCCAAGGTCGATCCGGCCCATGCCGACGCCTACCGGGCGGCGGCGGCCGCCTACCTCGCCGAGCTCGACGCGCTGGAGCGGGACGTCCGGGCGGCGATCGCCCGCATCCCCCCGGAGCGGCGGCGGATCATCACGACCCACGACGCCTTCGGCTACTTCGCGGCGGCCTACGGCCTGCGCTTCATCGCGCCGCAGGGCGTGTCGACGGACAGCGAGGCGAGCCCGCGGGACGTGGCCGCGATCATCCGCCAGATCCGGAAGGAGCGCGTGCCGGCGGTGTTCCTCGAGAACATCAGCGACCCGCGCCAGATGCAGCAGATCGCCCGCGAGAGCGGCGCCCGCGTCGGCGGCAAGGTCTATTCCGACGCGCTCTCGGCGCCGGACGGCCCAGCCGCGACGTATCTCGACCTGATGCGGTCGAACCTGAAGGCGTTCGACGCCGCGCTGATGCCGGGCTAGCCCGCCGGGAGGGCGCGCCGCCGCGATCCTTCGCCTTCACGGCGTCGGACATGACATAGCGTAAACCGCCGGTTAAGAGGCCCCCACTAGCCTTACGAAACGGGTGCCAGCCGATCCTCGTGCGCGAGGGCTCAAGGCCTTGGGGCCTTCAGAACGCGTAGCTCGGAGATCGCGTGGCTTGGGGGCCTGACCGCTGGCGCTTCTATCGGCTCGTCGCGCGCGAGACCGCGCGCGCGGTCCGCGCCGCCGGCGCCAGCGTCACAGCCCCGCCCGACATCCTCGCCCGGATGCGGGTCGCCGGCCTGGTGATCGCGCCGCAGGACCTGCGCACCTCCGACGCGACCTTCGCGGACGACATCTATGCCGGGTTGTTCGTCTTCGCCGGCCGATCGCTCGCGGCGAGCGGCGGCTCGCCCTTCGACTACGCGGCACCGTCGCCGGAATGGGCCGACGAGCTCTACGGCTTCGGCTGGCTGCGCCACCTGCGCGCCGCCGACACCGCGCTGGCCCGCGCCAATGCCCGCGCCTTCGTGGCCGATTTCATCGCCGGCCGCGGCGACGCGGCGCTCGCCCGCCAGACGCCGGTGGCGGCGCGCCGGCTGATCTCGTTCCTGTGCCAGTCGCCCCTCGTTCTGGAGGGTGCCGACCACGGCTTCTACCAGAACTTCCTCAAGGCGATCGGCCGCAACGCCCAGCAGCTCGAGCGCGACCTCCGGCGCGGTGTGCCGCCGCAATGGCGCCTGAACGCCGCGGTGGCGCTCTGCTACGCCGGCCTGTGCTGCGACGGCATCCAGCCGATCCTGCGCCGGGCGACCCGCATCCTGACGCGGGAGCTCGACCGGCAGATCCTGACCGACGGCGGCCACCGCTCCCGCGACCCGCGCTACGCCATGGAGCTGCTCCTCGACCTCCTGCCGCTGCGGCAGAGCTACCTGAGCCGCAGCGTCGAGCCGCCGCTGGCGCTCCTGCGCGCGGTCGACCGGATGCTGCCGCTGCTGCGACTGCTCCGCCACCCGGACGCCTCGCTGAGCCACTTCAACGGCATGGGCGCCACGGACGCGGACCATCTCGCGACCCTGCTGGTCTATGACGGCGCGCTCGCCCGCCCGCTGATGCACGCGCCGAACTCGGGCTACGAGCGCCTGGAGGGCGGCCGGGTGGTGATCGTCGCCGATGTCGGTGCCAGCCCGCCGCTGCCCTACGCGGTGAATGCCGGTGCGGGCTGCCTCGCCTTCGAGATGTCGAGCGGGCCGCAGCGCATCGTGGTCAATTGCGGCCTGCCGGCCAGCGGCGCGGATCTGCGCCTCCTCGCCCGCTCGACGCCGGCCCATTCGACGGCCTCGGTGGCCCACGCCTCATCCTGCCGGTTCCTCACCCGCACCGGGTGGTGGGGCGAGCGGCTGCTGGCGGACTGGCTGATCGGCCGGCGCGGGCCCGTGGTCCTGAGCGGTCCGTCGGCGGTGGCGGCCGAGCGGGCCGAGGAGGCCGACAGCGTCGTCCTCGCGGCCCGGCACAACGGCTACGCCCCCGAATTCGGCATCGTGCACGAGCGTCGCTGGCAGCTCTTCCACGCGACGGCGCGCCTGGAGGGCCGCGACGCCTTCCTGCGCCAGGGCAAGGGGCTCAGCCGCGGGCGGCGGCTGCGCCCGCAGGACGTGGCGATCCGTTTCCACCTGCATCCCGGCATCGCGGTGCGCAGCGTCCCGGAGGGGCTGGAACTCGCCTCGGCGCTCGGGGAGGTCTGGGTATTCAGCGCCGAGAACGCCGAGATCGCCATCGAGGAGAGCGTCTACTTCTCGGGCCTGACCGGACCGCGCCGGACCGACCAGATCGTCCTCCACCTGCGGGTATCCGACGATGTGGAAGTCCGGTGGAGCTTCGAGCGTCGGGCCTCCGCGCCCCTGCGCGGCGTGGCGCCCTGACGGGTCTCCGGACAGGGCCGGCTGGCCGGGCTCACCGTTTCCATGCTACCGCGCCGGAAAATCTCGAACTTTCGGCACGAAGCTATGGCGCACGATCAGGTGCGGGTCTCCCGCGCGCTCCTCTCGGTCTCGGACAAGACCGGCCTCGTCGACTTCGCCCGGGCGCTCCACGCCCGCGGCATCGCGCTGGTCTCGACCGGGGGCACCCACCGGACCCTGCAGGAGGCCGGCCTGCCGGTCACCGAGGTCGCCGACCTGACGGGGTTCCCGGAGATGATGGACGGCCGGGTCAAGACGCTGCACCCGGCGGTCCACGGCGGGCTGCTCGCCATCCGCGACAACCCGGAGCACCAGGCCGCGCTCGCCGCCCACGGCATCGGCGCCATCGATCTCCTCGTGGTCAACCTCTACCCGTTCGAGGCGACCATCGCGGCCGACCGGTCCGACGCCGACTGCATCGAGAACATCGATATCGGCGGCCCGGCCATGATCCGCGCGGCGGCCAAGAACCACGCGGACGTCGCCGTCGTCACCGACGTGTCGGACTATGCCGGCGTCCTCGCCGCCCTCGAGGCGCAGGACGGCGCACTCGGGGCGGATCTGCGCCGGAGCCTGGCGCAGAAGGCCTTCGCCCGCACCGCGTCCTACGATGCCGCCATCGCCAACTGGATGGCGGGCCGCTTCGGCGCCGAGGCGCCGGCCCGCTTCCGGGCCTTCGGCGGTTCCCTGGGCCAAGAACTGCGCTACGGCGAGAACCCCCACCAGTCGGCCGCCTTCTACCGCGCCCCCGGTAAGGTCCGGGCCGGCGTGGCCACCGCCCGCCAGCTCCAGGGCAAGGAGCTGTCCTACAACAACTTCAACGACACGGACGCCGCCTACGAGTGCGTGGCCGAGTTCGACCCGGCCCGGACCGCCGCCGTGGCCATCATCAAGCACGCCAACCCCTGCGGCGTCGCCGAGGGTGCGAGCCTGCTCGAGGCCTACGAGCGGGCCCTGAGCTGCGACCCGACCTCCGCGTTCGGCGGCATCGTCGCCCTGAACCGGACCCTCGACGCCGAGGCGGCCCGCCGGATCGTCGAGATCTTCACGGAGGTGATCATCGCCCCCGACGCCACGCCCGAGGCGGCGGCCATCGTGGCCGGCAAGAAGAACCTGCGCCTGCTGCTGGCCGGCGGCGTGCCCGACCCGCGGGCCGGCGGGGAGACCGTGCGGACCCTCGCGGGCGGGCTGCTGGTCCAGAGCCGGGACGCGGCGGTCGTCGACGACATGCCGCTCACGGTCGTGACCAAGCGCGCGCCGAGCGAGGCCGAGCTGGCCGATCTCCGGTTCGCCTACCGGGTGGCCAAGCACGTGAAGTCGAACGCCATCGTGTACGCGAAGGCCGGCGCCACGGTCGGCATCGGCGCGGGCCAGATGTCCCGGGTCGATTCCTCGCGCATCGCCGCCTGGAAGGCCGCCGAGGGGGCGAAGCGTCTCGGGCTGGCCGAGAGCCTCGCTGTCGGCTCGGTGGTGGCGTCGGACGCGTTCTTCCCGTTCGCGGACGGCCTCATGGCGGCCGCCGAGGCGGGCGCCACCGCGGTGATCCAGCCCGGCGGCTCGATGCGCGACGCGGACGTGGTCGCGGCGGCCGACGAGGCCGGTCTCGCCATGGTCCTGACGGGGCACCGCCACTTCCGGCACTGAGCCGGCGGGCCGTCTCCCGCCCTCCGGGACGGCGCGCCACCTCGGGGGCGGCCGCACCGGTCCGGACGCCCCGGAACACCCGCGGTCGCGCCGCCGCGCCGCGTTAACGATACGCCGCGATCGGATCGGCCGGGTCGATTGTTTGCCGAGCGGGCGCTTCCGCCCAGCATTGCCGTGAACAGACGCGTTGCCCGACCAAGCTCAGCAATGAATGGTCGGCGTTCGGGAAAACTATCTTTGGTGCAACATTACGGGTGTAATATTCCAAACTTGTCGAATAGGCGCGGTGTCTGCGCCGCGGGTTGAAATTTTCTCGGCCGCACGCCATCATCGCGGGGAAATGCGCCGGAAGCTCGCGTGGAGAACTTCCTGGAACAGCTCCGGGTCGAGTGACGAGATGGTGGTCGCAGCGCTGTTGTTTCTCGTGGGATGGCTTCTCGGCCGATCCTACTCGGTGATCATCCTCGCCCTGACCTCGTCGGTGATCCTGTTCACCGCCACGACGATCTTCGTGTCGGTCTACGGGATCGACCTGCTGCGCGTCCTGATCGTGTTGGGATATCTCACCGCGCATCAGGCGGGGTATCTCCTCGGCGCCTATCTCACCGGGTACCCCGAGAGCGATCGGGGGCGGTGAGGCGCATCACCACCACCAGACCAGCCGTCCGGCGTACCCGTTGATCAGGATCCAGAGCCCAGCGGCGACGAGGGACCAGGTAATCACAAGGAGAAGCGGTGGCTTCGTGCCGGGCTGACTGCGCAGAAGTGTCAGGACGGTGTTCACGTTCGATATCCCAGGGGCCCGGTGCGGAGGGAAAGCCGATACGGGCTCGTACCGCATCGGGTTCCACCGGGCCGATTGTCGGCAGGTTAAATCTTGTCCAGGCTCGGATGACGGGCGCGCCCTCGATGAGCTCAGGGTCGCCGGTCAAATTACTTGCAGTTGCAATAAGTCGCCTCTCGCAACATCAAAAGTTTGAACCAGGACAATCGACGCTCCGGATCCGGTCGGTGGAGGCCTGTTTCCGCCGGGCCTCGATACTTGACACATCCGTATAGGATCAGACGAAACGCAATCCGTGAGGAACCGCACGGGTCGCTATTTCGCCGCCGCGTTGCAGGCTCGACACAAGGGGGACGGCCGCGTCGTGCCGTACGAACGAGAACGCCCAGGCAGCGTGAGCTGCCTGGGCGTCTGTGACACGCGCCGGACCTCGGTCCGGCCGGCCCGCGCCGATCAGGTGTCGGCGAAGATGTCGCGATCCTTGGTCTCCGGCACGAAGAACACGCCGATGATCACTGTCGCGACCGCGATGACGATCGGGTACCAGAGGCCGAAATAGATGTCGCCGGTCTGGGCCACCATGGCGAAGGCGGTCGCCGGTAGGAGGCCGCCGAACCAGCCGTTGCCGATATGGTAGGGCAGCGACATCGAGGTGTAGCGGATCCGGGTCGGGAACAGCTCCACCAGCATGGCGGCGATCGGGCCGTAGACCATCGTGACGAAGAGCACGAGGATGAACAGCAGGCCGATCACCTGCGCGACCTGCGGCCGGAAGATGTCGAACGGGTTCGACATCTTGACGATCTCGGGGTCGCCGGCCTTCGGGTAGCCCGCGGCCTGCAGCGCGGCGGTCGTGGCCTTGTTGGCCTCGACGTTGCCGCCCTGCGGGTACGGGATCTCGGTGTCGTTGACCCGGATCGTGGTGGGCTGGCCGGCCGCGCCGGGGGCGGTCGAGTAGCGGACCGACGACTTCGACAGGAAGTCGCGGGCGAGGTCGCAGGGCTGGGTGAACACCCGGGTCCCGACCGGGTTGAACAGGGTTCCGCAGGCGGCCGGATCGGCCGTCACCGTCACCTTCACGTTCTCGATCGCCGCCTCGAGCTTCGGGTTGGCCGTCGAGGTGATCCCCTTGAAGATCGGGAAGAACGTCGCCGCCGCGATCGCGCAGCCCGCCAGGATGATGACCTTGCGGCCGATCTTGTCGGACAGCCAGCCGAAGACCACGAAGAAGCCGGTGCCGAAGAGCAGCGACCACGCGATCAGCAGGTTGGCCGTGTAGCCGTCGACCTTCAGGATCGATTGCAGGAAGAACAGCGCGTAGAACTGGCCCGTGTACCAGACCACGCCCTGGCCGGCGACGAGCCCGAACAGGGCGATGATCGCGAACTTCGCGTTCCGCCACTGGCCGAACGCCTCGGTGAGCGGCGCCTTGGAGGTCTTGCCCTCCTCCTTCATCTTCTGGAAGGCCGGCGATTCGGAGAGCTGGAGGCGGATCCAGACCGAGATGCCGAGCAGCAGCACCGAGACCAGGAACGGGATGCGCCAGCCCCACTCGGCGAAGGCGGCCTCGCCGGTGATGGTCCGGGTCGCCAGGATCACCATCAGCGACAGGAACAGGCCCAGGGTCGCGGTCGTCTGGATCCAGCTCGTGTAGAAGCCGCGCCGGCCATTGGGGGCGTGCTCGGCCACGTAGGTCGCCGCGCCGCCGTACTCGCCGCCGAGCGCGAGGCCCTGGGCGAGGCGCAGGACGATCAGGATGATCGGGGCCGCGATGCCGATGGTCGCCGCGTTGGGCAGGATGCCGACGATGAAGGTCGACAGACCCATGATCAGGATCGTGACGAGGAAGGTGTACTTGCGGCCGACGAGGTCGCCGACGCGGCCGAACACGAGGGCACCGAACGGGCGGACGATGAAGCCGGCCGCGAAGGCCAGCAGGGCGAAGATGTCGCGCGTGGCCGGCGGGTAAGCCGAGAAGAATTGCGCGCCGATGATCGCCGCCAGCGAGCCGTAGAGATAGAAATCGTACCACTCGAACACGGTGCCGAGCGAGGACGCGAAGATCACCCGCTTCTCGGCCGACGTCATCGGCCTCGCGGCGTCCCCTGTCCGCGCACTCGCGGTTGCCACAGCCATGAAACAGGTCCTCCCAGACGCATTTGGGCGGCCCGCGACACGGATCGCCCGCTCACCGGCCCGATTCCCGGACGGTTCTGCGCACGGCGCAGATCACCTATGCGTTATCGCACCGATCAGGGCGGTCAACCGGTAAAGCGATTGTGAAGACCTTCATCAACATGGGCGCGTACGCAGTTGTCACCGGAACGACGAAGGGCGCGGCTCGCGCCGCGCCCTCCGCCCGTTCGACGCTTCGGAAGGCCGTCAGTGCGCGTGCGCGCCGGCCGCCCCGATGCCGGTCTCGGAGCGCACGTACTGCGCCTCGAAGGCGGCCCGCTCGCGCTGGGCCCGGCGGGACTTGTCCACGAGAGACACGATCCAGATCGTCGCGAAGGCCAGCGGCATCGAGAACAGCGCCGGGTTGTCGTAGGGGAAGAGCGGGGCGGGATTGCCCAGCGTGGTCACCCACACGGCCTTCGACAGCACCACCATGATGACCGCCGCGAGCAGGCCGACGAGGCCGCCGGCGAGCGCGCCCCAGGTGGTGGTGCCGCGCCACAGGATCGACATGGCCAGCACCGGGAAGTTGCAGCTCGCCGCCACCGCGAAGGCGAGACCGACCATGAAGGCGACGTTCTGGTTCTCGAACACGTAGCCGAGGTAGATCGCCACGATCCCGATCACCACCGCCGAGATCTTCGACAGGTTGACCTCGTGCTTCTCGGTGGTGCGCCCGCGGGCGATCACCTGGGCGTAGAGGTCGTGGCTGATCGCCGAGGCCCCGGCGAGCGTGAGCCCGGCGACGACCGCTAGGATCGTCGCGAAGGCCACCGCGGAGATGAAGCCGAGGAAGTACGGCCCGCCCACCGCGTTGGCGAGGTTCACCGCCACCATGTTGGTGCCGCCGATCATGTCCTTCAGCTTGTCGAAGGCGCCGGCCGGCCCGAGCTTGAAGTAGACCGGGTCCGACATCAGCAGCGCGATGCCGCCGAAGCCGATGATGAACGTCAGGATGTAGAAGTAGCCGATCAGGCCGGTGGCGTAGAACACCGACTTGCGGGCGGCCTGGGCGTCCGAGACCGTGAAGAACCGCATGAGGATGTGCGGCAGGCCGGCGGTGCCGAACATCAGGCCGACGCCGAGCGAGATCGCCTCGACCGGGTTCGACACCAGACCGCCCGGCGCCATGATCGCCTCGCCCTTCGGGTGGACCTGAACGGCGCTGGCGAACAGCAATTCCGGGTTGAAGCCGTACTTGTACAGAACCGCGCCGGCCATGAAGGTCGCGCCGCCGAGCAGCAGGCAGGCCTTGATCACCTGCACCCAGGTGGTCGCCTTCATGCCGCCGAAGGCGACGTAGACGATCATCAGGACGCCGACGATGATCACCGCGTAGAGGTAGGGCAGGCCGAACAGGAGCTGGATCAGCTTCCCCGCGCCGACCATCTGGGCGATCAGGTAGAAGGCCACCACCACCAGGGTGCCCACCGCCGAGATGATGCGGATCGCGGTCTGGTCGAGGCGGAAGCTCGCCACGTCGGCGAAGGTGAACTTGCCGAGGTTGCGCAGGCGCTCCGCGATCAGGAACAGCACGATCGGCCAGCCGACCAGGAAGCCCGTCGAGTAGATCAGCCCGTCGAAGCCCGAGGTGTAGACGAGGCCGGAGATGCCGAGGAACGAGGCCGCCGACATGTAGTCGCCGGCGATCGCCAGCGAGTTGGTGCCGGCCGAGATGCCGCCGCCCGCCGCGTAGAAGTCGGCGGCCGACTTGGTGCCCTTGGCCGCCCGGTAGGTGATGCCGAGCGTCAGCAGCACGAAGAACAGGAACATCAGGATGGCCGGCCAGTTCGTGGCCGATTGCGCGACGGCACCGAGATCCGGGCCGGCCGCGTAGGCGGCGCTCGCGACGATCGTGGCGAGCGTCAGGCCGAGGAGGAGGCGGTTCATCGGGCCACGCTCCGCTTCAGGGCTTCGCTCAGCGCGTCGAAGCGCGTGTTGGCCCGGGCGACGTAGACCCCCGTGAGCGCGAAGGCGAACAGGATCACGAACACGCCCGCGAACAGGCCGAGGGAGGCGGTGCCGCCGACCTTCACGGCGAGGAGCGACTTGTCGAAGGCGATCAGGCCGATGAAGCCGAAATAGACGACCAGCATCAAGATCGTCAGGATCCAGGCGAAGCGGGTGCGCTCGTGAACGAGCTGCTGGAACTCGGGGGTTCGGGCGATCCGCTCGACCTGCGGATCGGCGGCGGTCTCGCGTGGGCGTGGTCCCGGGGGCGCCGCGCGCCCTCGGGTGTTCAGTGTCGTGCCGCTCATGGGTGTTCCTCCCGCGAGGGCCTGCTCTGGCCCCCCGGTTCTTCGCGTTGAGACTCGTGGTTCTTGTTGGGAGCGGGCGCCGCCCCGGCACCCGCCCCGGTCCGAACCCGCGCCGCCGGGGCGGCGCGGGTGCGATCAGCCCCGGTTCTGCCGGTTCTCGATCAGGTCGTCGACGACGGCCGGCTCGGCGAGCGTCGAGGTGTCGCCGAGCGAACTGAAATCGTCCTCGGCGATCTTGCGCAGGATCCGGCGCATGATCTTGCCCGAGCGGGTCTTGGGCAGGCCGGGCGCGAACTGGATCAGGTCCGGCGAGGCGATCGGCCCGATATCCTTGCGGACCCAGGTCACGAGCTCCTTGCGCAGGGCGTCGTCGCCCTCCTCGCCGTCGTTCAGGGTCACGTAGGCGTAGATGCCCTGGCCCTTCACGTTGTGCGGGTAGCCCACCACCGCGGCCTCGGCCACCTTCGGGTGGGCGACCAGGGACGACTCGACCTCGGCGGTGCCCATCCGGTGGCCCGAGACGTTGATGACGTCGTCGACCCGGCCGGTGATCCAGTAGTAGCCGTCCGCATCGCGGCGGGCGCCGTCGCCGGTGAAGTACTTGCCCGGGTAGGTCGAGAAGTAGGTCTGCTCGAAGCGCTCATGGTCGCCGTAGACCGTGCGCATCTGGCCCGGCCAGGAATCGGCGATGCAGAGATTGCCCTCGCAGGCGCCCTCCAGGACCTTGCCCTCGGCGTCGACCATCTCGGGCTTCACGCCGAAGAACGGCCGGGTCGCCGAGCCCGGCTTCAGGGCGGTGGCGCCCGGCAGCGGGGTGATCAGGATGCCGCCGGTCTCGGTCTGCCACCACGTGTCGACGATCGAGCAGCGCTGGTCGCCGACGACGTTGTAGTACCACTCCCAGGCTTCCGGGTTGATCGGCTCGCCCACGGAGCCCAGCACGCGGAGCGATTGCCGCGAGGTCTTCTTCACCGGTCCCTCGCCGCCGCCCATCAGCGAGCGGATCGCGGTCGGCGCGGTGTAGAAGATATTGACCTTGTGCTTGTCGACCACTTCCCAGAACCGGGAGGTCGACGGGTAGGTCGGGATTCCCTCGAACATCAGCGTCGTGGCGCCGTTCGCGAGCGGCCCGTACACAATGTAGCTGTGGCCCGTGACCCAGCCGACATCGGCGGTGCACCAGTACACGTCGCCTTCGCGGTAATCGAAGACGTACTCGTGCGTCATCGACGCGTAGACGAGGTAGCCGCCGGTGGTGTGCACCACGCCCTTCGGCTGCCCGGTCGAGCCGGAGGTGTAGAGGATGAAGAGCGGGTGCTCGGCCTCCACCGCCACGGCGGGGCACTCGTCCGTCACCTGCTCGGCGGCCTCGTCGTAGTAGACGTCCCGGCCCGCCTCCATGGCGACGCTGCCGCCGGTGCGGCGCACGACGATCACGTGGTCGACGAGGTCGGTCCCGAGACGCTTGATCGCCTCGTCGACATTGGCCTTCAGCGGCACCTTGCGGCCTCCGCGCAGGCCCTCGTCGGCGGTGATCACCACCTTGGAGCCGCAGCCCTGGATGCGCGAGGCGAGGGAATCCGGCGAGAAGCCGCCGAACACGATGGCGTGGATCGCCCCGAGCCGCGCGCAGGCGAGCATCGCGTAGGCGGCTTCCGGGACCATCGGCATGTAGAGCGTGACGCGATCGCCCTTGCCGACGCCGCGGTTGCGCAGGACGTTGGCCATCCGGCAGACCTGCGCGTGCAGCTCGCGGTAGGTGATGTGCTTGGATTCGTCGGGGTTGTCGCCTTCCCAGATGATCGCGGTCTGGTCGCCGCGGGTCTCGAGATGGCGATCGATACAGTTATGGGCGACGTTGGTCTTGCCGTCCTCGAACCACTTGATCGAGACCTTGCCGGGCTCGAAGCTGGTGTTCTTCACCGTCGAGAACGGCTTCATCCAGTCGATGCGCTTGCCGTGCTCGGCCCAGAACGCGTTGGGATCGGCGACCGAAGCCGCGTACATCTCCCGGTACTTGGCATCGTCCACGTGCGCACCCTCGCGCCACGCGGATTGAACCTCGATCACCTTGCCTACCATGGCGTCCCATCCCTGTTTTGGCGCCCGATCGTATCGCGGTCTCCGCCGCGCAGCCAGGACTTCCAAAGTAACGTAGCCGCCAATCTACGAGGACGATATCATCGCAGTTTGGCGCGCTCCTGCGCAGCTCAATTCCCGTGAATAGATTGGGCGCAATATAAGGGTTGATTGGGGCTTCGATGCTGCGCTGTCAAGCGCGCGCGCCCGAGGCCGCTGTCACCGGCGGCCCTCTGTTTCCGCCCCGCGGGGGTGGGGGGCGCTCACCCCTAGCCGTTGGCCGCCCGCCGCGCGGGCATGATGATCTCCACGAGCGTGCCGTCTTCCGGTCGGGCGGAGAGCTGCAGGCGCCCGCCATTGGCCTCCACGAGCGCCCGCGGCAGCGCCAGCCCGTCCTCGACATCGCCCTGCGGCGCTGCCGCCCGCGGCGCGTGGCCGGCGCCGGTCTCGCGCACCCGCACGGCGATCCCCGCCCGCTCGGCGGACCCGGTGGACACGATGATCTGGCTGCCGGCCGTGGAGCGTCGGATCGCGTTCTCGATCACCAAGCTGGCCGCGCGGCTGACCGAGCGCTCGTCGGCCTCCAGGTCGCCGATATCGGTCGAGAAGCTCGTCCGCATCACGATGCGCCCCCGCGCCGCCTCCGCCTGGAGCTGGGCGACACAGCTCGCCACGACGTCGTTGAGGTCGAGGGCGCGCGGCTCCAAGTGGAGCTCGCCGGCCTCGACGGCGGCGAGGTCCAGGAGCTTCCCGACGCGCTCCAGCATCGCCTCGCCCGAGGCCTTGATCTCGGCGAGGCAGCCCCGGTAGCGCGCGTCCCCGAGGGGGCCGAACGGTTCCTTCAGCATCGCGCCGGCCAGGTCGACGATCCCGGACACGGGCTCGCGGACGGCGCAGCCGAGCCGGTCGAGGGCATCGGCGCGGCCCGGCGCGGGCTCCGGGCCGCCCTCCGCGCTCCGCGCGAGGGCCTCGTCCTCGGCTCGGGCGATCTGGGCCACGCGCCGGCCCGCCGTCGCCGCCACAGTCAACGACATCGGAGCGCCGTCGATGCGCACGATCCGCCGCCCCGGGGCGGTGCCCCTCAGGGCATCGGCGACCGTCAGGACGCTCTCCCGGTCGAAGAGCGTGACGAAGCTGCTGCCGACGATCTCGCGCGGATCGCAGCCGAACAGGCCGGCCGCCGCGCGGTTCAGCGCGACGATGCGCCCGGCCCCATCGACCGTGACGACGCCCGTCTCCAGCGCGTCCAAAGTCGCCTCGGCGCTGGCCGTCCGCTCGGTCTCAGCGGCGCGGGCGAGGCGCTCGGCCGTGAGGGCGTCGGCGACCTCGGCGTCCTCGACCGGGCGCACGACCAGGCACGTCGCGGTCGCGCCCGACCAGGGGAGGGCGCCGGCCCGGATTTCGACGGGACGGGCGCCGTCGTCGGCCGTCGCGACGGTCGTCCGGCGCGCGGACGGGTCGACCGTCTCCGCCGGGGGGAGGCCGGGCAGCAATCCCGGGAGACCGAGGCGCTCGAGGCTCGGCAGGTCGGGATGGCCGGTCAGATCGAGGAAGGCGGGGTTCGCCGCGACGATCGCTCCGTCGCGATGGACCAGCACCGGCACCGGCAATCCGCCGAGGAGATCGAATTCCGGGGACGGCGGCGCGTCGGCGACCGGCTCGGTCTCCACCGGCCCGGTCTCGACATCGGGATCCGAGGCGGTCGCGCCGGTCTCCGCCGGACCGGCCTGCGGCGCCGGGAACGGCATCACCGCCCCACCCGCGGTCCGGGGCGACCCCGATCCGGCCTCGTCACCGGCGTAGCGGGCGCCCAGCGCGCGCGCGATCTCGCGGAACGCGGCGTGCTCGTCGTTCGACAGCGGCGCGGCGACGGGATCCGCGTCGACCGCGACAGGAATCGCGACAGGGATCGCGGCGTCGCCGGTCCCGGCCTGGCCAGCAGCGGGCTTGGCAACCTCGGACGTTGCCGGCTCCGGCGTCGCGGAGGGCACGGGCTCGGGAACGCGCTCGGGAACGCGCTCGGGCATGGGCTCCGGAATCGGCTCCGGCGTCGCGACCGGTCTCGGGCTGCCGGCCGGGGCGCTGCGGATCAGGCCGAAGCCGCCGAAGCCCGAGAAGGCCGCGTCGCCCCGCCCGAGCGGGGCCCCGGACAGGTCGACCCGGAACGCCCCGGTGCCGGCATCGAGGACCGCCGGTTCCCCGCGGAAGGTGCGCCGGTCGCGCAGGGCCGCCAGCACGGCGTCGGCGCCGGAGAGGCGCCCGCTCTCGGCCAGATCCTGCCAGCGCTGCCCGACCAGCCCGGCGAGCGCCTCCGGGCCTGTGAGGGTCGTCAGGACACCCGCGGCATCGAGGCGCCAGAGGAAGCGGTCGTCGCGCCGGAGCGGCGTCGCCGGAGGCGATTGCGACTCCGGGGTAAGCGCGCGCGCCGCCACCGGATGCCCGGGGGACGCCTCGACCGACGGATCGAGCGGGCGGATCGGACGCGCGCGGCCAGACGCCACCGGCGCGGTCGGCACGACGAGGATCGCGGGCCGGCCGTCGGCCTGCGCGCCGCGCGCCAGCCAGCACAGGACCGGCGGCGCGATCCGGCGGACATCGAGGCGCAGGCGCGCGAGGCGCGGCGCGGCATCGCCCGCCACCGCGGTCGCGATCTGCCGGGTCAGGTCGGCGAGGGCCGGGCCGTCCAGAACCGCGGCGAGACCCGCCGCCGCTTCGGACGCGGACAGGATCCGGGCCTCCGACGGATCGATCACGAGATGCACGGCGTCGCGCGCGCCCAGAGCGGCCGCCAGCGCGGGCAGGCGCACCCAGGTCGCGAAGGCAGTCCCCAGCCCGGGCGGGGCTGCAGCGGCCGTCGGTGTCACTGTCGTCTCCAAAGCCCGCGACCTCGAACCCTAACGCGATCCTGACGCTCAACGGTCCCGCTTTGCCCGAGAAACGCGCGCGACCGTAGCCCTATTGTAAACTCCCCCGCGCCGCGGCGCTGGACTCTCGGCGCAACCGTCACACGTTTACGTTATGTCAACCTTAACGCCGTGAGCGCGGGTGGCATATGGCGGCGAATCAGTTATTGTGCACCGCACAAAGCGCCATCCACAGGCCAATGAAGAGAGGAGACGACGTATGAGCAACCCCCCGAACTACGAAGTTCCGGCCGAGATGCGCGACTTCGCCGAGAAGAGCGTCGAGCAGGCCCGGAAGGCGTTCGACAGCTTCATCGGCGCGGCTCGCCGCACCGCCGACACCGTGCAGGGCTCGGCCGAGCTGGCGCGCTCCAACGCGCTGGACGCGTCCTCGCGCGGCTTCGAGTATGCCGAGCAGAACGTGAACGCGGCCTTCGACCTCGCCCAGAAGCTCGTCCGCTCCCGGGACATGCAGGAGGCGATGCAGCACCAGGCCGAGTTCGTCCGCAGCCAGTTCGCCGCCATCCAGGCCCAGGCGAAGGAGTTCAGCGGCCTCGCGCAGAGCGCGATGCAGCAGGGCGCCGAGCGCGCCAAGTCGGCGATGCAGCAGGGTGCCGACGAGGCCCGCAAGGCCATGGAGCAGGGCCAGGACGCCGCGAAGCAGACGGCCCAGAACGCCCAGGACGCCGCCGAGCGCGCGTCGCACTGACGCTCGCACCGACGAACGGGGCCGCGGCCCGCTCCCGATCCGGGGGGCGGGCCGTCTCGTTTTCGCCGGTATTGCCGCCGAGAGCCGCCGGGCGGACGCGTTGGGTCCGCGCCGAGTGAAGGGTTCAGGGATGCGCCTCACTGTTTCCGGCCGATCCGGCCTGCGTGGACCTCTCCGTCTGGCGGTCGCCGCCCTGGCGCTCGCCGCCGTCGCTCCGAGTAGCGCGGCCTTCGCCCAGTACTACGACGATCCGGGCTACGACGGCGGTTACCGGCCGGTCCCGCGCCGGGCGCAGCGCGCCCCGGTCGGCTACAATTGCGACGCCGTCCAGCAGGGAATCACCGGCCCGAAGCCGTATTCCTGCCCGCTGCCGGGGCCGCGGCCCCTCGGCGTGCGCTGCTTCTGCGACATGCCGATCGCCTCGTTCAGCCCGCCGCAGACGGCCGTCGGCCGCGTCGTTCCCTGAGGCACAGCCCCGCGCAGGCGACCGCACACGCGACGGGCCGCGCCCCCGGGTGGGATGACGCGGCCCGCGCGGCACAGGCGGGCAAGGGGCGCGGGTGATCCCGCGCCGCGCGCTCAGTTCAGGACGACGACCTTGGCGCCGACCTTCACGCGCTCGTACAGGTCGGTGACGTCGTCGTTGGTCATCCGGATGCAGCCCGACGAGACCGCCTGACCGATCGTGTCCGGCTCGTTGGAGCCGTGGATGCGGTACTCGGTGCTGCCGATATACATGGCCCGGGCGCCGAGGGGGTTCTCGATGCCGCCCGCCATGTAACGCGGCAGGTCGGGACGACGGGCGATCATGGCCTTCGGGGGCGTCCACGACGGCCACTCGCGCTTGGCGGTGATCTTGTTGGTGCCGCTCCAGCTGAAGCCCGGACGGCCGACGCCGACGCCGTAGCGGATCGCCTCACCGTTGCCGAGCACGTAGTACAGGCGCCGCTCGGCGGTGGAGACCACGATCGTGCCGGGCGCGTAGGGCGCGTTGAACGCGACGATCTCGCGGGGGATCGGCTGGACCTGCGCCTGCGGCGCGGCCTGCACGCCCTGGCCGTAGCCCGGGGCGTAAGAGCCCTGGTAACCGTACTGTCCCTGATCGGAGTAGTACTCGTCGGCATTATCCGTGCCGAAGGGATCGTACGACGAAGCGGCGAGGACGGGCGTGGCGGCAAGAACAGACACGCCCAGGAGCGCGGCGAGTGCGGTGACCGTGGTCTTCATGAGTGGCCTACCTGTGCAATAACCTTTGCCATTACAAGCGTGAGCATAGGCTGGCAGTTCCATACTTCCGCCCGGAATTTGCTGTCCGGCGGAATACGCAGGCCGGCTTGGCCGTGCGGTGCGCGATATCACGAACGCGTGCGCGGCTCAGGGGGCCTCGTCCGTGTGGACGTCGAAGCGCGCGAGGTGGGCGTAGCCGAAGTTGGTCGAGATGGCGCAGTCGGTGGCGTCGCGGCCGCGGGCCATGACGATGCGGCCGATGCGGGGCCGGTTGTGGCGGGCGTCGAACGTGTACCAGCGCGGCCCCTCTGGCCCTTCGAGGAAGACCTCGAACCACGCGGAGAAATCCATCGGCGCCGGGTCCTTCGGCACGCCGATATCGCCGAGGTAGCCGGTGGCGTAGCGCGCCGGGATGTTCATGCACCGGCACAGGGTGATCGCCAGGTGCGCGAAGTCCCGGCACACGCCCTCGCGCTGCATGAAGGCGTCGTGCGCGCTCCGGGTCGCGTCGGCGCGCTGATAGTCGAAGCGGATCCGCTCGTGCGTGTAGTCGACGATCGCCTGGACGCGGGCCCAGCCCTCCGGCGTGCCGCCGAACAGGGACCACGCGGTCTGCGAGAGCTTGTCGGTGTCGCAGTAGCGCGAGCCCAGGAGGAAGATCAGGACGTCGTCGGGCAGGTCCTGGACCGGGATCTGCCGGGCGTCCGGCACGACCGGATCGGGCTCGCCCGAATCCTCGACCGTGAAGTCGGCCGCGATGGTCAGCTGACCGGGCGGCGCGACGATGCGGTGGCAGATGTTGTCGAAGCCGTCCCGGTACGTCCGCGCCTCGAGCGGCGGATCGAACCCGATCGCGTGCGGGGTCAGCACGTCGTCGATCCGCGAGGGATGGACGCTCAGCATCAGGATCATCGGTGTCGGCTGCGACAGCGTGAAAGCGATATCGAAACCGGTCCTGATCTTCATCGGGGCCACCTTGCTCTGTCGCCGTCCGCGCGGAGTCGCCACGCACGCTCGTTCCGAGTCCGGGTGCGCGCGAACTCAACGCGCCAGGGTCGTCTCCGGCCCCTGCACGGTTCGGGCCGCCGGCCCGTCGGCAGGCAGTTCCACCACGTCGACGTCGACGCGCATGCCGAGATCGTCGCTGGCGAGGCCGAAGAAGGAGCCGTGCAGCGGCACGGCCTGGGCCGGATCGCGGGTCACCGCCACGCGTATCAGGTCGCGGTTGCCCACGATGCCGTTGGTCGGGTCGAACTCGACCCAGCCGGCGCCCGGCAGGTAGACCTGCAGCCAGGCGTGGGTGGAGCCGCCGCCGACGTGACGCGCCCGGTCGTTGCGCGGGTTGTAGAGGTATCCGGAGACGAAGCGGGCGGCCATGCCGAGCGCCCGGACGCCCTCCATCATCAGCACCGCGAAGTCCCGGCACGAGCCGAGCTTCGTGCGCAGGGTCGTGAGCGGGTCCTGCACGCCCTTCTCGGAGCGGGCGAGGTAGGTGAAGTTCGCCCGCACGCTGCGCGTCATCGCGGCCAGCAGCTCCTGCGTCGGGATACGGCCCTGCGGCGGCAGGAAGCTCCGCGCCCAGGCATCGACCTCGTGCCGCGGGTCCGGCCATTGCCGCTCGATGGAGCGGGCGAGGTCCGGCATGTCCTCCGCCCCGTAGCCGAACGGGTAGTGGGTCGCGTGCGGCGCCAGGGGGAAGACCGGTGCGTGCTCCGGGGTGTGGTCGAGGGTGATGCCGCAGTCGAAGGTCAGGGTCTCGGCGCGGGTGTCGAAGGTCGCGACCGCCACGCAGTTGCCGAACACGTCGAACAGCCAGCGCAGGGCGGCCGGCTCCGGGGCAATGTCGAGGGTCGCCGCGATCAGCCGCTGATCGTAGCTGTCGCGTGGCCGGAACATGATCCGGTGCTCGCCGAAGGCGACCGGACGCCGGTACCGGTAGGCCGTGCGGTGGCGGACGGAGAGGATCGGCAAGTCGCAGGCTCCGGGCTCGCGCCGACGCGGTCACCGGCGATGCAAGGGCCGGGCCCGGCCGCGCGGAACGCCTCAGACCACCGGCGGGGCCGGGTCGGCGGCGGCGCGCTCGGCCTCGACCAGCACGTCGAGGGGGCGCCACGGCTTGGCGATGAAGACGGCCTCGGCCGGCAGCTCGGGGCGGGGAATGCCGTGGCCCGAGGTGATCACCAGGCGGGCCCGGGGCCACAGGGTCGCCACCGCGCGGGCGAGCTGGAGGCCGTCCATCTCGCCGGCCAGCCGGACGTCGGCGAAGACGAGGGCGACGTCGCCCCCGCGCGCCTGGAGGACCGACAGGGCGGCCTCGGCGCTGTCGCAGCCGACCACGTCGAGCTCGGTTTCCTCCAAGAGGGTCTCGGCGAGTGCGCGGATCTCGGGATCGTCCTCCACGACGAGCGCGAGACGCGGCGGACCGGCCTCGGCCGCCACGACGCTCGGCGCGCCCGGGGCGGCCTCGTCGCCCTCGTTCTGCCGCACGCGGCGGACCAGGGCCGCGAGGTGTTCGGGCACGCCCTCGGTGACCAGATCATCGTAGAACGACGCCAGTTTCTGACCGATCTGATCGAGCGGAATACCCGGTGACAGCGTATCGGTGAGCGGCAGGGGTGCGCTCGTCTGGTGCTTTTTCAAGGACTCCCCCCGAAGTCGACTTCCGCGCCGCCCGAGGATGCGGCGCTCGAAGGAGGAAAGTCGGCAATCCGCCGCTGGTTGCGCCGGGCGTTCGGAATCCCGCCCGGCGTCACAGAGCCGTTACTGCGTGGCGAGCCCGGCGTCGGCGTCGGCATACGCCATGATTCCAGAGACTTGGCGGACGTTCTGGTAGCGCGTCCCGCGGGTGCTCATCATCGCCTCGAACTTCTCATGCACCTGCGCGACCGACAGGCTCAGGGGCTTGCGGTGGCGGCCGCGCCCGACGAAGCGCCCGGCGGCGAAGAAGATCGAGCGGTTGGCCCGGGCCGGCCCCGGGAGCAGGGCCGCCGCGGCGGCGGCCGGCTTGTTCACGACGTTGGCGAGGAACTCCTCGGCGTCGTCCGGTCCGAGGAAGTGGGCGAGGTAGACCTCGCCGAGGGTCAGCTCGCGGCCGATGCGCAGGGCGATGCGGGCCGCGTCGCGCTTCAGCATCTCGCCGGCCATCAGCGCCGAGAGGTACGGGTCGCGGCGCAGTTCCAGCACCCGGGCGCGCTCCGCCGGATCGGTGATCACCGGCCGGTCGTTGGCGTCGGAGGTGATCAGCGCCGCGTCCTTCTCCAGCCCGTACTTGGCGCCGAAGTCGCGAACCACGCCGAGCCAGGTCCGCTCGATGAACTGGTAGAGGCCCGTCGCCGAGGAGGTCTTGGCCTGGACCGCCGTGACGAAGCTCGATTCCTTGTCGGCTACTGCCATCAGCAGCACCGGATCGGTCTGGACTGCCTGGGCCGCCCGGACGATCGTCTGCACGAGGTGGCGCCGGATCTTCATCGGGCCGAACTCGAGGATGTCGTTCGGATCGCCGACGGCGCTCTCGGACAGCAGGAAGTCGTACGACACGCGGTCGACCGTGTTGGAGCCGAGCTCGGTGTCGAGGTCGTGCACCGGGGCGAAGCTCGCGGCAGCGCGCAGCGGAGTCTGCTCCAGCGGGGTGCTGAGGGCGACGGTGTGGATGCGCGGGCGCGGCATCGGGAGCTCGGTGGCGGCCTCCGCGACCGACACGGCCGGCGACAGGCCGACCTTGGCGAGGTCCACGCCCGACCCGATCAGCGCGGCGCTGAGGCCGCCGGCGATCATCGAGACGGTGAGCAGGGAGCGGAACAGCGCGGGGCGGCTGCCATGGGCACGGCCCAGCATGGGCTGTGCGGCGATCACGTCGGCGCGGCTCGAGCCGAAATGGCCCTGCTTGCCGGTGATGGTCCTCGGCGATCCGACCGTGCGGCCCTGCATCGTTATCCCGACTCTCCACACGCCGCTGTGGCGCTACGGACTCACCATCGCTTGACAGATGTGGCGACAACACGGCCGTGCTTGTGGCCGAGTTGGGGCGTCCCGAGGAGATTTCGGGGCAGGCCGCCCGTGACTCCCGCGGCATCCCTCCTTAAGAGGGCGCCATGCGGGCGCCGGGCGGATGACGCGCGGCCGCCCTTTCCCGTCCGTCCTGCCAGAGTCAGCCCCGATGAGCGGCGTCAACGAGATCCGGTCGACCTTCCTCGACTACTTCGCCAAGGCGGGCCACGAGGTCGTGCCGTCCTCGAGCCTCGTGCCGAAGAACGACCCGACGCTGATGTTCACGAACGCCGGCATGGTGCAGTTCAAGAACGTCTTCACGGGCATCGAGAAGCGCGCCTACGACCGGGCGACGACCGCGCAGAAATGCGTGCGGGCCGGCGGCAAGCACAACGACCTCGACAATGTCGGGTACACGGCGCGCCACCACACGTTCTTCGAGATGCTCGGCAACTTCTCGTTCGGAGACTACTTCAAGGACCGCGCGATCGAGCTGGCCTGGACGCTGATCACCAAGGAGTTCGGCCTCAAGCCCGACAAGCTCCTCGTCACCGTCTACGCCGACGACGACGAGGCCGCCGGCCTGTGGAAGAAGATCGCCGGCTTCCCGGACGAGAAGATCATCCGGATCGGGACCTCCGACAATTTCTGGCAGATGGGCGATACCGGCCCGTGCGGCCCCTGCTCGGAGATCTTCATCGACCAGGGCCCGGCGCTCCAGGGCGGACCGCCCGGTTCGCCGGACGAGGACGGCGACCGCTTCCTCGAGTTCTGGAACCTCGTGTTCATGCAGTACGAGCAGCTGGAGCCGGGCGTGCGCAACCCGCTGCCGCGGCCGTCGATCGACACCGGCATGGGCCTGGAGCGCATGGCCGCGATCCTCCAGGGCGTCCACTCGAACTACGACACCGACCTGTTCCGCGCCCTGATCGATGCCGTGGCCCACGCGGTCTCGCGGGCGCCGGAGCCCGCGACGCTGGCCTCCTACCGGGTGATCGCCGACCACCTGCGCGCGGCGTCGTTCCTGGTGGCCGACGGCGTGCTGCCGGGCAACGAGGGCCGCGGCTACGTGCTGCGCCGAATCATGCGCCGCGCCATGCGCCACGCCGAGATCCTGGGCGCCCGCGAGCCGACCATGTTCCGCCTCGTGCCGACGCTGGTCCGCGAGATGGGCCAGGCATACCCCGAGCTGATGCGGGCCGAGAGCCTGATCGCCGAGACCCTGAAGCTGGAGGAGACCCGCTTCCGCCGCACCCTGGAGCGGGGTCTGTCGATCCTCGACGCCGAGAGCCGTGAGCTCAAGGAAGGCGACAAGCTCTCCGGCGACACCGCCTTCACGCTCTACGACACCTACGGCTTCCCCCTCGACCTGACACAGGATGCCCTCAAGGCCCGCGGCATCGGCGTGGACACGGACGCCTTCGCGGCCGCGATGCAGCGCCAGAAGCAGGCGGCCCGCGAGGCCTGGAAGGGCTCGGGCGAGGCGGCCACCGAGACCGTGTGGTTCGGCCTGCGCGAGCGCGTCGGCGCCACCGAGTTCCTGGGCTACGAGACCGAGACCGCCGAGGGCATCGTGACGGCGCTCCTGCGCGACGGCGCCGAGGTAAAGACCCTCGAGGCGGGCCAGACCGGGCTCGTCCTCGTCAATCAGACGCCGTTCTACGGGGAGTCGGGCGGCCAGGTCGGCGATACCGGCCTGATCCTGGCGCCGGGCGTGCGGGCGCGGGTGACCGACACCCAGAAGAAGCTCGGCGACGTGTTCGTCCATCACGTCACCGTGGAGGAGGGGACGGTGGGCCTCGACCAGCCGGTCGAGTTGAAGGTCGACAACGCCCGCCGCAGGGCGATCCGGGCCAACCACTCGGCCACCCACCTGCTCCACGAGGCCCTGCGGCAGGTGCTGGGCGACCACGTCGCCCAGAAGGGCTCGCTGGTCAGCCCCGACCGGCTGCGCTTCGACATCAGCCACCCGAAGCCGATCGAGGCCGACGAGCTCGGCCGCGTCGAGGACATCGCCAACGCGGTGCTGCTGCAGAACGCACCCGTCGTCACGAAGCTGATGGCCGTTGACGACGCGATCGCGTCGGGCGCCCGCGCGCTGTTCGGCGAGAAGTACGGCGACGAGGTGCGGGTGGTCTCGATGGGGCTTCCGGTCGACGGCGCCGCCGCGCAACCGCGCGCCAAGAACTTCTCCGTGGAGCTCTGCGGCGGCACCCACGCCGCGCGCACCGGCGATATCGGGGCGATCACCATCGTGGCCGAGAGCGCGGTGGGCGCGGGCGTGCGCCGGATCGAGGCGCTGACCGCCGACGCGGCGCGCCGTCACCGGGCCGAGGAGGCCCGGACGCTGGCGGCGCTCGCCGGCATCCTCAAGGCGCCGGTCTCAGAGGCGCCCGACCGCCTGACCGCGCTGATGGAGGACCGGCGCCGCCTGGAGCGCGAGCTGGCCGAGACCCGTCGCAAGCTCGCCATGGGTGGCGAGGGCGGCCCGGGCTCGGGCGCGCAGCAGACCGAGATTGGTGGGGTGGCCTTCCGCCGCTCCGTCATCGAGGGGCTCGACATGCGCGACCTCAAGCCGATCGTCGACGAGGAGAAGAAGCGCCTGGGCTCCGGCATCGTGGCGGTGGTCGGCGTCGGACCGGACGGCAAGGCCGGGCTGGTGGTCGGCGTCACCGACGACCTGACCGCGCGCTACGACGCGGTCGGGCTGGTCCGGGCAGGGGCCGGGGCGCTCGGCGGGAAGGGCGGCGGCGGCCGCCGCGACATGGCGCAGGCCGGCGGCCCGAACGGGGCCGGGGCCGAGGCCGCCCTCGACGCCGTCGCGCAGGCCCTCACCGAGGCCGCCTGAGGCACGACGCGCCGTGGAAGGGCCGCACCCGTGACGGGTGCGGCCCGATCGTCCTCCGCGAGACCGGCGCGGTCGCCCCGAGAGGCTCCCGCGCCCGTTCCGGCCCCGGGCGAACATCGCGGCCCCCTCGCGGGTCCTGCGCCGCTCGGGTCACCGGGGATCAGGCGAGATCACCGGCTGCCGCCGCCGCCACCGCCCTGCGGCGCGACCCGCGACGGCTGGTTGGCGTTGCCCGCTGCCGCCGAGTTGTTGGAGATCGTGTCGGCCGGCCGGCCGGTGGGCGAGTAGCTCACGGCGGCTTCGTTCCCGGTGGCGTCGATCTGCTGGCTCACCACGCCCGGCGCGCCGGGAGCGGGCGCGACGGGCCGGGCCTCGACCTGGGCGCTGGCCGGCGCGACGGTGGCGAGGGCGAGAAGGGCGGCGAGACATGTCCGGGTCATGAGAATCCTTGCTGGTTCCAGGCCCAGGCAACCTCAGTCGCGCGCGATCGATCCCGCGTTGTTGCGACGCGGCACCGCCTCGCCCCGGCGCCCGCCGCGCGCGATCACTTCACGCGCGTCCAGGTCTGCCGCTTGCAGAACACGCTCATGACGCAGCCGGAGACCTCGAGCGAGTCGGGTCCCGTGAGCTTCAGCGAACCGGAATAGGTCTTGCCGTCGTTCGGGTTGTAGAGCGACCCCGAGAAGCCGCCGCCTTCGGGCTGTCGCGCGTCGAGGATCTGGACGCCGACGACGCTGCGGCCACGCAGGGCCGGATCCGGGTTCTTCGCGTCGAGCCCCTTCCCGGGTGCGCTGATGATCGTGCCGCAGAAGCCGCCGCCGCAGGGCGCGATGCGGACCTTCGAACTGCCGGTTTCCGTCAGCCATACGCCGGCCGGATCGGCCGCCAGGGCCGGCGCGCACGCCGCGCCCGTCGCGAGCAGGGCCAGAACCGCGCGACGAAACCTCGAACCCATACCTGTTCCTCCCAACCGAGAACGCGGCTGGGTTCTACCGCGATGCCTGCGGCAGCGCACCGCCCAGATACGTCTCGACGACCTCGCAGAACGGCTGCCCGGCCCCGGTCGACAGCACGGCGTCGATCTCGAAGAGCGGATCGTCCGGTCCGGGGGTGGCGCTCCGGACCGGCGCGCGCACCTCGACGGTGCTGCGCACCGGGGCGAGGGGACGCACGACCCGGCCGAAGGGCGTGCGGGTGGTGTCCAGCGTCGCGTTCATCTCCGGCGTGAGCCGGGCCGGCACGTACCAGTTATCCGCCTCGGACAGGACGCGGTCCCCGCAGGCGAGGCGGACGCGGCGGTAGCGCACCGGCTCGTCCGGGCCGATCGCGAGACGGGCGCGCTGCGCGGCCGTCAGGGGCTTGTCGGCGACCGGCACGCGTTCCGCCACGAGGTGAGGGTCCCCGGCGAGCTTGTAGTCGGCACACCAGCTCTCGAGGGCGAAGGTCGCGCTGTGCGCCGCGAGGATACGGCTCCGCAGCGAGGCGATGAGCGCCTGCGGCCCGTCGGCGGCGGACGGCGTATCGGCCGGCTTCGGCGCCTCGGCGGCATCGCGCGCCCAACTCGGCGCCCCGGTCACCGCGCCCGATCCCAGCAGCACGGCGAGGACCAGGGGCGGTACCCGGAACGCCTGTGCGGCCGTTGCGGGCCGCGGGGCCCCGCGCGCCGCTCGATCCCGTGCCAGTAATGGCAAAATGCGGACGGCATGGCGGAAAGACTTTCCGGTGTGCCACAGCATCTCGGATCATATCCTCCCAGCTGAACCACCAGATCTTCGCCACGTGCCGCCGCATCGAGGCCCGGCAGAACGCTCCGACCGGACGGCTTCCCGGCCGAGCCGGCGACGCGGGCCGAGATCTATACAAGACGCGGCGATCCGTCGAGCCGCCGGGCGGACCGGCCCGGCGCCGACGTCGTGTCTACCGACGGGCGACTGGCGGCAGGTCGGTGCAGAGGCCGAGCCCGGCCTCCGCCGCGAGACCGATCGTCTCGCCGAGGGTCGGGTGGGGGTGGATCGTCCGGCCGATATCGGTGGCGTCGGCGCCCATCTCGATCGCCAGCGCGACCTCGCCGATCATGTCGCCGGCGCTCGGGCCGACGATGGCGCCGCCGACGACGCGCTTGGTCTGCGCGTCGAAAAGCAGCTTGGTCAGGCCGTAATCGGCGCCGTTGGCGATGGCCCGGCCCGAAGCGGCCCAGGGGAAGCGCGCCACCTCGACGGCCCGCCCGGCCGCCTTCGCGGCCGTCTCGGTGAGCCCGGCCCAGGCGATCTCCGGGTCGGTGTAGGCGACCGACGGGATCACGGCGGCGTCGAACCCGGCCTTGTGGCCGGCGGCCGCCTCGGCGGCGACGTGGCCCTGATGCACCGCCTTGTGGGCGAGCATCGGCTGGCCGACGCAATCCCCGATGGCGAAGATGTGCGGCACGTTCGTGCGCATCTGGGCGTCCACCGGCACGAAGCCGCCGTCCAGCGCCACGCCGGCCGCGTCGAGACCGAGCGTCGCCCCGTTGGGCCGGCGGCCGGCGGCCTGGAGCACGAGGTCGTAGGTTCCGGACTCGGCCTTCCCCGAGAAGGTCACGGCGATCCCGTCCGGCTTCGCCTCGGCGGAGACGACCTCGACCCCCGTCAGGACGCGGTCGAAACGGTGAGCGTTGCGCTTCGTCCAGACGCTGACGAGATCCCGGTCGACGCCCTCGAGCAGGCCGGGCAGGCGCTCGACCACGTCGACCCGCGCGCCGAGCGCGCTGTAGACCGTCGCCATCTCCAGGCCGATGATGCCGCCGCCGATCACCAGGAGCCGGCGCGGCACGGCGGGAAGTTCCAGCGCCCCGGTGGAATTCACGATCCGCGGATCGTCCGGGAGCATCGGCAGGGCCACCGGCGCGGAGCCCGCCGCCACGACGGCGCCCGTGAAGGTGACGTCCCGCGTGCCGCCGTCGTGCAGCGTCACCGAGACCGTGTCGGGCCCGGTGAAGCGGGCTGTCCCGCGGACCACCTCGACCTTGCGCTGGCGCGCCATCTGGGCGAGCCCGTCGGTGAGGCGGCGGACGGTGCCGGCCTTGAAGGTCCGCAGCTTCTCCAGATCGACCGTCGGCGCGCCGAAGCTGATCCCGTGCGCGGCCAGCCGGACGGCCTCCTCGGTGACCGCGGCCACGTGGAGCAGCGCCTTCGAGGGGATGCAGCCCACGTTGAGGCAGACGCCGCCGAGGGTCGCGTGGCGCTCGACCAGGATGACCCGCTGCCCGAGATCGGCGGCCCGGAAGGCAGCCGAGTAGCCGCCCGGTCCTCCGCCGATCACCAGGAGATCGCAGCCAGCGCCGGCCTGCGGCTTCGGCGGCGGCGCGGCGGGCGTGGGGGTCGGGGCCGAGGCAGGGGCCGGTTCGCCGCGCGCGTCGGTCGCCTCGACCGCGAGGCGGGCGACGAGGGTGCCGGCCGAGACCGTGTCGCCGAGGCCGACCAGCATCTCGACGAGGCGGCCCGCCGCGGGGGAGGGGATGTCCAGCGTCGCCTTGTCGGATTCGACCACCAGCATGGTCTGATCCTTGGCGACCGGCTGGCCGGGCGCCACCGGGATCTCGATGACGGGCACGTCGGCGTAGTCCCCGAGATCGGGGACGCGGATGTCGAGGGTCTCGGGCATGGCGGCGGTCACAGGAGGGCGCGGCGCAGGTCCGACAGGACCGAGGCCACGTGGCCGAGGAAGCGGGCGGCGGCGACGCCGTCCACGACGCGATGGTCCCAGGACAGGCTGAGCGGCAGGATCAGGCGCGGCTGGAAGGCCTTGCCGTCCCACACCGCCTCGGTGCGCGAGCGCGCCGCGCCCAGGATCGCGACCTCGGGGGCGTTGATGATCGGGGTGAAGCCGTCGCCGCCGATGCCGCCGAGCGACGAGACCGAGAAGCAGCCGCCCTGCATGTCGGAACCCGGGAGGGTTCCGGCCCGGGCCTTCTCGGCCATCGCGGCCATCTCGGTGGCGATCTCGATGAGGCCCTTGCGGTCGCAGTCGCGCACCACCGGCACCATCAGGCCCTTCGGCGTGTCCACCGCGAAGCCGACATGGACGTAGTCCTTCAGGACGAGGTCGCTGCCCTCCAGGGAGGAATTGAAGCGCGGATAGGCGCGCAGCGCCGATGCCGCCGCCTTGATCAGGAAGGCCACCATGGTGACCCGGGCGGGCGGCGTGCGCGTCTCCGTGTTGAGGCCGACCCGGAACGACTCGATCTCGGTGACGTCGGCCCGGTCGAAGTTGGTGACGTGCGGGATCGTCAGCCAGTTGCGGCTGAGATTGGCCCCCGAGAGGCTCTGGATTCGCGACAGCGGCTCGCGCCGCACCGGCCCGTACTTGGCGAAGTCGACCTCCGGCCAGGGCGGCAGGCCGGCGCCGATGCCGGACGCGGCGGCGGGCGCCTGGGCCGGCGCGTTGAGGGCCGCCTTGACGAAGGCGTGCACGTCCTCCCGCAGGATCCGCCCCTTCGGGCCGGTGGCGGCGACGCGGTCGAGCCCGACGCCCAGCTCGCGCGCGAGCTGGCGGACCGACGGGCTGGCATGCACGTCGCCGCTTGTCGCCTGGATCGGGTCGGCCCGCGTCGGCTCCGGCGAGGCGCGACCGGCTCCCCCTCCCGTGCGGGCGAGGGCTGGGGTGAAGGGGTGGCCGTCTCCGGACAACCCGGATCCTTCACCCTGTCCCTCTCCCGCACGGGAGCGGGGACCCGCGCCCTGCCCGGAAGCCGACGGCGCTGCGGCCGCGGCAGGCGGTGCCGCCGGGGTCTCGACCCCGCCGCCCTCGGCAGGCTCCACCGTGAGGATCGGCGTGCCCTCGGACACTTTCGTCCCCACCGACACCAGCAACTCGCGCACGATGCCGGCGACCGGGGAGGGGACCTCCATGGTGGCCTTGTCGGACTCGATGCTGAGGATCAGGTCGTCCACCGCGAGGCGGTCGCCGGGCTTCACCAGAAGCTCGATGACCGGCACGTCCCGGTAGTCGCCGATATCCGGGAGGGCGATCTGCAGCGCGGCGCTCATGCGGTCGGATGTCCGTGGCTCGGGCGTTCGAAAAGGGGGTGGGGGCGGGCTGCGCCCCGCGACGGGGCGCCCGGCCTCAGATCGTCCAGGGCGCGGGCGCGTCGGCCGCGACGCCGTAGCGGCGGATCGCGTCCGCCACCGCGGCGCGCGGCACCGTGCCGGCCTCGGCCAGAGCGTGCAGGGCGGCGATGACCACGTGCTGCCGGTCGACCTCGAAGAACCGGCGGAGCGCGTTGCGGGTGTCGCTGCGCCCGAACCCGTCGGTGCCGAGGGTGACGAAGCGCGCGCCGACGTAGGAGGCGATCAGCTGCGGGTAGGCCCGGACGTAGTCGCTCGCCGCGACGATGGGCGCCGTGCCCGGCAGCAGCGCCGCCACGTGGCTGACCGGCGCCTCGGCCTCCGGGTTGAGCATCGCCTGCCGCTCGGCCTCGCGGGCATCGCGGGCCAGCTCGCTGAAGCTCGTCACGCTGAACACCTCGGCCGCGACGCCGAAATCCTGCGCGAGCAGCGCCGCCGCCGCGATCACCTCCGGCAGGATCGCCCCGGAGCCGAGGAGCCGCACAGCGGCGCCCGTCCCTTGTCCGGCCTCCGGCCCCGACAGGCGGTACATGCCCTTCAGGATCCCGGCCTCCGCCCCCTGCGGCATGGACGGCTGGGCGTAGTTCTCGTTCATCGCCGTGAGGTAGTAGAAGGCGTCCTCGCCTTCCTCCATCATCGCCCGGGCGCCCCGGTCGACGATCACCGCCATCTCGTACGCGAAGGCCGGATCGTAGGCCCGGCAGTTCGGGATCGCGGCCGCCTGCATGTGGCTCGAACCGTCCTGGTGCTGCAGGCCCTCGCCGCCGAGCGTCGTGCGGCCCGCCGTGGCACCGATCAGGAAGCCGCGGGCCCGCTGGTCGGCCGCCGCCCAGATCAGGTCGCCGACCCGCTGGAAGCCGAACATCGAGTAGTAGATGTAGAACGGCAGCATCGACAGGCCGTGGACGCTGTAGGACGTGGCCGCCGCCGTCCAGGACGAGATCGCCCCGGCCTCGGTGATGCCCTCCTCGAGGAGCTGCCCGTCCCGGGCCTCGCGGTAGTAGAGCATCGAGCCCGCATCCTCCGGCTCGTAGAGCTGCCCCTGCGGCGCGTAGATCCCGACCTGCCGGAACAGGTTGGCCATGCCGAAGGTCCGCGCCTCGTCGGCGACGATCGGCACGATGCGCGGCCCGAGATCCTTGTGCTTCAGCAGGTTGCCGAACAGGCGCACCACCGCGGTGGTGGTCGACATCTCCTTGCCGCCGGCCTCGAGGGCGAAGCCCGCGTAGGTCGAGAGTGCCGGGACCGGAACGGTCGGCGCCGTCCGGCGGCGGGCCGGCAGGACGCCTCCGAGCATCTCGCGCCGCTCGCGCAGGTAGCGCATCTCGGCGCCGTCTTCGGCCGGCTTGTAGAAGGCCAGGCCCTCCACCTGCGCGTCCGACAGCGGCAGCGCGAACCGGTCGCGGAACGCCCGCAGCGCGTCGACGTCCAGCTTCTTGGCCTGGTGGGCGGTCATGCGCGACTCGCCCGCGCCGCCCATGCCGTAGCCCTTCTTGGTCTTGGCCAGGATCACCGTCGGCCGGCCCTTGGTGGCCTTGGCAGCCGCGAAGGCCGCGTAGAGCTTGCGGAAGTCGTGGCCGCCGCGCTTCAGCCGGTCGACGTCGGCATCCGACATGTGGGCGACGAGCTCGCGCACCTCCGGATCCTCGCCGAAGAAGTGGGCGAGGTTGTAGGCGCCGTCCTTGGCACCGAGCGTCTGGTACTTGCCGTCGACGGTCTCGGCGAAGCGGCGCAGCAGGGCGTGGTTGGTGTCGCGGGCGAAGATCCCGTCCCACTCCGAGCCCCACAGCACCTTGATGACGTTCCAGCCGGCGCCGCGGAACAGGCTCTCCAACTCCTGGATGATCTGGCCGTTGCCGCGCACCGGCCCGTCGAGCCGCTGCAGGTTGCAGTTGATGACGAAAGTCAGGTTGTCGAGATTCTCGCGCGCGGCGAGCGCCAGGCCGCCGATCGACTCGGGCTCGTCCATCTCGCCGTCGCCGAACACGCCCCAGACGTGCCGGCCGGTGGTGTCGGCGAGGCCCCGGTCGCCGAGGTAGCGCATGAACCGGGCCTGATAGACCGCGTGGATCGGGCCGATGCCCATGGAGCCGGTGGGGACCTGCCAGAAATCCGGCATCAGCCAGGGATGCGGGTAGGAGCAGAGCCCGTCGCCGGCGATCTCCTGGCGGTAATGCTTCAGCTGCTCCTCGGACAGCCGGCCCTCGAGGAAGGCCCGCGCGTAGACGCCCGGCGCCGAGTGTGGCTGGAAATAGACGAGGTCGCCGTCCGTGCCGCCCTTGAAGAAGTGGTTGAAGCCGACCTCGAACAGCTCCGCCGCCGAGGCGTAGCTCGCCACGTGGCCGCCGAGCTCGCCGTAGGCCATGTTGGCACGCACCACCATGGCCAGCGCGTTCCAGCGCATGATCGAGGTCAGGCGCTCCTCGATGTCGAGGTCGCCGGGGTAGCGCGGCTGCTTCTCCAGCGCGATCGTGTTCCGGTAGGGCGAGTAGGGCAGGGCCTCGTCGAGGATGCCGATCTCCTTCGAGCGGCGCTCCAGGCGATCGAGGATGAAGCGCGCCCGGGCCGCGCCCTCGGTGCGGAAGACGGATTCCAGCGCGGCGAGCCAGTCCTGGGTCTCGGCCGGATCGTGATCCACCTCGGCGGACCGCGCGATCGTGGCTTTCGGCGGTATGGCGTTCATCGGCGCGGCCTCCCTGGTCGGCGCGATCATACGAGGATCGCGGCGGCGGGACATGCCGGATATTTGCCGCGATGCCGGCGCTCACGGATTGATATTCCGAAATGCGGGCTGTAGGCGGCAAAACATGCCGCATCCTGCGCCCCAGACCGCGCACGCGGCTCCCGACCGGAGACCGATCGCATGCCCGCCCGACCGGCCGCCCTCGACGCCGCGAGCCTGCGCATCCTCGAGTGCCTGCAGCAGGACAGCGAGATCAGCATCGCGGATCTCGCGGAGCGAGTCGGCCTGTCGACGTCGCCGTGCTGGCGACGCGTCAACGACCTGAAGGAGGCGGGGGTGATCCGCGGCTGCGTGGCGGTGGTCGACCCGCTGAGCCTCGGGCTCGCGGTCAACGTCTTCGTCCACGTGTCGCTTGAGAAGCAGACCCAGGCCGCGCTCCAGGCCTTCGACGAGGCGGTGCGCAGCCGCCCGGAGGTGATGGAGTGCTACCTGATGAGCGGCGAGGCCGACTACATGCTGCGCGTCGTCGTCGAGGATCTGGGCCAGTACCAGAAGCTCGTCCTCGACCACCTCACGCGGATCCCCGGCGTGGCCAACATCCGCTCGAGCTTCGCCCTGGGGCAGGTGAAGTACACGACCGCGCTGCCGCTCGGTCACCTGACCCGCTGAGCCGGATTGATACAGCGAGGAGTCCCGATGCGGGCCTGGTCGGCCGGGACGGGTTCCGCCTGAACCCCTCGGGCGATCTCCTCTCCGCCATCACGAGCAACGCGTGGTGACTCAGGACCGCGCGACCTCAGTCGTCGCGCCGACGGGATCGCTTCGCTGCGCGCGCAGGGACGGTGCTGTGGGGATCTGCCTGACGGCGCGGAAGGCCGGGACGGCCGCGTCGCGCACGCGAGGAATGGTGGAGCCTAACGGGATCGAACCGATGACCTCTTCCATGCCATGGAAGCGCTCTCCCAGCTGAGCTAAGGCCCCATATTTTTAAACGCGGTCCGCGTCCCCGACAGGGCCGCGTCGCGCGAGGGTGGGATGGTGGAGCCTAACGGGATCGAACCGATGACCTCTTCCATGCCATGGAAGCGCTCTCCCAGCTGAGCTAAGGCCCCACTTTTTACATCCACCGCGGTTTGGGTACCGCGGGGTCTCGCCGGTCCGGGTCGCGGTCGGCGAGGCCGGTTCTATAGGCGGCTCGCATCGCGGACTCAACCCCTTTTTCGCTGCCGCCGGGGGTTTTTGGTCGGGAGAGACGGAGGCCGCCTCAGCCCTCCTCGTCGTTCTCGATATCGCCGTCGATCAGGTCGGAGACGTCGTCGTCGCCGGAATCCTCTTCCTCCAAGAAGGTATCGTCGTCGGAGGATTCCCCGTCCTCGACCGAGTCGTCCTCGGGCGTCGGATCCGCGTCGTCCTCGGCGGCCTCGACCTCGTCGAGGGAGACCATCTCCGGGCCCTTCTCGTCCGTCTCGTCCTCATCGTCGGTGTTGGCCGGGCCCCGCGACAGCGCCGGGGGGGCCGCACGGCTGGAGGTGGCCACCGCCTGATAGACCGCGCCGCATTTCGGGCAGACCGCGGGATCGCGGGCGAGGTCGTAGAACTTCGCGCCGCAGCTCATGCACTGGCGCTTCAAGCCAAGTTCCGGTCGGGCCACGGGCGGACACCTCGTCGTCAGTACTGTCTCGGGGGAGGCGCCCCGTTAGTCGCGGTGAAAGCGCCTGTCAATCGAGCCCGCGCAGGGCGTTTCGGGCGGCGCGCCCCCGCGTGCGGCGCCCGGGATCGGCGCGGGCAGCGGATGGATGACGGCGGGCGGTGCCCGTGTTAACGGCGCGGCGATTTCACCGTCCGATTGCAGCGCCGCGGCAGGGCCGCGCGACGCGCCGGATCCAGGCCCACGTCTCAGAGCCCGAACGGACGTCCCGTGTCGCACGATTCGACCCCCCAGCCCCTCACCGCCGCGCCGGGCGCCCCGCTGCGCGGACGCCTGCGCCCGCCCGGCGACAAGTCGATCTCGCACCGGTCGATGATCCTCGGCCTGCTCAGCCAGGGCGAGACGCGGGTCGAAGGCCTGCTGGAGGGCGACGACGTCCTGCGCACCGCCGCCGCCGCGAAGGCGCTCGGGGCAGGGGTCGAGCGCCTCGGGGCCGGGAGCTGGCGGGTCCGGGGCGTCGGGATCGGCGGCCTCGGCGACCCGGCCGAGGTTCTCGATTTCGGCAATGCCGGCACCGGTTCGCGGCTGATGATGGGCGTGGTCGGTGGGCAGCCGGTGACCGCGACCTTCGACGGCGACGCCTCCCTGCGCTCGCGGCCGATGCGCCGCATCCTCGACCCGCTCACCCGGATGGGCACGCAGGTCCTGGCCGAGGCCGAGGGCGGACGCGTGCCCCTGACCCTGCGGGGTCCCAGGGAGGCGATCCCGATCACCTACGAGACCCCGGCGGCGTCCGCGCAGATCAAGTCGGCGGTCCTGCTGGCCGGCCTCAACGCCCCCGGCGTCACGACCGTGATCGAGGCGGCTGCGACCCGCGACCACACCGAGCGGATGCTGCGCCTGTTCGGCGCCGCGGTCAGCGTCGAGCCGCACGGTCCGGGCGGCCACGGCCGCAGGGTCGCGCTGACGGGCCAGCCGACCCTGCGCGGCACCGACGTGGTGGTGCCGGCCGACCCCTCCTCGGCGGCGTTCCCGCTGGTGGCGGCGCTGATCGTGCCCGGCTCCGACGTGGTGATCGAGGGCGTGATGATGAACCCGCTGCGCATCGGGCTGATCACGACGCTCCTGGAGATGGGCGCGCAGATCGAGCGCGTGGCCGAGCGGGAGGAGGGCGGCGAGACCGTGGCCGACCTGCGCGTGCGCGCGAGCCGCCTGACCGGCGTCGACGTCCCGGCCGAGCGGGCGCCCGCGATGATCGACGAGTACCCGGTGCTGGCGGTGGCGGCGAGCTTCGCCGAGGGCCGGACCCGGATGAACGGCCTGCACGAGCTGCGGGTGAAGGAATCGGACCGCCTCGCGGCCGTGGCGGCCGGGCTCGCCGCGAACGGCGTCCGCTACGCGGTCGAGGGCGACGATCTCGTGGTCGAGGGCGACGGCACCGCGGCGCCGGGCGGCGGGACGGTGGCGACCCACCTCGACCACCGCATCGCCATGGCGTTCCTGGTGATGGGGCTCGCGGCGCGGAACCCGGTCACGGTGGATGACGGCGCGATGATCGCCACGAGCTTCCCGAGCTTCCTTCCGACCATGCAGGCCCTCGGCGGCCAGATCGGGGCGTGACCGCCATGCCGCTCGTCATCGCGATCGACGGACCGGCCGCGTCCGGCAAGGGTACCCTCGCCAAGCGTCTGGCCGACCATTACGGCCTGCCGCATCTCGACACCGGGCTCCTCTACCGGGCGGTGGCGCTTGCCCTGATCGACGCCGGTCTGTCGCTGGACGATGCCGCCGCCGCGGCGCGGGCGGCCCAGGCCCTCGACGCCGGTCGGCTCGACGATTCGCGCCTGCGCGAGCGGGCAATGGGCGAGGCGGCCTCCCGTGTCTCGTCGGTGCCGGAGGTCCGCGCCGGACTGCTCGCGTGGCAGCGCCGCTTCGCCGCCGACCCGCAGGGGGCGGTGCTCGACGGGCGCGACATCGGCACGGTCGTGTGCCCCGAGGCCGCGGTGAAGCTGTTCATCACCGCCTCGTCCGAGGAGCGCGCCCGCCGCCGCCACCGCGAACTGGCCGGCCGCGGCGAGGCGGCGACCTTCGCGGCGATCCTGGCCGACATCGAGGCCCGCGACGCCCGGGACGCGTCGCGCAGCGCCGCGCCCCTGCGCATGGCCGACGACGCGGTCCGGCTCGACACCACCGAGCTCGACGCGGACGCGGCCTTCGACGAGGCCCGGGACATCGTCGAGCGGACCCGCGGCGACGCGGCCTGAGGGTTGTCCACCTCCGTCGTGTTGACCCCCCGGTCCCGCTCACCTATTGCGGACGCGCCGTCCCCGACGGGCCGCCGCGCGGCCCGGGACGCGAGCGCGTAGCTCAGCTGGTAGAGCAACGGACTTTTAATCTGTAGGTCCTGGGTTCGAGTCCCAGCGCGCTCACCACATCCTCGATCCTCACTTTTGACATCCGGCGCGGTCGGCGCACTGCCCACACGAAAATCGGAACCCCTGGTTGCGCTTTGGGTTGGGGTCCCAACGCAACTGCGAAGGAGTCACCGATGCGCAAGCTCGCTCTCATCTCCGCCGTCACCCTGTCCCTCGGCGCGCTCGGCGCCACCGGCGCCCAGGCGCAGGGTTATGGCTACGGCTACGGCGGCCACCACGGCTACGGCTACGGCCGCGGCTACGATCGCGGCTACGGCCACCGGCGCGATTTCGGCTACCGCCGTCACCGCGGCCTGTCGACCGGGGCCGCCATCGGTCTCGGCATCGCGGGCGCGGCCGCCGGCGCCGCCGCGGCGGGCGCCTTCGACCGGGGCCCGGGCTATTACGGCCGCGGTTACTGAGCCGCCGCGCACCTGAGGGAGCAGAGCCCCGCCGCCACCGCGGCGGGGCTCTCGCTTTCTGAAGCGGCCGGCCTCAGCGCAGCCAGCGCCGGATCCGCTCCCGGAGCGTCAGGCGGACGGCCCGCCGCGCGCGCGCCGCCGCGAAGCGATCGATGCGGATCCGGTCGTTCGGCACCTGCCGCAGGAACCGCTCGGCGATCTCGAAGACGACGATGTCGGGCCGGACGTCCTCGACGTAGGCCCAGTCGATGTTCGCCGACCAGATCGCGTGCACCTCGGCGAAGGTCTCCGCCAGCATCGCCGTGAGCCGGGCGCCCGGGCTGTAGATGTAAGAATCGCCGAACAGCACCACTCGGCGCCGATCTGCAGCCTCCGGGTTCCTCAGGACGACGCGGGATCCGACGAACAATCCGCGCGGCCGCACCGCCCGGCCGGATTCCCGCACGGCTACCAGGGCGTTCGCGTCGATCCGAGCCGCGCGGCGCGCGAAATCGTAGGCGACGTACGCCTCGTCGACCGGCGGGACGAGCTTCTCGCCGAGGTCGAAGGTGAAGCGCTCGGTCGCGCCGGTCCCCGCGAAGACGTGCGCCGCCACCGGCGCGTCCAGGGCCTCGCAGAGCGCGCGGTACGCCGTCAGGTAGCCGCGGTAGGTCCAATGCGTGTCCGTCCGCAGGTAGACGGGCTCCTCGACTCGCGCCGCCAGGAGCGGTGTCTGCAGGTCGACCATCGGGGCCCCGCTGTCCCCGGCGACCAGCCGGGCGAGCCGAACCCCGGGCGGATCGTCGAGCCCCGGGAAGGGGCGGCCGAGCAGGTCCGGATAGATCGCGAGCTTGTCGGGGACGACGGTGTGCACGTGCCGGATCCCGAGGTCGTCGAGGCGCCGCGCGCGCCGCCCGATGAGCCGCGTCCAGCGCTTCAGGATCCGCCGCGAGGTCGCGGTGTCGCCGTAGAAGGCTTCGACCTCGCGGGCGCGTCCGACCCAGTACAGCCAGCCATCGTGTCCGACGGCCACGCCGTTGCCGCTCGTCTTCAAAGCTTCCGGCCTCCCGCCGTCCGCGACAATCCCGTCGATGACGCTGGGCTCCCGCCTCGACGGATCCGCGCGGGATTGCAACCCCTTCGTCCCCGGGAGAGGCGGGAGCGCGCCGGCGGCTTTCCCGGCGCGCCGCCGCTTTCGCCCGCGTATCCGCGCCGCGGTGAAACTTTATGGCCGCGCCGCGGGTACTCCCGTCAGGCGCATCACACGGCGCGGCGTTGCGAAGAAGGGTCGACCCATGTCCGCGCTTGTCACGTTCGTCGGCTGCGGCCTGGTCCTGTCCGGGTTCGCGGCCGAGAAGTTCGCCGAGCGTCGCTGGCTCGCGGCGAGCCGGCCCGCACCCCTCGACCCCCTCGCGGTCCTGGCGCTGGCGCTGCCGGCCGTCGGGCTCACGCTGATGGCGACGCTCGCGGTCTGAGCCCGCAGGGTCGACCTCTCACACGGCCTCGCCGCAGAACAGGACGCCGACCGTCCGCTCCTTCCGCCAGACGAGCTGGACCGCGTAGCGCATCTCGGCGCTCGCCAGCACGAGGTCGAACACGTCCTCCAGCAGCACCGTGTGCGAGCCTAGGAATTCCAGCATCGCGCCGCGATCGGAGATGTTCATGACCTGGCAGGGATAGCGCGCGCCGTCCCGTTGCTGGGCGAAGGCCAGCAGGGCGGTGGGTCTCCGCTCGGTCGCCCGGCGTTCCACGACGGCGGCAGGGGTGCTGGCGTTGCGGGACACGGCCGAAGTTCCTGCCCTGGTCGGCCGGTATGGCGCGATATCAGTAAAAATGCGCCGGATTCGCTAACATGTTATTGATGAACTACGTCCGCGCGTCAGAATAGAAAGTCGCGCCCTGTCTATCGGACCGGTCTCCGGTAATCACCGCCGGTCTCGTCTCGGCGGCCCTTCGCCGGCCTTGATGAACCGGCCGATCAGGAGGCCGAGCGGGATCGACACCAGGAACCAATTGCGCAGGAATCGCAGGGCGGTCATCGGCTCGCTCCCATGGCGCGGCGGGTGCCGCATCCGCGGGCGCCCGTGGCCGGCGTCGCCGATGCGATGCTGTAACCTATCTGGTCCCGCGGGCGGGTTCTGCCAGTGCGATCCTGGGCGAGGCCGCGCCGAGAGGATATCCGGAGACGATCATGCGCATCCGCCCCGGCACCGCCCTGATGGCGTGCTTCGCGATCGGCGTTCCGACGGTCGCGGCCGCCGAGGCGCCCGGACAGCCGCCGCGCGCCGCGCCGGCGACGGATCCGGCGTCCGCACCGCAGCCGTGGCCGCCGAATTTCTCCCGCAGCGTGCAGGGGACCGGGGTGATGGGCCTCGATGGCGGCCACGTCTTCCTCTGGAACCGGCCGCAAGGCTTCGATCCGGTCTCGACGCTGCGGGTCGACCGGCACGTGCCGGAGGGGTCGGGCGAGGCCACCCACACCTACAAGGCGCTCTGGGCGCTCGGATCCACCGGCCCGCACAACGCTGGCTACGAGTGGACGATCACGGGCGAGCTGCACAACCGCGCCCTCGCGAGCACCGGCGCGCAGAACGTCGCGGTCAACGGCACGATCTTCAAGGAGCCCAACGGGCTGGGGCCGGTCGGGCCCTCCTGGGCCGGCAATTTCAACTGTGTCGACATGACCGACGAGGCCGATCCGGTCGCCTCCTGCATCGGCGCCGAGATCGACGTCTCGGCGCAGTCGCCGACCACCGACCGCAACCGCCAGCGGGTCGGACTGCAGATCTCCACCGGCGGCGTTCCGGGCGCCCATACCGGCTACGGGATCCTGATGGGCAACCTCACCGGCTCCATCACCGACCGGGCGATCTCGTTCCAGGGGGAGGGGACCTACGGCATCGGCATCGACGCCGCCGCCGCGCGCTTCACCGGCGTCCCGATGCTGCTCGCGGCCGGGCAGGCGATCGGGCTCGACGGCAACCGCGAGGGCGGCTTCTCCCGCAGCCTCGGCTTCGACGGGCGCGATCTGGTCTACGGCACGGCGGCCGGGCCGGTCATGCGCGTGAGCGACAGCGGGCAGATCGAGGCCGCTTCCCTCCGCGAGAGCCTGCCGCGGCCGCCCGCGAGCAGCCGCGCGCCCTGCACACCCGGCGACCACGCCTGGGACGAGGCTTACGAGTACCGCTGCGTCGCGCCCGACCGCTGGAAGCGCGCGGTGCTCAGCGACTGGTGAGCGCCGCCGCCGGCCGTCAGCGGTCCAGGATGCGCACCACCGCGCGGGTGTCGGGATCGACGACCACGATCTTGTCGCCCGGCGCCACGAAGTAGCCGAAGCGGCGCAGGCGCGGGTTCGGGGCCTCCGTGAAGGGCGCGAGCCGCACGTCGGGCGGCACGATGCTGCCGGGCCGCAGCGGGATCGATCCGACGATCGGGCCCGGACCCACCGGCCGGCGCACGATGTAGTCGCGCACCACCACGTCGTCGTCGGGGCCGAACTCGTCGGGCGTGACGATCACCGCCTGCGCGAGGGCGGAGCCGGTGAAGAGCGCGGCGAATCCGAGGGCTGCGGCGAGGCTGGCGCGGGTCGACATGGCGGACTCCCGTGGGGCCCCGGCGGAGTGCCCGGGCCGCCGGAAACATCGGGGTCGGCGTTCGGGTTCCCGGACGGGCCGGTCAGCGGCCGATCTGCCCGGCCTCCGCGAGGGGAACCGGCGACCAGCGGGTCAGCTGGACGTACCCGTCGAGGGCCGCCACCACGACGTGGCGGCGGTGGCGGTGCACCACCGCTCCGGGCGTGTGCGCGTGGCGCTCCTGCCACCCTTGCGCCTCCGCCACGTAGACCCGGGCATCGCCGAGCCGCGCGATCGTCTCGACCGTGCCGAAGGCCCGCACCCGGCGCAGGACCGTCTCGACGTCCTGCCGGAAGTCGAGTGTCCGGTCGGCGTCGGTCGCGCGCGGCCAGTAGGAGCCGTCCCCCTGCGGCTCGGAGCGCCGCCAGCGGTTGGGCAGGTCGCGGCCGAGGGGGCCCGCGGCGAGGCGGCGCGCCGCCATCTGGCACTTGGCGAGCAGCGTCTCGTGGCTCTCGCGGGGGCTCAGGGCGAAGATCTCCTGCGCCAGGATATCGCCGGTGTCGAATCCGTCGGCGAGCACGTGCGCGGTGACGCCCCAGGTCTCGTAGCGGTCGAGGACCGCCCGGAACAGCGGGTAGGGGCCGCGGCCCGTCGGGAGCGGGGAGGGGTGGAAGTTGAGGCCGTAGGCGGCGCGGCCCTTCCAGCCCTTGATGAGCCAGGGATAGCCCGCGACCACGAGTGCCCAGTCGCGCCCGTGCTCGGCCTGGAGCGCCTCGATGTCCCGCTCGCGGATCCGCGAGAGCTGGATCGGCAGCCGCAAGGACCGGGCGCGGGCCACGACGACCTCGTTGTGGTCGTAGACCCCGTCGCAGGGGCGCGTGAACAGCTTCACCGGCGTCCAGCCGGCGTCCAGCAGACCCTCGAAGACCCCGCCGAGGAAGTCGATGCCGGCGAACGCGAACTTCATGTTTGCCGCCTGCGACCTTGTGCACGTGGAGGGCGCGGGTCCGCCGCCTGCCCGGCCGCGTCCCCGGGCCTACCTTGATTGGGCCGGCGGCGGTGGCAAGGGGGAACGGCGTGGTTCGGGTGATCTTCGACGGCGGGACCGGAGGGTTCGGCCGCGCCGCGGATGGCGAACGCTCCGCTCCGGACGGGAAGGTCTAGGCATGGCCGGGAAACGCCGCGCCGCGCCGTCCGGAACCCTGCGCTTCGTCCTCGGCGATCAGCTGACCCGCCGGGTGTCGAGCCTCGTCGACCTCGACGCCGAGCGCGACGTCGTCCTGATCGTCGAGGTCCGCGACGAGGCGACGTATGTCCGCCACCACAAGCAGAAGATCGCCTTCCTGTTCGCCGCCATGCGCCACTTCGCGGCCGAGCTGGAGGCGGAGGGCATCACGGTCGCGTACGTGCGCCTGACCGACGCGGGCAACACCGGCAGCTTCACCGGCGAGCTGGAGCGCGCCGTGGCGCGCCACCGGCCGGAGCGGGTCGTGGTGACCGAGCCGGGCGAGTGGCGCGTCTGGGAGATGATGCAGGACTGGCGCGAGACCCTGGCGATTCCGGTCGAGATCCGTGCCGACAACCGCTTCCTGTGCCCGCGCGAGGATTTTGCCCGCTGGGCAGAGGGCCGGCATCACCTGCGGATGGAGACCTTCTACAGGGGCATGCGGCGCCGGACAGGCCTCCTGATGGACGACGGCGAGCCCGCGGGCGGCCGCTGGAACTACGACCCCGAGAACCGCAAGCGCCTGCCCAGGGGGCATCGTCCACCGGACCGGATCGGCTTCCAGCCCGATTCCGTCACGCGCGCGGTCATCGCCCTCGTGGAGGCCGAGTTCGGAGACCATTTCGGTGATCTCACCGGCTTCTCCTGGCCGGTGACCCGGGCCGACGCCCTCGCGGCGCTCCGGCACTTCCTGGCCGACGCCCTGCCGACCTTCGGCGACTATCAGGACGCGATGAAGACCGGCGCGCCGTTCCTGTACCACGCGCTCCTGTCGCCCGCCCTCAACGCCGGGCTGCTCACCGCCGAGGAGGTGTGCTGGGCCGCCGAGCGCGCCTACCGCGACGGCGCGGCGCCGCTCCACTGCGTCGAGGGCTTCATCCGGCAGATCCTCGGCTGGCGGGAATACGTGCGCGGCCTCTACTGGGCCCGGATGCCCGCCTACCGCGACAGCAACGCCCTCGGCGCGGACCGCGACCTGCCGTGGTTCTACTGGTCCGGCGAGACGGCGCTGAACTGCGTCGCGCAGGTCGTCGCCGAGACGCGTGCCCACGCCTACGCCCACCACATCCAGCGCCTGATGGTGACCGGCAACTTCGCCCTCATCGCCGGCCTCGACCCGGCTCAGGTTGAGGAATGGTACCTGATCGTGTTCGCGGACGCCTACGAGTGGGTCGAGCTGCCCAACGTCCACGGCATGGTGCTGTGGGCCGACGGCGGCGTCATGGGCTCCAAGCCCTACGCGGCCTCGGGCGCCTATATCGACCGGATGTCCGATTACTGCGCGTCCTGCGCGTACGACGTGAAGGTCAAGGCCGGGCCGGAGGCGTGCCCGTTCAACTATCTCTACTGGAACTTCCTCATCGAGAACGAGGACCGGCTGGCGGGCAATCAGCGGATGGCCATGCCGTACCGGACACTCCGCGGGCTGGGCGACAGGCGCCGCGCCGAGATCCGCCGCGACGCGGCCGCGTTCCTCGACACCCTCGAGGCCCGGCCGAGCGCCGATCAGAGGGGCGACCAGACCGACAGGCTCAGGTAGGGGCAGGCGCGGCCCCGGCCGCTCTCGGACTGGAGGCCCGCCGACGCGCGAAAGCTGTACCGGCCGAGGGCGAAGTCGGTCCCGTGCAGCCCGACGCTCCACTTCGCGTAGCCGGTCCTGTCCGTGTAGAGGGCGGCCTCGGGACCCAGATAGGTCTCCCAGAGCCGGTAGCCCCAGGCGAGGCGCGCCCACAGGCTGCCGCGGGCCGACCCGGCGACGGCACTCGCCTGGAGCAGCGTCGCCTCGCTCGGGCGCGCCCAGACCTCGCCGTGGAGCCGGAGCCCGAAGCGCGTCGGCAGGGCGTCGAAGAGCGGCCCCGCGATCAGCATCTCCCGCGCGATCTCGGGCCCGGCAAAGGCCGCGACCGCGCCCCAGTCGAAGACCCACTGGTACCCGGCCAGGGCGGCGGCGGCGACCGTGTAGCGCGTGCGGGGGCCGTCCGGACCGGTCTCCGCGCGCCGCCCGCCACCGACGCTCGCCAGCGCGGTGAAACCGTCCTGTGCGAGGGAGGTGAGGCCGGCCTTCGCCCCGACGGTCAGGAAGGTGTCGCCGCCGGCATCGAGGCTGCCGAACAGCAGCGTGTCGATCTCGCTGCCGCCGGCGGGATGCGAGACGGCCGCCTGTCCCGCGAGCAGAACCGCGAGAACGGGCGCGCGTCCAGCGATCTTCGGGCGAGGGCGCTGGTTCGGCACAGTCGAGCCTCCGACGTCTGCGGAGGACGGTAAGAGAAAATTAACTACGTTTCATCGCGATCCGCTCGTGATCCCCCGGAATTGTCGGATTCGCGCGCCGATCTTCGTGTCGCAGGGACGAGGTTGCTTCGGAAAGGTGCGTCGGCGCGCGCGCTGTGCTTGCCGGGACTTCGCGGGCCGTCCGCCGCGCGTCCGCCCGCGGGACGCCATCGCGCTGTCGCGAATCTGCCGTGCTTGGCGTGCCAGATGTTCTCGGCTAGAGCCCCCGCGGGAAAGCGAAGGTTGGCAGATCCTTGACCTCCGGTGCACGAACGTCGGACGTCCTCACCGTGCTGGCGAGCCAGGAGGGCGAGCGCCTCACCGTGGGCGACATCGTCGCGGTCCTGAGGGACCGTGCCTTCGCGCTGCTCGTGGTCCTGCTCGGGCTGCCGAACTGCCTGCCCATGCCGCCGCCGATCCCGCTGATCTGCGGCCTGCTCCTGCTCCTCGTGGCGATCCAGATCGCCGCCGGGATGTCGGCGCCGTGGCTGCCGCGGATGCTCCTCGGCCGCTCGATCGCCCTGACGGATGTCCGGCGCGCCGTCACCCGCGCGGTGCCGATCCTGCGCCGCCTGGAGCGCTGGTCGCGCCCCCGCGTCAGCGTGTTCGAGACCGCGCTCGGCATGCGCGGCATGGGGATCGTCCTGCTCGCCCTGGCGCTGGCGCTGATCGTGGCCGCGCCCATCGTCGGGCAGATCCCGCTGGGTCTCGCCGTCTGCCTGGTCGGGCTCGGTCTCGTCGAGCGCGACGGTCTGGTCGTGCTGGGCGGTCTCGTGATCGGGATGTTCGGCGTCGCCATCAACGCCGGCTTCGCCTACGCGGTGATCGCCGGGATCATCGGCCTGCTGAACCTCTGAGGACGCGCCTCAGAGGCGGTAGCGGATCTGATCGGTCCAGAAGCGCTCCAGGCGGGTGAGGGCCTGGTTCAGGCGAATGAAATCCTCCTCCGAGATCCCGCCGATCGGCGTGATCGTCCGGGCATGCTTGTCGTAGAGCCCCTGGATGATCTCGTGGACCTGGCGGCCCTTGTCGGTCAGGCTGATCCGGACGGAGCGCCGGTCGGTCTTCGAGCGGGCGTGGTGGAGGTAGCCGGCCTCGACAAGCTTCTTCACGTTGTACGAGACGTTGGAGCCCAGGTAGTAGCCCTTGGTCCGCAGCTCGCTCGCGGTCAGCTCCTTGTCGCCGATGTTGTACAGGAGCAGCGCCTGGACGCTGTTGACGTCTTCGCGGCCGCGGCGCTCGAACTCGTCCTTGATCACGTCGAGCAGCCGGCGATGCAGCCGCTCCACGAGGTGCAGCGCCTCGAGGTAGGAGCCCTTGGTGGAGGCGGCTTCCTCGGGGGCCTCGATCTGCGCGACTCGGGCGTTCTGGGTCTTCATCTCTGCCTCGCCATCCGATGATCCGGCACCCGTTGGATGCGGCGCCGTTGATGATGGCTAAGCTAGGGCTCGGGAATGAAAGGCGATTTAAGCGACAGGATGAATTCGCGATTTACTCTTCGCGGTAAAGACAAACTGAATGAAGACAAGAACGGTTCGTTCACCGTGCTTCCTGCGCGGCCAGCCAGGACAGCAGGAAGTACAACGTCACGACACAGCCTCCGAATACGAGCAGCGGCACCGATAACGGCAAGAGTTGCGGTGTCAGGACAGCGAGCGTCATCGCCGACGTGACGGCGAGCAACCAGATCACGCCGCCCCAGGCGCTCGTCAGCCACAATCCGATCGCCGCCGCGGCGTCGATCACCGCGAAGTAGACGATCGCGGATTGGCGGCCGAACGGCTCGGCCTCGAAGGGGCGCACGCCCGGCAGGACGTCGAGGATGGTCGCCCAGGCGAAGACGCTCTTCAGCAGCCAGACGAGGGCCGTGAGCCGCATGAACCAGATCAGCACTGTGTCCCACGTGCCGGACGCGGGGCCCTGGGCCCGCTCGATGCGGTCGCTCGGGATGCCGCCCGGCCGCGGCGTCCTGCGCCGGATCGGAAAGTAGCTGGGCACTATCGAGCGCTCGCGGATGGTGGGGGCCGGTTCATGGCGAAGGGCCGGGATCCTGATCGATCGGGCGGGGGTCGCCGGGTTGAAGCGGTTCCGCCGTCCGGCGTCAACGGTCGGGTTTCGTTGCGCCGGCCCGGTGTGGTAGTCGATCGCCTCCGGCGCACGGGCGCCGCGCGATCCGCGGCGTGGTCCGCGCGAACGGTAGCGAAGCCGCATGTCAGACACCCTGCCAGAGCCGCGCCCTCTCGCCGTGGAGGCCGCCCGCGAGGGCGCCCGCGTGGAGGGTCTGAAGATCACCCAGCGCCCGCGCCGGAACCGGAAGGCCGACTGGTCGCGCCGCCTCGTCCGCGAGCACACCCTGACGGTCGACGACCTGATCTGGCCGATGTTCGTGATCGACGGCGAGGGCCGCCGCGAGCCGGTCGCCTCGATGCCGGGCGTCGAGCGCCTCTCGGTGGACGAGATCGTCCGCGACGCGGAGCGCGCCGCGAAGCTCGGCATCCCGGCGGTGTCGTTCTTCCCCTACACGGAGGTGTCGCTGCGCGACCCGACCGGCTCGGAGGCGCTGAACGCCAACAACCTCGTCTGCCGGGCGGTCCGCGCCGTGAAGCGGGCCGTGCCCGAGATCGGGATCATGACCGACGTGGCGCTCGATCCCTACACGAGCCACGGCCACGACGGCCTGATGCGGGACGGAGCGATCCTCAACGACGAGACGGTCGCGGTCCTCGTCGAGCAGAGCCTGATCCAGGCCGAGGCCGGGACCGACATCATCGCGCCCTCCGACATGATGGACGGGCGCGTCGGCGCGATCCGCGCGGGCCTCGACAAGGCCGGCTTCCTCGACGTGCAGATCATGGCCTACGCGGCGAAATACGCCAGCGCCTTCTACGGGCCGTTCCGGGACGCGATCGGCACCAAGGCGGCGCTGGTCGGCGACAAGCGCACCTACCAGATGGATCCCGGCAACTCGGCCGAGGCCCTGCGCGAGGTCCGGCTCGACCTCGACGAGGGCGCGGATTCGGTGATGGTGAAGCCGGGCCTGCCCTATCTCGACATCATCCGCCGGGTGCGGGACGAGTTCCAGGTGCCGACCTTCGCCTACCAGGTGTCGGGCGAGTACGCGATGATCGAGGCGGCCGCCCGCAACGGCTGGCTCGACGGCGACCGCGCGATGGTCGAGGCGCTCCTCGCCTTCAAGCGCGCCGGGGCCGACGGCGTCCTCACCTATCACGCGCCGCGGGTCGCGGAGCGCCTGCGCAACCATCCGTGAGGCGCGGGCACCGCTGGCTCCTCGGGGCCGCGGTCGTGGTCGGCTTCCTCGGGGGGCTCGTCGCCTGCCAGGACACCCTGCGCCGGGAACGCGTCGCCACCTGCCGCCGGGCGCTCCCGGCGGTCGCGCCGCAGGACGGGATCCGGCTCCTGCGCGCGGCGCCGGGGCCGACGGCGAATTCGGTTCGCGTCGACTACGCCGACGGGAACCGGCAGCACTGGCTGACCTGCCGCTTCGATGCCGGCACGACCCTGGTCGCCCTCGCCACCGAGGCGAGCACCCTGTCGGGCCCGTCCCTCTACATGCTCAAGCGCTTCTACCTCGACACGCCCGACGCCGCGGCCGGAGACCCGGCCGGGCGCTGAGGCGCGCCCACGCCCGCGTCTCCTCGCGGATCCCCTTGCGGCATCCGGCGCGCGCACCCACCTTCACGTCCGCAGCCTCGCTTGCAGGACGCGACACCATGCAGAACCCACAACCCGGATACGCGCAGCGCTTCGAAGCGCCCGGCTACGCCACCGCGTTGCCGATCCCGTTCGTGCGGGCGAGCCTGGGTGGCCGGACGGTCGCCTATCTCCTCGACATCCTGTTCATCTTCGGCTTCACGGCCCTGCTGACCCTCGCGATCACCGTGATCGGCGTGGTCACCTTCGGCCTCGGCTGGACGCTGTTCGCGGTCCTTCCGGCGAGCGGCATCATCTACAGCGCGATCACGGTGGGCGGGTCGAAGCAGAGCACGATCGGCCAGCGGATGATGGGCCTGCGGACCGTCGCGCCCGAGAGCGGCGCGCGGGTCGACGTCATCACGGCCGCGGTCCACGCGCTGCTGTTCTACGTGGCGATCTCGACCTTCCTGCTCTGGTGCGTCGACATCGCGTTCGGGCTCATGCGCTCCGACCGCCGCCTCGGGCACGACCTGCTCCTCGGCCTTGCCGTCGTCCACGCGCGCTGAGCCGCGATTCCCCTGATGAAAATCTGACGGTGCGACCGGCCGGGCCATTGAGCCCCGGCCGGTCGCCTGTACACTGTCACGCCGGCGCCGCGAGGATGAACCCGGCGCAGGGTCTGTGAGAAGCGTGACCAGCCACCCGCGCGACACACCGCAATTCTACCTCACCGCCCCCTCGCCGTGCCCCTATCTGCCGGGGCAGGAGGAGCGGAAGGTCTTCACCCACCTGGTCGGACGGCGCGCCCGCGACCTGAACGAGATCCTGACGCAGGGCGGCTTCCGCCGCTCCCAGACCATCGCGTACCGGCCGGCCTGCGAGACCTGCCGGGCCTGCGTCTCGGTCCGCGTGGTGGTCGACGAGTTCGAGCCGAGCGCCAGCCAGCGGCGCATCCTGGCCCGCAGCGCCGACTGGGTCGGCACGCCGGAGCCGAACCGGCCCGCCTCCGAACAGTACGCCCTGTTCCGCCGCTACCTCGACGCCCGGCACGGCGACGGCGGCATGGTCGACATGACCGTGCTCGACTACGCCATGATGGTCGAGGACAGCCACGTCGACACGCACCTCGTGTCGTATCGCCGGCACGGGCCGGACACGGCGATCACCGGCCGCGGCTCCGGACCGCCGCTCGCGTTCTGCCTGACGGACGTCCTCTCGGACGGCCTGTCGATGGTCTACTCGTTCTACGATCCCGCGGAGGCCGCGCGCTCCCCCGGGACCTTCATGATCCTCGACCATATCCGCCGGGCTCGCGGGCTCGGGCTGCCGTACCTCTATCTCGGCTACTGGGTCGAGGGCTCGCGCAAGATGGACTACAAGTCCCGCTTCCGGCCGCAGGAACGGCTGATGGGCCAGGGCTGGGTGCGGATCGACTGAGCCCGGCGCGGCGCGCGTTTCACGTCGGTTGCCGTCCCGGCATGCCCGATGCGCATTGAGCGGCCGGCCCGGCGCATGCTACCGGCCACGCACGCAATCCGGACCGTGCCGAGGCCCCCATGATCCCCCGCTATAGCCGCCCCGCGATGACGGCGATCTGGTCGCCCGAGAGCCGCTTCCGGATCTGGTTCGAGATCGAGGCCCACGCCACCACGGCGCTCGCCGAGATCGGCGTCGTGCCGAAGGCGGCGGCCGAGACGATCTGGACCAAGGGCAAGGACGCGGTCTTCGACGTCGCCCGCATCGACGCGATCGAGGCGGTGACGAAGCACGACGTCATCGCCTTCCTGACCCACCTCGCCGAGATCGTCGGTCCCGAGGCGCGCTTCGTCCACCAGGGCATGACCTCCTCGGACGTGCTCGACACCTGCCTCAACGTGCAGTTGGTGCGGGCCGCCGATATCCTGATCGCCGACGTCGACTCGCTGCTCTCCGCCCTGAAGACCCGGGCCCTGGAGCACAAGCTCACCCCGACCATCGGCCGGTCGCACGGCATCCACGCCGAGCCGGTCACCTTCGGTCTGAAGCTCGCCCAGGCCTACGCTGAGTTCGAGCGCAACCGCCGCCGCCTCGTCGCGGCCCGCGAGGAGGTCGCCACCTGCGCGATCTCGGGCGCGGTCGGCACGTTCGCCAACATCGACCCGCGGGTGGAGCAGTACGTCGCCGAGAAGATGGGCCTGACCGCCGAGCCGGTCTCGACCCAGGTGATCCCGCGCGACCGGCACGCGATGTTCTTCGCGACCCTCGGCGTCGTCGCCTCGTCGCTGGAGCGGCTGGCGATCGAGATCCGGCACCTCCAGCGCACCGAGGTCCTCGAGGCGGAGGAGTTCTTCTCCGAGGGGCAGAAGGGCTCCTCGGCGATGCCGCACAAGCGCAACCCGGTCCTCACCGAGAACATCACGGGCCTCGCCCGGATGGTGCGCGGCTACGTCACCCCGGCCCTGGAGAACGTCGCCCTCTGGCACGAGCGCGACATCTCCCACTCGTCGGTGGAGCGGATGATCGGCCCCGACGCCACCGTCACCCTCGACTTCGCCCTGGCGCGGATGACCGGGGTGATGGAGAAGCTGCTGGTCTACCCGGCCAACATGCAGAAGAACCTCGACCGGCTCGGCGGCCTGATCCACTCGCAGCGCGTGCTGCTGGCGCTGACCCAGGCCGGGGTCTCCCGCGAGGATTCCTACCGGCTGGTCCAGCGCAACGCGATGCCGGTCTGGCGCGGCGAGGGCGATTTCCTGGCACTGCTCAAGGCGGACCCGGAGGTCGCCGCGGCGCTCCCGGCCGAGCAGATCGAGGCGTGCTTCGATCTCGGCTACCACTTCAAGCACGTGGACACGATCTTCGGGCGGGTCTTCGGCGACCGCTGAGACTCCGCACGATTCCTGCTTCGACCCGCGCTCGCGGGCCCGCGTTTCCGGGCCCGCGCCGAACACAGGACAGCTCCCCGTGACCGCTCCCCGCATCGTCTACCTCAACGGCCAGTTCCTCCCCTACGAGGAGGCGCGCGTGCCGATCATGGACCGCGGCTTCCTGTTCGCCGACGGCATCTACGAGGTCTCGGCGATCATCGACGGCAAGCTCGTCGACAACGCCGCGCACCTCGCGCGCCTCGACCGCTCGCTCGGCGAGATCGGCATCCGCAACCCGCACGACGCGGCGGGCTGGGAGCGCCTGCAGACCGAGCTCGTCGCCCGCAACGGCGTCACCGAGGGGCTCGTCTACATGCAGGTGACCCGCGGGGTGGCCGAGCGCGACTTCGCCTTCCCGAAGGCCGGCACCGAGCCCACCGTGGTGATGTTCACGCAGGCCAAGACCGTGCTCGCTAACCCGCTCGCCGAGAGCGGCGCCCGGGTGATCACCGTCGAGGACCTGCGCTGGAAGCGGCGGGACATCAAGTCGGTGGCCCTGCTGGCGCAGGTGCTCGCCAAGCAGCAGGCGGCCGAGGCCGGCGTCGCCGAGGCCTGGATGGTCGAGGACGGCGCGGTCACCGAGGGCTCCTCCTCGACTGCGTTCATCATCAGCCGCGACCGCGTGCTCGTGACCCGGCCGCTCTCCACGGCGCTCCTGCCGGGCATCACCCGGGCCTCGGTGTTGCGCCTCGCGCAGGAGGCCGACCTGCGGATCGAGGAGCGGCTGATCCCGGTGAACGAGGTCTACGCGGCGCAGGAGGCCTTCTACACCAGCGCCTCGGCCTTCGTGATGCCGGTGGTCGAGATCGACGGGCGCGCGATCGGCGAGGGGCGGCCGGGCGCGCTGACCCGGCGCCTGCGCGAGCTCTACATCGAGGCCGCCCGCCAGGGTTGAGGCCGCTCTATCCCGTCCACAGGACGGGACGTCGGACCCCGCCGCGGACAGGAACGGATCCCGTTCCCGGCTGTTCCTCCCCGAATTCGTGTCTCGAATCGGGGAGGCCCTCGTGCCGAACAAGACCCTGCTCGCCGCCCTCGCGACGACCTTGGCGGCGACCGTCGCGGCAGTACCCGCCGGCGCCCAGACGACCAGTCCGGCCCCGGCGCCGCCCGAGCGCGTTCGCCCGAACGCGGACGCGCCGCCGCAGGACCAGTCGCTCAGCGACAAGCTCCAGAAGAACGACGGCGTGATCAAGCCGCCGGATTCCGGCACGACCGGCACTGTGGTGAAGCCCGATCAGTCCGGCTCCATGCCGGTGATCAAGCCGCACGAACTGCCCGGTCGCGACCCCGGTACCGAGGCCAAGTAAGCCGGTCGTGACCGGCTCCGGCCGACCGCCATGCGGTCCGAACATGCGGCCCCTTGCTTGATTTCGTTGCCCGGATCGCGGAAACGGCTCACGACGTACGTTGCCTGCACCCGTGGGCGGCGCCGTCCCGGTTTCCGTCGCGGGTAAGCAGGCAGGCATGGCCAACGTCGTCGTTGTGGGCGCCCAGTGGGGCGACGAGGGCAAGGGCAAGATCGTCGACTGGCTCTCCGAGCAGGCCGACATCGTGGTCCGTTTCCAGGGCGGCCATAACGCCGGCCACACGCTCGTCATCGACGGCGTGACCTACAAGCTGGCGCTGCTGCCGTCGGGCGTCGTCCGCGGCGGCAAGCTCTCGGTCATCGGCAACGGTGTCGTGGTCGATCCCTGGCACCTGATCGACGAGATCGAGCGGATCAAGGCGCAGGGCGTGGACGTCTCGCCGTCTTCCCTGCGGATCGCCGACAACGCGACGCTGATCCTGCCGCTCCACCGCGAGCTGGATCATTTCCGCGAGACGGCCAATGCCGGACTGAAGATCGGCACGACCAAGCGCGGCATCGGGCCGGCCTACGAGGACAAGGTCGGCCGCCGCGCGATCCGGGTCGTCGACCTCGCCGACCCCGACGCGCTGCCGGCCAAGATCGAGCGCGTGCTGACCCACCACAACGCCCTTCGGCGCGGCCTCGGGATCGACGAGGTGAATGCCGAGGCGCTGCTGACCGAGCTGAAGGCGATCGCGCCGAAGATCCTGCCCTTCGCCGACACCGTGTGGTCGCTGCTCGACGAGGAGCGCCGGGCCGGCAAGCGCATCCTGTTCGAGGGCGCGCAGGGTGCGCTGCTCGACGTCGACCACGGCACCTACCCGTTCGTGACCTCCTCCAACATCGTGGCCGCGCAGGCGGCGACGGGCTCGGGCCTCGGCCCGGGCGCGATCGGCTACGTCCTGGGCATCGCCAAGGCGTACACGACCCGCGTCGGCGAGGGACCGTTCCCCACCGAGCTGTTCGACGAGATCGGCGAGACCATCGGCAGCCGCGGGCGCGAGTTCGGCGTCAATACCGGGCGCAAGCGCCGCTGCGGCTGGTTCGACGCCGTGCTGGTGCGCCAGACGGTCCGGACCTCCGGCATCCACGGCATCGCGCTGACCAAGCTCGACATCCTCGACGGCTTCGAAGAGATCCGCGTCTGCACCGGCTACATGCTGGACGGCCAGCCGATCGACCATCTGCCGGCGAGCCAGGCCGCGCAGGCCCGGATCGAGCCGGTCTACGAGGTGATCCCGGGCTGGTCGGAGACGACCGCGGGGGCCCGGTCCTGGGCGGATCTGCCCGCGCAGGCGATCAAGTACGTGCGCCGGATCGAGGAGCTGATCGGGGCGCCGGTGGCGCTGCTGTCGACCTCGCCCGAGCGCGACGACACGATCCTCATGCACAACCCGTTCGAGGATTGACCCTTCGCGCGCTATCCCGTTGACGACGCGTGTTTTCGGCGGCCCTGCCTGTATCCAGTCCGCGCGGGCTTGATCTAGAACGGGCTGGCGGCCGGGCGGTCCGTATCGCGATCCGCCCGCCGTCTCGAAGGCAACCGGCGCGCGGGCCCTGATCCCGCGCGGCGGGATACGACAAACCGGCCGACGGCCGCGACCGGACCTGTCGGGCGGGCGCGGACCTCGGTCCCCGGCCTCCGACCGGCGTTGCCGGACGGCGGCCGAAGGGGCGGACCAGAGTATCATGGCCGATTACTACCCGCTTCTGGCCCGCGCGCTCGACGCGCTGCCGGACCGAACGCCCGCCCTGCGCAAGGCGGTCTACGACCGCGCGCGCAACGCCCTGATCAGCCAGTTGCGCTCCCTCGATCCGCCGCTGTCGGAGGCCGATATCGATCTCGAGCGCCGGGCGCTCGACGCCGCGATCGAGCGGCTCGAGGTCGATCACGGCGGCCTCCCGGCCCCCGCCAACGATGCCGCGCAGGCGCCCGGGACGCCCGCTCCGGCCACGGTTTCGGCGCCGCCACCAGCACCGGCCGTGCCCGCACCCGCCGCGCCAGAACCCGCCGTCCCAGAGCCGATCGTCCCCGCGGCGACGGAGCCGGAGATCCCGGAGCCGTCCCCGCCGGAGCCGGGATCCGGTCCCGCGCTGGCGCCCATCCTCCCGTCGGCGAAGCCGCCCTTCGCGGTGGCGGCCCGCGACGGGGATCGGGAGGCCGAGGACGGGCCGCGCGAGGCACCGATCCCGATCGCGCCGCCGCGCCCGGGCACGCCGCAGACGGCCGCGCCCGACACGGCCCCGCCGGTTGCCGAGACGTCCGGCGCTGGGACGTTTGCCGCCGAGGCGCCCGCCGTCGACGACCCTGACGCCGAGGCGGCCGAGGGCGCGGGCGGGCGTCAGCGTCCGCGGATCGAGGTGGTCCCCCCGCGCACCGGTCGGTCGCGCGTGCTGCGCAACGTCTTCGTGGGCGGTGTCCTGGCTGTGGTGATCGGCCTGATCGCCGTCGCGGCCTTCCTGCTGCGCGACCGGCCGCAGAACCTGCCGTCGAGCGGCACGGAGACCGCGGACACGCAGCAGCCGGAAGGCGAGACCAAGTTCGGCGATCGGGTCGGCGGCGACGCCGCCCCGGCCCCCAAGGCCCCGACGCGCGTCGAGAACGGCGCGCCGGCACGGGCCGCGGCCACGCCCGCACCGGCCGACGCGGGCGTCGCGGTCGCGCAGAGGGCGGAACTCGTCGAGGAGGCGACGGGGGCCGAGGGCGGTCAGCCGACCGTGACGCCGGGGCGGGTGACGTGGCGGCTCGAGACCGTCAACGGGGATCAGGGGCAGCCGGTCCAGAACGCCGTCGTCGCCACCGTGACCATTCCGGATGCCGGCCTGACGCTGGTGATGACCATCCAGCGCAATCTCGACGCGACCCTGCCGGCTTCCCACACGGTGAGCTTGGCCTTCAGCCAGAGCGGCAGCAACGCCGCGTCCAGAACCGTCCAGGATGTCGGGTTGCTCCAGGCCAAGGACGAGCAGAGCGCCCGCGGCTCGCCGGTCTCGGGCCTGCCGGTTCGGGTCCGCGACAACCTGTTCCTGATCGGCCTGTCGTCGCTGCAGAACGACGTCGAGCGCAACACCGACCTGCTCCTCCACCGGAACTGGTTCGACATCGCGCTGCGCTACACGTCCGGCCGCCGGGCGGTGCTGACCTTCGAGAAGGGCGCCGCCGGCGCCCAGGTGATGCAGAACGCCTTCGACGCCTGGCAGTGATCGGTCGACGGCGCCCGCCGTCCGAGCCCCGACCCGAACCGGCGGGCTCGGCGCGTCGCGCGCCGGGCGCGCGGCTCAGCGGGCCTCGATGCCGGTCCGGGGCAGCTCGCGGCTCGCGATGTTGCGCTTGACCGCTTCCTGCACCTTCTCGAAGGCGCGGACCTCAATCTGCCGGACGCGTTCGCGAGACACGCCGAACTCGCCGGAGAGATCCTCCAGGGTGATCGGGTCCTCGGCGAGGCGCCGGGCCTCGAAGATGCGGCGCTCGCGCGGATTGAGCACACCGAGGGCGTCCTTGAGCGCGGAGAGGCGGTTCTGACCCTCCTGCTCCCGCGCCAGCACGGTCTCCTGGCTCGGGCTGTTGTCCACGAGCCAGTCCTGCCACTCGCCCTCGCCCTCCTCGCGCAGGGGCGCGTTGAGCGACGTGTCGCCGGACAGGCGCCGGTTCATGTCGATCACGTCCTGCTCGGGCACGCCGAGACGGGTGGCGATCTGCTTCACCTGATCGGGCTTGAGGTCACCCTCGTCGAGGGCCGAGATCTTGCCCTTGGCCTTGCGCAGGTTGAAGAACAGCTTCTTCTGGTTCGCGGTCGTGCCCATCTTCACGAGCGACCACGAGCGCAGGATGTATTCCTGGATCGCCGCCTTGATCCACCACATCGCGTAGGTGGCCAGACGGAAGCCCTTGTCGGGATCGAAGCGCTTGACCGCCTGCATGAGGCCGACATTGCCCTCCGACACGACTTCGCCGATGGGCAGGCCGTAGCCGCGGTAGCCCATGGCGATCTTGGCGACCAGGCGCAGGTGCGACGTCACGAGGCGGTGCGCGGCCTCGCGGTCGCCGGCGTCGCGCCAGGCCTTCGCCAGCGTGAACTCTTCCGACGGCTCCAGCATCGGGAACTTGCGAATCTCGTCGAGGTAGCGCGAGAGGCCACCTTCGTTGGCGAGCACGGGCAGCGTACCGGCCATGGCATTCTCCTGGACCTTATGTCCCCCTGTCGGGCGGACGCGACGGACAACAGTGCCGTCCACTCGGGCCGCTCTTGAGCCGACCCTGCCGGCCCCCCATCTCGTACGGGACGCCGGGGAGCCGGTCGCGGTCGATGACACCCACGTCGTCAACAACGCGCCACCGGCGATTTTGGTCGTACCATGTCACGATGTGACGCGGTACGGCGTGATCTTTCGCACGCCGCGACGCGGCGGTTACGGGCGCGGCGGCCCGTCCTCTTCCGCCCTCAGCGCCTGCACCAGCGCGGCCATATCGGGCGGTAGCGGGCTCTCGAACCGCAGCGTCGCGTCGGTCCGCGGGTGGCTGAAGCCGAGCAGTTCCGCGTGGAGTGCCTGGCGCCCGAGCGCCGCGAGGGCGGCGCGGGCCTCCGGCGTCAGGCGGGCCGCCTTGGTCCGGAAGGCGCCGCCGTAGACCGTGTCCCCGAGCAGGGGGTGTCCGCGATGGGCGAGATGCACGCGGATCTGGTGGGTGCGGCCCGTCTCCAGGCGGCACCTTACGAGGGCGGCCTCGCGATACGCCTCGGCCACGGCGTAGTGGGTGACGGCGTGGCGCCCGCTCGCGTCCGAGACGACGGCGATCTTCTCCCGGTGGAAGCGCGACCGCGCGAGGCTTGCCTGGATCGTCCCGGCCCGCGGCTGGGGCAGGCCCCAGACGACGGCGGCGTAGGCGCGTTCCAGCGGTCCGGACCGGCCGTGATCGGCGAACTGGGCGGTGAGGCCCTGGTGGGCCACGTCGTTCTTGGCGACGACGATCAGGCCGCTCGTGTCCTTGTCGAGGCGGTGGACGATGCCGGGCCGGCGGACGCCGCCGATGCCCGACAGGCTGGCCCCGCAATGGGCGATCAGGGCGTTGACCAGCGTGCCGCTCTCGTGGCCCGGGGCGGGATGGACCACGAGGCCGGCGGGCTTGTCGATGACGATCAGGTCGTCGTCCTCGTGGACGATCGGCAGATCCGCGGCCTCGGCCACCGGCTCCGCCGGGGCTGCCGGGGGCACCGTGAGCACGATGCGCGCGCCCGCGGCGACCTTGGCGGCCGGGTCGAGCGCCGGGAGACCGTCCCGCTGAACCTGGCCGGTGCGGATCAGATCCTGCAGCCGGGCCCGGGACAGATCCGGGAACAGCGCGACCAGCGCCCGGTCGAGCCGCACGCCTCCCTCGGCCACGATCCCGGCCCGCTCGTCCTGCACGTTGTCCACCACGACCGCTATTCGCCCCCGATCTGACCCGCTGCGGCGGATTTCCTGACGAAGGCACTTGCTCCCCCGCCGAGTGGTGGCTATAGCAGCCCCGCGCCGCCGGAAAGCTCCCATCGTCTAGCGGTCTAGGACGTCGCCCTCTCACGGCGAAAACAGGGGTTCGATTCCCCTTGGGAGCGCCAGCGCGCTGGCAGTCACCAGAATCTGCGAACTTTCTCCGAGAAACCTGATCGCGCGGAAAGCCCGTCTCGTTCCGTGCGCGCTCCGCGCCCTCGAGGCACGCGCGTCGTCCAGCCGCTGAGCTTCTTTACAGGCAATGGTTTGCGCCGGCCCAGTCGCGACCTCCCGAGGGCTAGGAAGCTCCGGCGGGACGGGGCCGGGTGTCCCGCCTCACCAGAACCAGATGGCGCGTCCGGCCACCGCGTAGATGACGAACCAGAGGCCGATGGCGAGGGTGACAGCCGCCACGACAAGGGCCGGATGAGGCCTCATGCGGGTGCGGCCGGGACTAGCGTTGGCGATCTGATCCATGAGCGAGGCGGACGGCATCTCCGGCCGAACGCATGCCCGAAGGCTGCTCGCCCGGGGCGCTCGGGGCCCCGTGAATGCGGTCGGCGACAACGGTGCCTTACGACCAACATCCGCCGTCGCTGTCCTCATCAAAAGATGCCTTCGCGCCGATCGGATTGCCTGCTCAGCGCGTCGTGCGAATCTCCGATCGATCGCTGCCGAACGTCGCAGCCTGTGATCGGCGGGGATATCGGGGATGGAACGCGATCCCCCCGACATAGGATGTTGCGCGGCGCAACCCATTAACACGGCGCGACTTTCCGCCGGGCATGATCGCACGATGCCTCAGCCTGCGAGTTCGCGATGCATTTCAGGATCCAAGCCACCGGACAGCATCTCTGGACCTGGGTGCTCCTCGACGAGACCGAGATGACGGTGGCCGAATCCGACCGGTCGTTTCCCTCCCGGACGCAGGCCTCGGCGGCGGCTCTGGCCTTCGCGAAGCTGGTCGCGCGCGCCAGCCGCTCGCTGAACGGGGGCGCGTCGAGCGGCCTGCTGTAGGTGATCGCGTCCGCTGAATCTCCGCTGCGGGTTCTCGCGCCGCGGCCGCGACCGATAAGCGCCAGCGCTCCTTCATGCAAGCGAGCAGATGGACGGTCCGCATGCATCCCTCGCGATCCGACTGGGTGCGCGCGTTGCCCATGCAGGCATCCATTCCCAGGCGCAACAATTGACGATCGACGTCCATCGTGCGGGCGCAGGAGAAGATCGGCTGAAAGCCCTCGAACCGGCTGACCTGCCAGAAGATCGCGACGAACGCCGTCAAGCAGAAGCCGAAGACCATTAGTCGGCTATCGTAGAACCCGTGCCTACGCTCTCGGTTGTCGACGCCGCGCACGCGCATCCCTGTCCTCATCGCGCAGTCGTATGCCATCGTATCACGGACGGTTCCGCCCTGGCACAGGCGGGCCCCGCCACTCGGCGGGTGGCGTCGCGCGGGAAACACGCGGAAAACGGGATCTGGACTATGCGCCGCGGTCACCTCATCGCCCTGTGCCTCGCGCTGAATGCAGCTCGCGCATGGGCCCTGGATGCGCGAACGGCTCCTCCCGCGCACGAACCGGAGCGGCCTCGTCCTGCCGAGAATGGCAGACAGTGGCGCAATTCGAGCGACGCGCGATCCGACGCGAATGCGGCGGCGACCCTGCCGAGCGGCAGCGTCGCGAGTCTCGACCAGCTGGCGGACCCGGTCGACAGCCCGCTCGTCGCCAAGTTCAGGGCCGTCCTGGCGACATACGATGATTTCGCCGCCCACGGTGATGGCAAGGCGTGGACAGAATCCGCGGACGTGTGTCCCGCCATCAACGCCGCGTCGGCCTTCCTTGACGCCCGCGGAGGCGGGACCCTGGTCCTGCCTCCCGGCGTCGCCCGATGCGCGACGTCGCTGCGCGCGCCCAACATGTCCCGCATCAAGATCATCGGCCAGGGCGCAGGCGCCTTCTCCATCGCGGGAACCGAGCTGAAATGGGTCGGAGCGCTCGGTCTCGCGATGCTCGATCTTCGGAGCATGACACCCCAGACACCGGTGACCGCCGTGACGCTCTCGGACCTGACGCTGAACGGGAATGGACGAGCGAAGACCGGACTGCTGGTGCGCGGGCTGAAGAACTCCAGGGTCGACATCATGGTGCGGGACACGACCGGTCCGGGCGTCGATATCGACGTCGACGAGGCTCGTGGTCCCCTCACCAAGGGCCTCCTCACGGGATCCGTCTGGGCGGCGTTCACACCCGGTTCCGGCGGCCGGAGCGGGACCTACTCCGGTGTTTCCCTGGTCAGCGCCGGCATCGACACAGGAGAGGGCGCCAAAGCGACGATCACGGTCAAGGACGGGTCCGTGTCCACCATCGACGTTACGGAAGGTGGATCGAATTACGTGTTGGGCGATGTCCTGACTGTCCGGCCTTCCGACATCGGTGGGACGCGGGACGTGACCATCACCGTCGCCAACTCCGGCAACGCCGCGTCCTCGTTCCTCGATACGTCGCAGAACGAGTGGAAGCTGCGCGTGACGCAGCAGGGCAGAGCGAGCCTGCGCGCGCAGGGCGTCCGCATCGGCCCTGGATCGCCTTGGCTCGACACCAACTCGAGTCAGTGGATCAACGTTCTGACGCTGACCCAAGAGGGAACAGGGTTCGAGATCGGCAACGCCGATACCAACGAGTTCATCTTCATCCGCGCCGATCGCGAAGGACGGACCGGAATCGGGATCGACCTGAAGGCCGGAGCCTGGACGTCGCCGTCCGCCGCGCGGGCCAATCGCTTCGGTACGATCTCCGCCACGGGTGGCCTGGTCGCGCGCGGGGGCGCTCGGCCGAGCGTCAGAAATGTCGTGGCCAAGTACAATACCGAGAGCGGTGAGGCGCCGCCGAAATGGGAAGATGGTGCGGGCGTCAATATTACCGATGACAGCGGCCAGCCCATCGGGAATACGGGCTTTACGACGAACCTCGCGCGAACCGTCTACACGCCCGTCGTCGCCCGCGGTGGTACAGCCGCCGCGACTGTTTCGGCAACGGCCGATTACCGCCGATTTGGTCGCGAGATCCTCGGCATCCGGCTCGACGTCAAGGTGGTCGGCGGCTCGGGCTACATCACCGCATCGCTTCCCTGCCTGCCGTTCAAGGATACGGTCCTGACAGGATTCGACCGGGCGACCGGTCGATCCGTGCAGGGACGGATCGGTTTCGCCGATCCGAAAGTCTACATCTACAGCATGGACGGGACGGTGCCGGCGACCGCCAATGCCCAGCCTCTGCTCACCGGCGATCTGGAATGCAAGGATTGACGCCCAAGCCAGCTTCCATGATCGCGGTCTGAAGTCGGCCGCAAAGCTCGCTTCCTGCGAGCGGGGAAGACCCGTCGATCAGATCTTACGCCCCGGAGGCAGGACAGTTCGGGCCAGTTCCTCGCCATCCGCGCTGCGGCGAAGCACGATGGTCTGCTCCACGTCTTTGCGCAGCGGTGGAAAGAACGCGTATGTGAAGCCGTGATGCGCGTTGCCGATACCCGCCTCGCGTAGATCCGGACGAAATTTGCCCGCGATGACCGTATTGATGGTTGATTGATTGACGACGATGGCGATCACGGTCGGTGAGTGAGGGGTGGACGGCGTGAAGGCCCAGCCGCGGATCCGGCTGTGGTCGGCCTCGTCGATGAAGCCCTGCAGCGATACGGGATCATGCCCTCCCGGCGACGCGGGCGTGCCGTGAGCCGGTGCAGATCCGGTCTGTGTCACCGCACCCATCGACAAGGCGGCGCGGGCGAAACCGCTTCGTCCTTCGGCAAGACCGTTCTGCAGAAAGTGGAGCAGCGGATTCTGTTCCGCAACAGCAACGTCCGGGTTCGCGGCCAGATAGCCTGTCGTGCTGAAACCTGGGCTCGGGTCACGCCCTTCCTTCCAGCCATGTTCGAGGAAGTGTTTCAGCGGATCCAGGCCGGCTTCGCGGACATCGGGGTTGCGATCAAGGTAGTAGGCCGGGTCGAAGCCGGGGAGCGGGTTGCCGAACAGGGGGCGGCGCTGATTGGATGAGAGGGGCAATCGGAACTTCATGGGCCATCCGAGCACGTCAGGGCTCGTGCTCGGTCTACCATTGCGGGTGAGGCCGCAAGCCCGGCGAACCGATTTCGAGCTGGCACGAAAGTCTCAGCGTCAGATGTGTCGCTGGCTCGCGGCGCGAGTTCGATCTTGAACCCCGCAGCTTCCGCGGGCTTCCGCGCTACGTCGATAGCTCCGCGTGTCGGTGGCTCGCTCCAGCCGCGCGCGTTGATCGTTCGCGGGGGACCGGATCCGATCCTCGCCATGCGCGATGGAGTGGAGGCGCGGTATTGCGAAGCGTCCGCCGCAGGCCATCGCGCATCGAGGCTGGTGGGTGCCGGGCCATCACCGGATCGAGACGTGATCTACATGCCTGTCCGCGGTGCGTTTTCCGGTTGACGTCTGGCTACGATATGGAAGCCGAGTTCCGGATTGGCGTGTGCGTCCCAGTCGTAGGCGCGGGGATTGCCCGAACCACGCGGATAGTCGCGAAGCTGGAACGGGCTCTGGACCGGGTCAAGTCCTGACGCCGCGAAGGCGGTCTCCCACCAAGTGCGATCGCGGATCGTCGCGTGAAACTCGTGACCCGCCGCGTCGCAATCCGCGAAGGTCGCGATGGAGGCCACCACGACTCCGCCCGGTCTCAGGTGCTGGTGGATCGAATGCAGCAGTGTGGGCAGGTCCGATTCCGGTATGTGCTCGAACAACTCCCAGGCCGTCACCAGATCGAACTGCTGGACCGCGCCGGCGCCGTCCTCGACGCGAAACGGGAAACGTACGTCGGCAGTGAACAGCCGGTCCGGAATGGTGCGCCACTCGGCGCGCTGCTCCTTCCGCGACCAGTCCGAGCCCTCGATCCCGATCGAGAAATGTCCGCGCCGTGTGAAATCCCAGACGAGCCCTCCGCCAGCCGAACCGATATCGAGGTGACGCAAGGGGAAACCGAAATAGGTTTCGCACGCCGCGACGAAGCGGGGCGAGCGCGTGTTGTCAGCGGCTGTGCCTCGCGGAAACAGATGGTCGGGCGTGTCGCCGGCAAGCGGGTTCGCTGTCGCGACACGCAAGTCGACTGGTTCGACCGCGCTTCCTCTGATCAAGGTCTCCAAGATATCTCGCTGCCGATCCTCGCATTCGAGGACGAATCGATCGAATCGAGCCTTAAAGTTATTCCAATTGATCGAGTCATAATAGCAGTGTGTCTGCAGCGCCGAGATGCGTCCCAAGAGATCGTCGAGCTTGGCGTCGATGGCCGCGACCCGATCGGAGAGTGGGAGGTCGGGCTGCTCGATAGTCGTCGCGCGAGCCGCGTCGCTGTTGTCCACCAACCCACTCCGTTAACGCGCACGAGCCCAACAGAACGACAGGCGTGATCGCGCATCTCCACTGTTCAGAGATATCCTAAGCCAAGCGGAGAGAGAAATACATTCATGTGAGGATTTCGTCGGAGCCGCCTGTGGACGAATCGCTGTATAATTGGGAAATTTCGCGCAGAAGTTAGTGTTTCAGATCGGACTCTTATATTATGAGGCTGCTGACAACAACTCCGAGTTGATTTATGTCCGGGTTGCGCGGGGATGCTGTCATTGTGATTGGGCGCGCCGGATGGCCGACGGCATGGGACATCGGCGACGTATCCATTACCGGCCCGGGCGAAGGCGCCGCTGAGATCCGATAGGCTTTCGATCAGACTGCGCGGTGCGTGGCGCGCGAGGTCCCGTCAGTCGACACGTGCAGGCTCACGAGATTGTGCCTCTCCGCGTGCGCCAGATCTCGCGATCCGAGCGCTCGACCGCGTTCCGATCGCTGGATGAACCATCGACCAGCTACCGCGCGAGACGGATTTCGGCGCCCTGTGTTCGCTCTTCACGCGGGATACTCGATCCGTCGGTCGCTCGAGTAGCGTTAATTTCAGCCCGTCCCGTCGAACGCGCACCGATTGTCAGGACGTTCTTGCGGACCGGAGTTTTGCCGTATACCCCACATCGGAGAGCCAACGCGCGATCGAGGGCCGGGGGGATGCCGCTGGTTGTCATCTTAGCCGCCCTGTGCGGCGGACTGGCTGTGCTTGCCTTTGGCTGGCAAACTTTCGGCTTCTACACGGTAATACTCGCGTCCTGTGTCGCCAGTGCAGCCGCCGTACTGGTGGGTGGCGGACTCGCGCTCCTGAAGGTCGCGAGGTCCCGGACTTCGCAGGATCCGGCGAAGATCTTCGACATCGACAGGCTCACGAGCGGCGACCGCAGCGACTTTCGGCTCGTTCCGCGGCGCCTCTACTTCGATATCGAGCACGGTCGCGAGATCATCAAGGACGAGATCGGCATCGAGGCCACGAGCATCGACCAGGCGCTCGACGACGCCCGGAGCGTGATCCGGGACATGGTCCAGGAGCTCGCCGACGAGGGCTACGCGGAGGACTGGGTGCTGGTGGTGCGCGATGCCAGAGGGGCTTCGGTCGCGCGCCTGCCCATCGAGCGGACGCCCGCGCAGACACGGCCCGACCGCCGCTCCGCCTGATCGATCGGGGGCGGCGTTCGCGTCCCCGCGATTGCTGGCTCGCGACCATGGCCCAGCATCCTGCGCTGGCCACCGGAGTCGCGCGTGTGTCAGCGCTCGCCCAGCTCGTGAAGCAGGCGGTCGCGGGCGCGGCTGACCCGGCTCTTCACCGTGCCCGGCGGGCACCCGATCACGGAGGCCGCGGCCTCGTAGGCAAGACCGTCGACGGCCACGAGGATCAGCGCCTCGCGATAGGCCGGGTCGAGCCGGTCGATCGCGGCCCGGACCTCCTTCAGACCCATGCTGTGCTCCTGGGCGGCCGGTTCGGAGAGGGTGACGGCGTGCGCGCCGTCGGGATCGGGGACCTCGAAGCGTCGCTTGCGTCGTCCGTTGATGAAGCCGTTGCGCAAGATCGTGAACAGCCAGGCCACCAGGCTCGTGCCGGGCTGGAAGCGCTGCCGGTGCTCCCACGCCTGGAGCAGCGTGAACTGCACGAGATCGTCGGCCTCGACACCGTCGAACGTCAGCGACAGGGCGTAGCGGCGCAGGCGCGGCACCAGGGCGATCAGATCGTCCTTGAAAGCACCGGGAACCTGCCGTTCGGACTCGGCGGCATCCAGGGCCGCGGACAGGCGGCCCAGCACGCCGGCCAGCCGTGAGCTCATTTCGATCGGTGCAACTTCTGAATAGTACTGGCGCAGCCGATGACCGAGTTGCGCCTGGATATACGAGATGACGGGATCGGACGCGACGGCCGGATCGCGCTCTTCGACAGCGGGCTTCACGGTGAAGCTCTGGGCTCGATGGGGTGGAGACAGCGTCGCGACGGGCACGACATCTCTCGGGAGGGCTGCGAACTTATCTCTGGTTGATCTCGACGACGTCAATGATGCAGGTATACCAGTGAAAATCGCGGATCGGGCGGAACCTGCTTGCGCGCAACCCGTTTGTGCCCCGCTGCGACGGGCGCGGCGTCGAGGCGGCGGGGACCGGACGGATCGTGACGGCGGGTGTCGACAGGCATGAGCTCCGGCAGATCATCGCCGGCCTGAGCGAGGGCGTGATCCTGGTCGAGCCCGACCAGACCATCGCCTACGCCAACGCGGCCGCCCTGGCGATGCACGGTGCCGAGAGCCTCGACGAGCTCGGCCCCACCGTCGACGCCTATCGCGACCGCTTCTGCCTCCGCTACCGCAACCACATCACGTCCAACCAGTACCCGATCGAGCGCGTGATCGCTGGCGAGCGCTTCCACGACGTGGTGGTCGAGGTGCGGCGGGCCGACAAGCCCGACATGGACTTCGTGCACTCGCTGCGCAGCCTCGTGGCCACGGACCGCGACGGCAACCCGAGCTGCCTCGCGCTGATCCTGAAGGACGTCTCCGACCAGTTCGAGGCCGAGGAGCGGTTCGAGCGCACCTTCAACGCCAACCCGGCCCCGGCCGTGATCACGCGGCTGTCCGACCTGCGCCACGTCAGGGTCAATCTCGGCTTCCTGGAGATGACCGGCCACACCCGCGACGCCGTCATCGGCCGCAGCGTCTACGAA